>CABUCA010000006.1 GCA_902489965.1 uncultured Collinsella sp.
TGTCTGATTTTGACGATATGTTTGACGACGATGATCTCTTGGATAGCGGTAACTATTCCGCTCGGCCTCAGCAACTTTCGAGTGCGACCTTTGATGCTGATGAGTTTCGCTACCTCGATTTCGATATCGATGCGGCTACGGTGGACGTCAAGGTTGTTGATGGCAACAAGGTTCGCGTTATCGAGCGGGGACGCGTTGCCAATGGTATGGATGCCTCCAAGGCCGCGACGCAAAACATCGCATCCGTCGAGGACTCGACGCTCAAAGTTTCTCAGTTTGGAAGTGATGACGGTAAGGCGATTGACCGCTCGGTTACGGTTGAGCTGCCGCGCCGTGTTGCCGAACATCTGAAGGGAGTCAACGCGCACGTGGGCTCGGGTGATCTGCAGATTGCCGGTGTCATCTGTGATGGTTTCGACCTTTTCCTGGGTGCGGGAGATGTAGAGTTTACGGGCAGCGTGACTGATGCGCTCAGCGCTGAGGTCGGGTCGGGCGATGTGACGTTCGAGCTCTACCAGGCCCCCGCGAAGTCGATGGACGTGAGCGCGGGCTCGGGCGATGTGGAGATGACGGTTCCGAACTCGACGGGCTTTAAGGCGAGCCTCACCTTGGGCAGCGGCGACTTCGAGAGCGATTTCCTTCCGCTTGGCTACGACGGCGAGACCATTTTGAATTTTGAATTCGATAACGGTGACAAGTCTGCCACGTATCGTTTTGAGGTCGGTTCGGGCGACATGTCGTTTGATTCGGAGTATTGAGGCAGACGAAAGCCTAGGCGAAGATATAGACGCGCTGTTTGATGAAGGCGCCGAAGCCGAGATCGGCTCCGGCGCCTTTGCCTTTACAATGGGGGCATGGAACAGATTATCTTGAACATACTCGAGGCTCTGCGTCGCGGCGAGACCGTGGATGACAAAGCGCTCGTCAAACTGATACATGCCGAGGCGCGCCGTGAGGGTGCCGACAAACGCGATTTGGCCAAGCGCCGTCTGCTGCCGTTCTACCAGCGGGTTAAACGTGAGGAGCCGGCTCGTTGGGCTGGGTGGAATGTCGATGCCGAGCTGGAACGTCAACTGCTGCAGGTGCTGCGTATGAAGCCTCGTCGCACGGCTTCGGGCGTGGCAACCATTACCGTCATCACCAAGCCGTGGCCGTGCTCGGGCGATTGCCTGTTTTGCCCCAACGACCTGCGCATGCCCAAAAGCTATCTGCACGCCGAGCCGGCGTGTGCCCGTGCGGAACAAAATTGCTTTGACCCGTATCTGCAGGTGAGCGCTCGTCTGACCGCGCTTTCGCAGATGGGGCATGCGACCGACAAGATCGAGCTTATCGTTCTTGGCGGTACCTGGAGCGACTATCCGCAAGGGTATCAGATATGGTTTATGTCGGAGCTCTTCCGCGCGCTCAATGACGATGCGGTGGCGGGCGTGGCGGCCAACCCCATGTTGGCGCGTCCGGGCATCAGCCGTGCCGAGGCAGGGCGCCTGCTCGATGACGCTCCCGCCGATGCCCTGCCGCCGGTGGTAACAGAGCGTCGCGAGCGCTATCGGGCTGCCGGCATTGCGACAGACGAGGATGAGCTTGCGGCCGGCGTTGCCGACGAGCAAGGTCGTGTGGATGCTGCCGTGGGTGGCTATAACCGCGCGGTGCGTCGTCTGTACGGACCCGGTACGCCGTGGGGCGAGGTCGCCGAGTGGCAGACGGCCACGATGGAGGAGCTCGAGCGTCAGCAGCGCATCAACGAGACGGCGAAGCATCGCGTGGTGGGCCTCGTTATCGAGACGCGCCCCGATGCCGTAACGCCGCAGGCGCTTACGCTCATCCGCCGCCTGGGCTGCACCAAGATCCAGATGGGCATCCAGAGTCTCGACCAGCACCTGCTCGATATCAACGAGCGTCGCATTTCGGTGGCTCAGATCGAGCGGGCGTTTTCGCTTGCACGATTGTTTGGCTTTAAGATCCATGCGCATTTTATGCTTAACCTGCTGGGCGCCACGCCCGAGGGGGACAAGCGCGATTACGAGCGCTTTATGACCGAGGGCGCCTTTATGCCCGACGAGGTCAAGGTCTACCCGTGTGCGCTCATCGAGGGCTCGCGTCTGGTGGGTTGCTATGAACGTGGCGAGTGGCGTCCCTATACCGAGGAAGAGCTGCTCGATGTGCTGGCCGATGACATCGTGGTGACGCCGGCGTTCTGCCGCATCAGCCGCATGATTCGCGACTTTAGCTCCGACGACATCATGGTGGGCAACAAGAAGCCCAACCTGCGTCAGCTCGTTGAGAACCGCCTGGCGGCTCGTGGGGAAGGCGCGACGGTGCGCGAGATCCGCTATCGCGAGATTAGCACGGCGGGCGCCGACTTGCATGAGCTGACCCTTGACGAGGAAGTGGCGTACGAGACGCCGGTGACGCGCGAGCGTTTTTTGCAGTGGATGACGCCGCAGGGCAAAATCGCGGGCTTTTTGCGGTTGTCGCTGCCCGACCATTCGTTTGTTGCCGCGCATGCGGATGAGTTGCCGACGGCGCCGGACGAGGCGATGATTCGCGAGGTGCACGTGTATGGCATGGCGGCGCGCGTGGGGGATCAAGGCCAGGCGGCGCAGCATCACGGGTTGGGGCGTTTGCTCGTTGAGCGTGCGTGCGAGATTGCCCTGGATGCGGGCTATACGCACATCAACGTGATAAGCGCGATCGGTACGCGCGAGTACTATCGCCATTTGGGTTTTTATGACCACGGACTCTATCTGCAAAAGGAGCTCTAGATGAACAAGCCGAGTGTTTCTGCCGGCGTCGTTGCCGGCGTTGCTCTGGGAGCCGCGGCGCTTGGTGCGGCCGCCGTCGCTGTTCGTGCTGCCTGTCTGCAGGTTGCGCGAACCCGCAATGGGTTGGCGCGTGTGAAACGCGTGCACGATGAGGGCGGCGATGAGATTCGCGTGTTGGTGCAAGGCGGCGTCTACCAAAGCGCAAGCTACATTGGCGAGCGTTGGGCGGAGCCCGTCTTTGCGTACTATCGTGCGTTTGACGACGTGTTTGAGTCCGAGGATGTGATGCGCGACGCTTATGGTCACGGCATCGACCGTATGCTTATGCTGGGCGGCGGTGGGTTTGCCTATCCCAAGTTCGCGCTGATGTCGCACGAGAGCTTGCGCATGGACGTCATTGAGTACGATGCCGAGATTACGCGCCTGGCGCGCCGCTGGTTCTACCTAGACGAGCTGGAGCGCGCGGCGGGCGATCGCCTGCGGGTGATAACCGCTGAGGCTCGCTCGTATTTGGGTGTGACGAGCGTGGGCCATCGTCGCTACGACGTGGTCGTGAGCGATTGCTTTGGCGGTGCCGAGCCCGTGCGCGGGCTGGCGACCGTTGAGGCGCTGCGCCTGGTGCGGGGCAGCCTGAACCCCGGGGGTATCTACGTGGCCAATATCGTGAGCGCAGACGAGGGGAGCGATGTGACGTTCCTGCGCGACTGTGCCGCCACGGCGCTTGAGGTGTTCGACCATGCTTGGGTGGTCCCATGTGGCGATGCAGAGTTCGGCGGCGAGGAGAATTATCTGCTCATCGCCAGCGACGGCGACTACGCCTTTGCCGAAGCTGTGCCCTTCGACACCGACTTCCTCGGCATCGTCCTTCACGACAAGTAAGTCTCCCCGTCCCAAAAAGGACTGGTCTTAGGCGTGGTCGCGCCAGCTGAGGACGCGCTGCTTCATGCCCTCGATGTCAAGCACGCCTTCGGCGAAGCCCTTGCGCACGAGCTCCTCGGGAACGTACTCGTCGTAGCGATCAAAATAAGGCACCTCGCCGGGATAGACGAGCTCGATGGGATCGAAGTCCTTCTTGGCCTCGGCTGCGAGTACCTCAAAGAACGTCTCCTCGTCGGCCTTCATCTTAAACTGCATAAAGTACGGGCGTGAAGGGTCGAGTCCGCGAAGGCCCAGCTCCGCGGCACATTTAATCTTGAGCATGCGCTCGAGCGCCAAAAAGGCGTAGCTTCCCAACCAGGGGAAGAGCACCCAGGTGTCGCCGCCCAGGTTAATGAGCGGCTTGGTTCCCGCGCCCGAAATCTCGGCCGTATGGCGAGCCTGCGCCAAGCGGGCCCGCGCGTTACCCATAAGGTACGGATACGCGGCATGTTCGTTGAGCGCTTTACGCATGCGCTCGAGCACATGCGTGTTGATGTCGCCGGGGCAATCGCCAAAGTAAGCCGGCACACGGCCCTTGACCTGAGTGGCAAAGACGGTATGACGCTTCCAGTCCACTTCCTCGACAATCCAGCAGTGTCCGGCGATGGCGATGCGCTCGCCGGGCGGTGGGGGATTGACGATTGTGCCCAACTCGGCCGACTCGCTGCGAACAGTGAACTCCTCGTTTTCCTGGAATACGGCGTAGAACTTAAAGTTGTTAATGATGCGCTCGCCCGCGAGACCCACAATGAGCCCACCGCCCTCGATGACCTGGATATGGTCGATCTTAATGAGGTGACGCAGCAGTATGCGATAGTCATCGGCCGAGATGCGATGGAAATAGCTGAGTGTGAGCACGCGTTGGGCAAGCTCTGCCGGCGTGAGCTCTCCGGTGCTGGCAAGCGTCGACATAGTCTGGTGGTAGAGCAGGCTATAGGGGAGTCGATCGAGCTCGGGCGGCTCGACCCACTTTTCCTCGCGATAGAGTTGTACGAGCGCGATGCCCTGCAAGAGCTTCCACGGAATGGTCTCGGGCATCATCGTGCGCGGCTCGGGCTCTTCCTCGCGCATGACAAACCACATCTCGGGCGGAAGATCGCGGCGTCCCGTGCGGCCCATTCGCTGCAAAAAGGAGCTGACGGTAAACGGCGCGTCGATCTGGAAGGCACGCTCCAAGCGGCCGATATCGATACCGAGCTCCAGCGTAGAGGTGGTGACGGTTGTCTGTGCCTGCTCCTCATCGCGCATGAGCTCTTCTGCCGTCTCGCGCAGCGATGCCGAAAGATTACCGTGGTGGATGAGGAAGCGGTCGGGCTCGTGCCGGCTCTCGCAGTAGCTACGCAGCATGGAGCATACGGCCTCTGCCTCCTCGCGCGAGTTGGCAAAGACCAGGCACTTGCGCCCGCGGGTGTGTTCGAAGATATAGCCCATGCCGGGGTCGGCGTTGTCTGGTGCCGTGTCGGTGGGGTTGAGTAATGCCTGTTCGGGTGCTTGGGGGATGTCGACTTCGCCCTCGGGGGCCGAGGAAGCTTGGCGGTCCTTGGGAGCGGCCTTGCCACGTGCCCGCTCGCGACGTTGACGGCGCTCCTCTTGTGTGAGCTGTCCGCTGTGACGCATGTCTTGGGCGCCGGCGGGCAGTGCCGCGGACGCCGCCGCCTCGATGCGCTCGCACGCAAGCACTTCGGCCTCTTGAGGGCCTGTGCCCATGAATCCCCGCTGCTGTGCCTGGGGACCCGAGTTGTAGAAGTGCTCCATGGAGATGCGCCACACGTGGCGCGGTTCTTCAAAGCGGGGGATAACGCAGTCGCGCCCCGTTCCCCGTGAGAGGAAGGTACCCGTGCGCTCGGGGTCGCCGATGGTGGCCGAAAGGCCAATGCGGCGAGGCTGCACGCCGGCCATGCGCGAGAGTCGCTCGATAAGGCAGAGCGTCTGCCCGCCACGGTCGCCGCGCATGAGCGAGTGGACCTCATCGATGACCACATAGCGCAGGTCGCAAAACATGCGCGGGATCGCCATATGCTTATGGATCAGGAGCGCTTCGAGTGACTCGGGTGTAATCTGCAAGATGCCGCTCGGTTTTTTGATGAGCTTGGCCTTGTGTGATTGTGAGACATCGCCATGCCAGTGCCAGACGGGGATATCGGCTTCTTCGCAGAGGTCGTTGAGGCGGACGAATTGGTCGTTGATGAGCGCTTTGAGGGGGGCGATGTAGAGGGCACCCACGCTCGCGGGCGGGTTCTCCCAAAACTCGGTCAGGATGGGAAAGAAGGCTGCCTCGGTTTTGCCGGAAGCCGTGGATGCCGTCAGGAGCACATTATCTTGCGTGTTAAAGATGGCATCAGCTGCTGCAACCTGGATAGAGCGTAGGCTCTCCCAATCGTGGGAGTAGATGAAGTCTTGGATAAATGGGGCGTAGCGGTCAAAGGCGTTCACGGGGCCTCCTTTCAAAAGCGAATCTCTCAGCGCGGCTGGCAACGGCTTGCTGCATGACTGCTTCAACATTTGCCCAGATAAAACCTGCCAAAATAAACCTGTCCCTTTTTGGCAGGTTAGATGGTGAATTCGGCGAAGTTACGGTCGCCGCCTGCGGTATCGGTGTCACCTGTTGCGGCTGCCGTCGCCAGCGCGTCGCCGCCGACGCTTTGCAGCAGCTCGGCCACGTTGGCGTCGGGGTTTTGGCATAGGATGTCGAGCAGCTCGATAAAGTCACGAATGACTTCACGCGGCGTCAGATGCGTGTCGGCTCCCACGCGACCGAACTCGATCTTGAGGAAGTCCACCAAGTCGTTCTCGGTAAGCGTGGGCGTCCAGCCAAAGTAGCCGGCGTGAATTTGCATGAGTTTTTCGATCAGCACCAGCAGCTCCTCGTAGGTGAGTGGCTGCAGACGGATGATGGGCGCGAGCATGTCCTTAAGGTCCTCGCGCGCAAAGCGACCCTGAGCGAGTCGGCTGCGCAGAGCCTCGTAGGAGAACACGCCGCGGCGGCGGTCTTCGATGGAGGTTGGCGTGCCGCCCATAATCATGCCCAGGTACTGCGCCTTGCCCTGAAGTGTGTCGTTGTACATGGTCAGGATCTTCTCGTAGTTGTACTGGCGCGTGATAGCGTTGGGAATCTTATACAGATTCACGAGTTCGTCGATGAGCACCAGCATGCCCTTGTAGCCGCTGCAAACCAAAAAACGCGCGATGAGTTTGACGTAGTCGTACCAGTCGTCATCGCTGATGATGGTTGAGGAGCCCAGCTCGGCGCGTGCCTCGCTCTTGGTGCGGTATTCGCCGCGGATCCATTTGGTCACGCGGCTCATGGCTTCTTCGTCGCCCTCGGATACGGCCGTGCGATAGCGGCGGAGCATGCGGGTGAAGTCGAAGCCGTGGACCATCTCCTCGAGCGGGGCCAGTTGGGCATTGACGACCGACTCGTCGACGTCGGCGCACGAGGCGACCCAGCGATCCAGAATAAGGTTGAGCGCACCGCCCTCAGGGCGCGTCTTGGTCGATATGTTGCGGATGAGCTCGCGGTAGGTGGCAAGGCCCTGTCCCTGACCGCCCTGCAGGCGGCGCTCAGGGGAAAGGTCGGCATCAGCGACGACGAATCCCTCGCCCATGGCATGCGTTCGGATGGTCTGAAGCAAGAAGCTCTTGCCGGCGCCGTAGCGACCGACTAAGAAGCGGAAGCTCGCGCCGCCATCGGCGATGAGACTCAAATCGGTGAGCAGGGCGCGAATCTCGACCTCGCGACCCACGGTGATATAGGGAAGGCCGATGCGCGGGACCACGCCGCCCTTGAGCGAGTTAAGGATAACGGCGGCGACGCGTTTGGGTACACGGGGCGCTGCGGATGCGGTATCACTCATGGTCTAGGTATCCTCTCACGTCTGCTTCGTAGTCCTCGATAATCTGCGGCCCTGCCGCGCTAAATTCAATTACGGTGTCGCCCACCAGGTCAAAGAGCGCCTCGTTGATGCTGTCGACGAGCATGTCCTCGCTCTGCCCCGATTGCACTACCGCCGATTCCGCCTGTACTGCGTTGTGCTCGAGCAGCGCGCGGAGATAGGCGTCTGCGGCAGGCGTGAGTTCGTTCGTGGCGTCAGCGGGCGCAACAGCTGCGAACGCGGGCGTCGGCGCGAGAAGCGGTGCCACGACACCAAACTGTTCGGTGGATATGGTTGGCTCGTCGGTCTCGTCCTGCCGAATGGGTGCCGCGACCGCCTCGACAATCGCGTCGGCTACGGGCTCGGCTTCCGGTTGCCCTGAGTCCGCTGCCTCGGCTTCCACAGGTGCGCCGTCCTCGCGCTCTTCGTCGATTAAAAGTGCTTCGCGCGTTTGCGCAGCGGCGCTCCGAATGTGCCCCAGCTGAGTCAGGTCGATATCGATCTTGACGGGCTGGTGTACGGCGTCCCACGAAAGCCATGCCACAATCTCGTCATCGATAATCTTGGCCATATATTTGGGGACCTTTTCTTCCTTAAGGGGATGGGCGGGGTCCAGCGCCAGGCGCAGGCGTTGGTCGCAGGCGCGCATCATTTCACCGAGCTTGCTGCTCTTTTGCCTACTACCATGGATACGCATACATTCCCAAAAGCCGTTTTGGCAACGGTAGATGTGGATGGGATCCAGGCGGTATTCGCAGTCCTCGTGGCGCTCGGGCGCAAAGAATACGGCCGAGGCAAACATGGTGTAGGGCATGGCCGTCTCCTCCCCAAACAAGCTCGCTACGATGCCGGTCTTTCGGTGCGTGTTATAGTAGCGCGCCATGCGGACATACACGGCGCATGCCACGTGGCGCAGATCGCGGTGGTGGCTGCGGTCAAGCCGCGAGTTACTTAGGTTGTACGTGGAGAGGGCGTTGATGGCGGCCATGAGTCGCTCCTCGCGCACCTCATCGGGCGGAAGGGGGAGCGTGGGCTCGGAGGTTTTGCGACGTTTGGGGGTCTGGTCGGACGGTGCCGGTGCCGGTACAAGGTCTCGTGCCGCGCGCCGCAGCTCGATAAGGGCGTTATCGAACATGACGGTTTTAGAGTCGCGGAGCAGCTTGGGGTCGAGCCCATGGAATACGGCGTAATCCTGCAACCACACGCGTGCAAACCGATCAATGCCGGGCTCGAAGGCGCGATAGACATCCCAAAAGGCCTTGATCTTGTTAAAACCGTCGAACGGGTCATCTACGCCAATGCCGCAAATCAGCTCATAGAGATACAGAAAGGCAAAGGACGTAGACGTTTCCTCGACGGTTCCGCGGCGCACTTGGGCACGCCAGGTAAAGTAGCCGCGCAGCTGCCGGTCGCTCATGGCGTTGTAGGTGGGAAAGTACGACTTAAAGGTGCCGTTGTAGGGACAGTCGTCCTCAAAGTCGGCCATCAGCAGGCCCTGGCGGTAAAAAAGCTCGGCTTCCGAAAGCCAGCGGCCCGCACCGCCCTTGGGGTCATCCTGCCAGCGCGATATCTCGCGCATTTTACGGTACTGGTCGGGGAGGAAATTCTGCATCTGTCGGCCGGTTTTGAGAATCGGCTCGTCTGCGTAGACTTCATGTGAGAAGCGGGCAGACTGATGGGTCCGGGCCTCGGCCATAATGCGCTCGATGAGCATCTTGATGTCCTGGTCGGCCACCGCTCCTCCTCTCGAACGCAGCTACGGTGACCTCATATCATAGCACAGCATCAAACAGGTGTTCGAGATACCGCTGCGTTGATAGATTTAGAACAGGAGGGCGTAGATGACGGCGATGACGACGGAGGGGAGCATATTGGCCGTGCGGAAGGTCTGAGGACGGATGAGGTTGACGCCGACGCAGAAGATGAGCATGGAGCCTACGAGCGAAAGGCTGTTGAGGGCTGCTGTGGTCATGATGGGGGAGAGCGCGCCGGCAAACAACGTGATCGTCCCCTGGAACACGGCTACGGGCAGGGCCGAGAAGATGCAGCCGCGTCCGAGCGACGCCGTCATGGTGCAGACGATGATGCAGTCCAGTGCGCCCTTGAGGGCAAGCGTTGACCAGTCGCCGAGCAGGCCGTCCTGGATCGATCCCACAATTGCCATGGCGCCGATACACACGGTGAGTGAAGTCGAGACAAAAGCGTTGGTGAACTCGTTATCGCCCTCACTGCCGGTCTTGCGCTTGAGCCATTCGCCAAGGTTCTCGATGGCGGCTTCCAAGTTGACGGCCTCGCCGATGAGCGAGCCGAGGGCGAACGAGACGATGAGCATGGTGGTACCGGTGGTCGCTAGTGCCTTTCCATCGATGATGAGCATCTTTTGCATGGTGCCGCCAAGGCCGATAAACAGGACGCACAGCCCCGATGCTTTCATGAGCGTGTCTTGGATGCGCGGTGTAATGAAGCGACCGCCCGCTAATCCCAAAAGACCGCCCGCAATCAAAAGCACAACGTTGATGATTGTTCCCAAGCCCGGCATGAGCCCTCCCGTATTGATGCCAACGTGGCAATCGTAGCAGAGTGGAATGCGAGGTACATCGCGACTCATCTAATACGTTATATAAGTGGCATTAGCAACGACGCGCAGCATTTAAGCCTCAGGTGCTTGTCGGGACATAGGGATAGTATTCAAAGCGCAGTGTCATAAGCCGCTGTGGGGATTCAATAGCCGCGGCAATGATATTGGCATCGCGGGCACGATCAAACCCTTCGAGTTCGATCTGATACGAGACGTCTTGCATAATGTCCAGACGCCGCCAGGCTAGGAGTGTGTCACCATCGAATTCCAAGGTCTTGCCTCCGTCTGGAGCAACGGCGTATAAACGCAGCTTGGCGGTGGTTGCAGGGTCGACAACCGTGACCTTTTTAATTTCGTTTCGAGTATTCTTGGCGCCCAACAAGGTGAGCAGTGTTGGGGCCACGACCTCGCCCGATGGCAAAAAGACGACTTCGATGGATTCAGGAAATGCGATGATAGCCGACTTGCGGACGGGCTGATTGGCGGCGGCAACTTCGATGTTCGCAGCGTCGATGACCTCCGTGTGGTCGAGCGCGGCAAGCACGCAGCAGTTACCTTCATCGATCTCTTGAGGATCAGCAAGCCCCAGACTGTCCGCGAGCTCGGGATCGTTTAGATCGGTAGCGGGCTCATTCGGTGCTTCGAAAGAAGCTGGGACGCTGTTTGTCGGCGACGGCGTGTCGCCCGCACCTGCTTCTTTGTCCGCACTCTCTTCTTGTATGGTTGCGTTGATGGGTTCGTCGTTTGGGGGGAGCGTCTTGGCGTCAAGCGCGGAGGGGAGAATTCCGATGGCTCCGGATCCGTTCCACTCCATTTCGAGAAGCGCCGGGTCGGCAAGAATGCGTTGCCTGCTTTGCGCGTGGGAATCGATTTCAATAGGGCCTGCCTCTATCCCTCGTGTAAGGCTGAGTGATCCGGCTGGCTTCTCGAAATGAGCGTCTGAGTCTTTGGTACTGACGGCGTAGAACAGCAGGGACGCTTCTCCCGCCGCGATGGCATCGGTGCCGGCTTTGGTCAGCCGCAACGATGCCGTGAATGAGAGGGTGGGCTGTGCATCGTCTGCATTCGCGGCGGCGCAGCCCAGACATATACCGCCTCCTTTCTCGAAAAACGTACCGTCGAAGGCGACCTTCGCTCCGTTCGCCGAGTCATCGACCGAAGCGATGTCGATGCGCAGCTCTAAATTGCATGGATCGCCATCTGCATCGAGCACAACCGAGCGCCACGTGCAGACGGCGCACCCCGCCTGGGAGCCGTTTGCCTTGTTCGAACGATTGATATCCACGACTATCGAGCCGTCCGTATTACGACGAAGGCATCCCGAGGTCGAGATTGCGGCCTGTGCGATCGAAAAACGCTTGCACGCAATGGCGCTCGACGGATTTGGTGCGGAACTTAGGGCTGCTGGTAAGGAGTCTGCCATGACGGGAGTCGCCCAAGCGGCGACAGGCGTTCCGGTTGCGAGCGCGCCGCAGAGTGCGACGACGGGCAAAAGGTTCTTCGATGCCATGGGGTCTCCTTAACTAATTTAGTGCGGCCTGTCCGTGTTTTGTTTCTGGCTGCGTTTGATGTGCAGACCGAGGCCGGCGGTTCCCGCGCCTGCTGCTGTGGCGCCTGCTGCCAAGAGCCATCGTCTGTCGCCTGTCTGCGCCAGCGGTTCCTCGCGGTCGCCGCGGTCGAGCTCCGAGAGGTCGACCGTCACTTGCGTGGCGGCCTGCGCCTGTTCTTGCTGGGCAAAGGCCATGGCTGGCCCAAACGCTAGGATGCTGACGGCGGCGGCCAGGGCGACGGCCTTATGCCGTGTGCGCACCGGGCTCGACCGTCCAGGTAATCGTTGCAACCTGATCGCCTTCGCCGGTTACGCGGAAGATGTCGCGCGTGACGCGGGCGACGTTTCCGCTTGTCTTGAGCTTAATTTTGTCCGTGCCGCCGGCAATGCCCTGGTAGCCCATGTCGAAGGCTGCATTCTTGGAAAGATCGAGGCCCGTTCCTTGCATTGCGGCGCTGGCGTTCTGGAGTGCGCCGTCGGGGCCGACCTTAAAGTCGATGGAGTTCTGCGCGGTTCCGGCCTTGGCGTCGGCGGCAATGGTCCAGGTGTTCATGGCGTCGATCTTCATGTTGGTGACATGGATGCCGTAGGCCGAATGATTGTCGATGGTGGTCGCGTCTTCTGAGGGGCCCTGAAGCGTGCCGTCGGCCTTGGCGACGAAGGGAATAACCGTCGGAACTTTGAACTCAACGTTGTCGATCTCGGTCCTGACCATTACTTTCGTGGTTCCAACGCGCCCGGCTGCCATAGCTGGCGTCGGGGCGGCGCCCATTGCGAGCGCGAGCGCGAGCCCTGCGCCCACGACGAGCGCTCTGGCTCCGTTCATGTTCCTGGTGATGTCCATGGTCGTTCCTTTCTATTCGCCGCGGGCCGTCCCCGCGATGATTGGACGAATGCTGGTGAATTGCGTGCGGTGCCGCGTCGGCCGGAAAGCTAGTTCTCGGCTTGCTCAACCCGTACCTTGACACGTGTCGGATTGCCGTGGCTGTCGAGGGTCTTTGCATCGAGTGCCTGGATCTCGATGTACGCCTCGCCTTCTTTGATGTCGCCGGCGGGGCACGTCTCGATTGTCTTGCCGGTCTCGACCACACCGGATTCGTACATGGTCTCGTCGTTTTGGATGACGCGGAATCGCTGGGGAAATTTATTGTCTTGGACGTTTTGCACGTTGACGCGCAGCTTGCCGTCCTCCTGCAGCTGAGCGACCGGCGCGACCGAAATCGTCATCATGTTGTCGCGGACGATGGCGTCGAGCTCATCTTGGATTTCCTGGCGCGTTTTGCCCTCGGCCGTCGTAACCGAAGCGCCCGCCTCGGGTACGGGCTGCGACTGCCAAACGTATAGTCCTACGGCGACAAGGGCACAGACGATGGCCAAGCAGGCAACGATGAGCTTCTTGCGACGACCCAGGCCTGCAAAGTGGGGCGGCTTCTTCGCGCTCATGCGGCATCCTTGGCGGTATAGACGCGCGCAAAGGTGGACGGGTCCGCTCCAAAGAGCATGTGAAGCATCAGACGGCGCGAGTAGACAAGCTCGTCGAAGTCGGGAGGGAGCTCGATGTCGTGGATATGCGCGATGTGGTGGGCGAGCGCCGAGAACGACTCGGGGTCGCAGATCACATCGGTGGTAACGTGGTAGACCGTCGTATCGGGGAATGCCTCTTCGTCGAAAGGCAGGAGATGGGGATCGTCGTCGACTTCGATGGCGATGCCGTACTGGGGCCAGTAATATGCCATGGGAACCTCCCTGCTTCTGGGCCAAAACTTCTATCGGTTTTGGCTGTCGACGCCGACCTTATCAGCCGCTACTTGACCAATTTCTGACCAAATGCTTGACGGATTGGCGTCTCCGCAGGTAAAAGGCGGCAAAAAATACTCCAACTTTTTTCGAGCGACAATCGCGCGGTCGGCGACGGCGGGGCCATATGTGTCAAAAGCATCGTCTGCCGAGGAAATCAAGCCGCTCGCCGAATTGCACGAACGTAAAAAACGCCAATTATGGAGACGGTCTCGAACACGTCGACGAAACGATGCGGTAACATCTCCCTGCAAACACTGTAGTTAGCTAAAGGGGGAGTTCGCGTGTCTGCAATCATCAAACCCTTCACCGACGAGTTCGAAGAGTATGGCCGCGATGAATCTCGCGCATCGGGCGAGGCCTCGAGCATCTCGTTTCCGACAACGGAAAACGAGGTCCGTGCCATTTTGGAAAAGCTCCATGCCGAGCGTGTTCCGGTAACGGTTCAGGGCGCCCGAACCGGCCTTGCCGCCGGTGCCGTGCCCCACGGCGGGCATATCCTCAATACTTCCCGTATGAATCGCTACTTGGGCCTTCGCCGCGATGAACAAGGCCAATTTCTGCTGCGCGTGGAGCCGGGCGTTGTGCTCTCGGAGCTGCGCAAGCAGCTGAGCAAGAAGGTGCTGCCGACTGCTGGTTGGGACCAGGCATCGCTTGAGGCCTACGAGGAGTTCCAAGAGGCCCCGGAGCAGTTTTTTCCCACCGATCCTACCGAGGCGTCTGCCTGTCTGGGCGGCATGGCGGCATGCAACGCCTCCGGTGCCCGCAGCTACGCCTACGGCCCCATGCGCCCACATATCACGGGACTCCACGTCGCGCTGGCTGATGGCGATTTGCTTGAGCTTCAGCGCGGCGAGGCTTTTGCCCGGGGCCGCCACTTATCGCTCGTGACGGCAGCGGGCCGTACACTCGAGCTCGATCTTCCCGGCTATACCATGCCCAAGACAAAAAATGCTTCGGGCTATTTCGTTGCTGACGATATGGATGCCATCGATCTGTTTATCGGTGCGTGTGGCACAATCGGCGTCATCACCGAACTCGAGATTGCCCTGCAGGTGGCACCCGCGGTCGTTTGGGGCGTGAGCTGCTTCTTCGACAGCGAAGACAAGGCCGTGTCCTTCACCGATTCTGTGCGTCCCGTCCTGTCCCATGCGGCTGCCATCGAGTACTTCGATGCTGGCGCCCTGGATATTCTACGTCGCCAGCGCGAGCAGTCGACGGCGTTTGCCTCGCTGCCTGCACTCGACAAAGACGCCAAGGTCTGTGTCTACGTGGAGCTCGACTGCGACGACGAAGCCCAGGCGACTGAGGAGCTGTATCACTTGGGGTGGGTACTGGAGCTTGCGGGTGGCAGTGACGATGCGACATGGGTCGCGCGCACCGAGGTCGATCGCGAGTGTCAGCGATTCTTCCGCCATGCGGTGCCCGAGAGCGTCAACATGCTCATCGACGAGCGCCGCCGCATGGATCCCACCATCACCAAACTGGGTTCGGACATGTCGGTGCCCAACGCGCACTTGGCCGATGTTATCGCCCTCTATCGCCGTACGCTGGCCGAAAGCGGGCTTGAGTCTGCCGCCTGGGGACATATCGGCAACAACCATCTGCATGTGAACATTCTGCCGCGCGATGCACAGGATTATCGCCGCGGCGGAGAACTCTTTGCCCAGTGGGCTTCCGAGGTCACGGCCATGGGCGGTGCCGTCTCCGCAGAACACGGCGTCGGCAAGATTAAGGCGGGCTTCTTGGAGACGATGTACGGTCACGAGGCCATGGTCGAGTCGGCGCGGCTCAAGCTCCAGCTCGATCCTGCCGGGCAGCTGGGTCGCGGTAACCTGTTTTCGGAGAAGCTCTTGGATGAGCTCGTCCAGAAAGGGGGCGCGTGAAGATGAGCGATTTCCATATGGTGGTGTGCGTCAAGGCCGTGCCGGGCAGCACCGAGGTCAAGATGGACCCCAAGACCAATACCATCGTTCGCGATGGCAAGCAGGCGGTCATTAATCCCTTTGACGCGAGTGCTTTGGAATGCGCGCTGGCGCTGAAGGACGACTTTATCGGCTTTGGCATGGATGTGCGCGTGACGGTGGTGTCGATGGGCATCCCCGCGACCGAGTCACTGCTGCGCGACTGCATCGCCCGCGGTGCCGACGACGCGCTGCTGCTGACCGATCGCGCCTTTGCAGGTGCCGATACCCTGGCAACCACCTACGCCCTCAAGTGCGGCATCGAAGCGCTCGACGAGGACTTCGACCTGCTCATCTGCGGCAAGATGGCGGTGGATGGCGATACGGCCCAGATCGGTCCCGAGCTTGCCGGTGCCTTTGAGATTCCCTGCGTGACCGACGTGAGCTGCGTGCAAAGCGCGGGCTTTACGACGTGCGGTGCGCTTTCGCTCGTTCACGGCTGCGATGCCGGCGAGGAGACGGTCTATCTTGAGATGCCGTGCGCGATGACGACCGCCAAGGAGATTGGCCAACTGCGCATGCCGAGCATTGCCGGTATTCGTGCGGCCGAGGAGGCGGACGTGCGTGTGGTCAACGCTGCCGACGTGCATGCCGACCCCGCGCGCTGCGGCCTTGCCGGCTCGCCGACACAGGTCGTGCGATCGTTTGTGCCCGACCGCGACCAAACGTGCGAGGCCGTTGACGGAACGGCGTCCGAGCAGGCGGCGAAACTTGCCAAGATCATCGAGGGGATGGCATAGATGAGCGGACTGATTATCGATAGCGAAGCCTGTATCGGCTGCGGTCGCTGCGTTCGCGCCTGTGCCTCGGGCGGCATTGTAGTGGAAGGCGAGCGGCCCAACCGTTGCGCCCGCGTAACCGACGGCTGCATCCTATGCGGTGGGTGCGTCGACGCCTGCCCCGTCAACGCCATCTCGATCGAGCGTGACGAGGCCGCTGGCGCGGTGGACCTTGATGCATATCGAGACATTTGGGTATTCGTGCAGACCGACGAGCACGATACGGTGACTCCCGTTGCCTATGAGCTCATGGGCAAGGGCCGCGAGCTTGCCGATGCTCGCGGCTGCCGTCTGGTGGCACTGGTCGGCATGAGCCCCGAGGGCTCGCTTGGGGACCTCGAACTCCTGGTTTGTGCCGGCGCGGACGAGGTCCTGGTCTGTCGCGACGAGCGTCTGCGCCAGAACGATGCGGAGGTTTACGCCCGGCTGATCTGCGATTTGGTGGCAGAGCGCAAGCCCGAGGCCATTCTGTACGGTGCGACCGCCTTTGGCCGCGAACTGGCACCCGGCGTTGCCGTGCGTTTGCAGACGGGCCTTACGGCTGACTGCACGGTGCTTTCGATGGATGCGGAGACGGGGCTGCTGCAACAGACGCGTCCGGCGTTTGGCGGCAACCTGATGGCCACCATCGTCTGCCCCAATCATCGTCCTCAGATGGCAACGGTGCGTCCCGGCATCTTTAAGGCGCCCGACTTTGACTACGGCCGCTCCGGCACGATCACCCAGATATCGCTTGCGGATGATGCTAAGGCTCGTGTCGAGATCTCGATTCCCGCCGAGGAGTGGGGGCAGCAGGCATCAATTGCCGATGCCGAGCGCCTGGTCGTGGTGGGTCGCGGCATTGGTTCTAAGAAAAACCTGCCGCTGATGCGAAGGCTCGCCGAGGCTCTGGGAGCCGAGCTTGGCTGCACGCGACCTGTCGTGGAGGCCGGCTGGTTGGAGTATCGCCATCAGATTGGCCAGACGGGCGTATCGGTTTCGCCCAAGCTTCTCGTGAGTATCGGTGTTTCGGGCGCCATCCAGCATCTTGCCGGCATCGGTGGGGCGGAGTGCATTATCGCCATCAACGAGGACCCGGATGCCCCCATCTTTGGTGCTGCCCAGTACAAGGTCGTCGGCGATGCCGTCGAGGTCGTCGAGGAGCTGCTGGCCCAGCTTGAGCGCTAGGCGTGCGCCAACCAGTCGCGCGTCTCGTCCTTTAGGCGCCCCCAGGTCGCTTGCGTGGCGGGATCGGTAAAGGGGCGCGCAATGCCAAAGGGCGCATCGAGCAGGCGGTAGATATCGCCCTGCTCACGCGCCAGCGCGCGGCTCGCTGGATAGACGAGCTCAAACATAAAGCAGATGAGTCCCACCAGGTAGTCTGCGGGCTCGTTGCGTTCATCGCGTGCGACGCAGCGGCGCTCGTCAAAGGCAGCGAGAGCCGGTGTCGAGAACCGGCTGGCGAGAAATGTGTCCTTATCAACCTTGAGGATGGTGTCGACGGTGCTGTCGGCGATGGTGCGCATAATGTCGATTTTGTCGCCATCGCGCACGATATCGCAGAAGCGCCGTGTACGCTCGTCGAGTTGTGCCGGCAGGCGAAAGTCGCTGTGATAGGCGATGCTCGCGCGGATGAGCTCGTCGTGCTCGTCGGTCTCGATAAAATCTCGGATGCTTGTTGTGGCAGGCGCGTCGTCGGGGTTCTCGCCAAAGAGGACCCCGACGCCCAACGCTGCGTGGCTCATACTCTCGGCGTCCTTAAAGGTGTCCCAGCGCCGCAACTGTTCAAAGCGTCCCATATCGTGTAACAGGCCGCAAAGCCAGGCCAGGTCAATATCCTCTGTCGACCAGCTCTGCTCGCGCGCCACGGCATCGCATGCCTCGGCAACGTGGTACGTATGCTCGATTTTGAGCGCGATACGTGGATTGGCGGCATCGTAAGCATCGGTATAGCGTTTGAAGGCCGCGGTCGCCCGGCCCCGATCGATAGCTGTCATAATGACTTCCTAAAAAGCTGTGTCTTTCGATCCGGTGGCAATTGTAGGTGAACTCGGTTGCCACCGGGCGATGATTCTGCCGCGTCGTCGAATGCGGCTCGGAAATCTTGTCGGGACGAGGAACGCTATGGTGCTCAAAATCGTTAAAACCGTCTGGCCGGTGATGCTTACCTATGTTGCGATAGGCGCGCCGTGCGGAATGATTATGGCACAGACGGGAATGGAGCCCTGGATGGTTTTTGCTCTGAGCAGCACGTTTGTGACGGGTAGCGGCCAGTTTATGGTCTGCAATCTGTGGCTGGCAGGTGTGCCTGCGGCATCGATTGTCGCAAGTGTGGCCGCAATCTCCTCGCGCTTTGCACTTTATTCGGCATCAATCGCGCCCCATCTGAGGGGTGCCTCGAAGCGTCAGACGCTGGCTGTTGCCGCGACGCTCACCGAGGAGGCATACGGCATCTCGCTTGCCAAGTTGGTTGAAGGGGAGGATTGGGGTCCGCACGAGTCCTTTGCGCTCAACGCGATCCTCATCGCGACATGGGGCGTTTCGTGCACGATGGGCGCCGTTGTAGGCGCCGTTGTCGATGTCCCCACCGCTATTGCTGGCTTTGTCTGCACCTCGCTCTTTATCTGCCTGCTCTTTTCGCAGCGACTGTCGCGCGGCAATGTCGTGGCTGCCGTTATGGCTGCGGTGTCTGTCGCCATATGCAAGTTCTTGGGGTGGACGAATATCGCCGTGCCGGCAAGCGTGCTCGTCGGTGTTGCCGCGGCGCTTGCGTGCGATGCTTTCGCCGAAGGAAGGGGCGCTCGCGATGCCCGTTAATGAGTTTTTGGTCCTGTGGCTGTCGTCATGGGCGGCTATCGCGTTTTTCCGCATTGCCCCGGCGTTTGCGTTGCGCGGGAGAACGCTGTCGCCCCGCGTTACCGAGGCCTTGGGTTATATTCCGCCCGCCGCCTTTGCGGCGCTGGTCGCTAACGATTTGATAAGCCCTGGCGCTTTCGACGCCGGCTTGTGGCAGGGCTTGATTCCCTGGATTGCGGCTGCCGGTGTCGTGGCGGTGGCAATCAAGACAAAGTCGATGTTGTGGTGCTGCGTCTCGGGCATCGTGTTCTATATCGTTTTGAGCCTTGTATAAAAGCAGGGGCGCGTTTAGCGTCCCGGCCCAACGAATCGAATTTCTCACCGAGCCGGTCTGCTTCTTCTGGTACCATGGTCAAACTTTACTGTAGCAAAGCGTGACGTGGGCTTTTGTTCTGCGTCAGCGGAAATGGGGGTTTCATGGCACAGGAAGCGACCGCCAACGAGCAAAAGAAATTCAAAGTACCGCGCATCCCGGGTGACATCATGATTTACCCGATGATCGTCGGCCTTTTGCTCAACACCTTCTGCCCGCAGGTCTTTGAGATCGGCGGCTTCTTTACCGCCGCCTGCCGCGGCGGCTCCAATACCATCGTCGCCGCGATCCTGCTCTTCGTGGGTGCCGGCATCAGCTTTAAGTCCACGCCGGGCGCTATCAAGACCGGCATCGTCGTGCTGATCCCCAAGCTTGTTGTTGCGGCCGCCCTTGGCTTGGGTGTGGCATATTTCTTTAACGACAACTTCCTGGGCCTGAGCTCCGTGTCTATCATCGGCGGCATCACGTTTTGCAACATGGCGCTCTACACGGGCATCATGGGCGAGTTCGGCGACGAGTCCGAGCAGGGCGCCGTCGGTATCCTGTTCTTTACGGCCGGCCCCGCCGTCACCATGATCATTCTGGGCGTTTCGGGCCTCGCCAACATCCCCGTCGGCACCATCATCGGCTCCATCCTGCCGCTTGTTATCGGCATGGTTCTGGGCAACCTCTTCCCGTTCATCAAGAACCTGCTGGTTCCCGGCGCCAATCCCGCGATTGCCGTTATCGGATTTCAGCTCGGTGCGTCCATGAGCCTTTCGAGCTTTATCACCGGCGGCATCTCGGGCATCCTGCTGGGTCTCATCACGCTCTTTATCGTCGGCCCCATCACCTTTGCGTTCGAGCGCCTGTGCGGTGGTAACGGCAAGGCGGCCGTTGCCTGCTCCACCATCGCCGGTACGGCCATGACCACCCCGGTCGCTCTCGCCGAGGTCGCTCCGCGCTATGCCGAGCTTGCGCCCACCGCGTACGCCCAGATCGCCACCGCCGTCATCATCACGGCAATCATGGCTCCGATCCTGACCGGCTGGGTCGATAAGAAGTTCTGCCACGGCAAAGAGGATCTGTCGGTCGAAGGCGTCGAGGCTATTGAGGAGGCCGTCGCGACCGACATCGACGGCGAGTAATCGTCGACGCGAGTCAATCAAGCCGGCGTGTGCAATTCGCGCCGTATAGGCGCCCGAACGAAAGCTGTCTTGCAGTGACGTTCGGGCGCTCTGCTATTATTCCCCTTACCCCTGCGGAGTAGGGGGTGTTTGTTGCCCAGACTCGAATCGGGCGATTCTGACCACTTGAGTATTGAAGGGATGGCGTCTAGTGGTTAAGGCACTCAAGATTGAGATATTCCTGCTATGCATGATAGTTCTTATCGGGCTTGCCGCGCGAAGCCGTCGCTCCTTGTTCTCGAGTACCCAACAGCTTCTGTTTAGCATGCTGGGCTACACGTCTGCTGCCTACATTTTCTTCGACATGATCTGGACGCTCTCGGACGGCGTGGGCACTCCTGTAGGCATCACGGCCAACTGGATTTCCAACGCGGTCTCGTTTTCGCTGTTCGCCATCGCGTGCCTCATTTGGTTTTTCTATTCCGAGACAGTGCAGGGCTCTCGCCTTTTGACCGCGCGCTATAGGGTTGCGATCGTGACGTTGCCAACCGTATTGGTGGTCGTGCTGGCATTTACCAGCTACTGGACGCACACTATGTTCTATATCGATGCGCAGGGCGTATATCGTCGCGGAGCGCTTTATATGATTCAACCTATCGTTAGCTACTGCTACATCATATATACGTCCTTGCATGCCTTTACTCAGGCTCGAAAAGTCGAAAGCCTGCAAAAGAAGGCCATTTATCGCACCCTCGCCTTTTTTGCGGTTCCCGCTCTGGTGGGCGGTACCTTCCAGGTTTTGTTTTCGGTACCGGGCCTTTGTGTCGGTATAACGCTGAGCATCCTGCTGCTCTACATCATCTACCAGGAGCAGCTGATCTCGACCGACCCGTTGACTGGCCTTAACAATCGCAACCGTTTTGAGACCTATATGCTGTCGCTCTTCTCAAATGTGGATCAGGCCGAAGATGTGTATCTGCTTATGATGGATGCCGACGGCTTTAAGCAGATTAACGACCGGTATGGACATGTGGAGGGCGACCATGCTCTCCAGGTCATATCTGCTACGCTCAAAGAGGTCTGCTCGGCGTCTGGTGGTTTTATCGCACGTTATGGCGGCGATGAGTTCGTGGTGCTCCAGAAGGCAGCGGCGGAACAGGACATCATAGACCTGTGTTCGGCGATTAACGACGAGCTCGCTCGTGCCGAGGTGCCGTATCTGTTGCGGATGTCCATCGGCTACGCACGGGTTGGCGATGGTGTCGATACCTGGCAAGACTTACTTCGCGCTGCCGATGCGGAGCTCTACCGCGTCAAGGCCGAGAAAAAGAAAGCCGGCGTCCAGATACGCTAGAAAAAAGGGGACGCACGACCGTTGCGATGGTCGTGCGCCCCCTTTTTGCGTTGACGGGGGCCACCGGCCATAACGCCCAGGCGCGGTGCGGCAAGACGAGCGTCTGCCGCCGCGGCTCGGTACGAAATCAACGAGAACCAGTGCACTCCATTAAGCTGAAGCGTGCGAACGCCCTCTCTAAAAAGGTGAGCTCGCTAGGCTTTTTTGGGTTTGTTGACGATGATGATGCCGCTGCAGACCAACAGCAGGGCAACGATGACGGTAATGGGGCTCGTGCCAGCGCCCTCGCCGAGCAGCAGCGCGCTCAGCAGCACACCAAAGACGGGGTTCATAAACCCAAAGACCGAGACGCGGCTGACGGGGTTGACGGCAAGCAGGCGCGACCACAGCGAGTAGGCGACCGCGGAGATAAGCGCCATGTAGATGATGAGCGCGATGGCGGGGGCAATCGCCGTGGGGGAGAGCGCGCCACCCATCAAAAAGCCGATGGCGGTGAGGACCAGGCCGCCGACCAAGAACTGCCACCCGGCAAGCAAGACGCCGTCGTGCTCGTGCGAGAAGATGCCGATCAGGCAGGTCGAAAGGGCACCCGCGACGGTGGAGGCCAGGATAAAGCCCTCGCCGTCGAGCGTAAAGCCAAAGGTGCCGTCCGCGCCCGAAAGGTTGACGAGCGCGACACCGGCAAAGCCCAGTACGCAGCCGAGCACCTTGGCCGTATTGAGCTTTTCGGTGCGAAACGCCAGGGCGGCAAAGAGGATGGCCAAGAAGTTGGCGCTGGCCTCGATGATGGAGCTCGACATGGCACTGGCACGCGAGAGTCCCAGGTAGAAAAAGAAGTACTGGCCGATGGTCTGGAAGAGCGACAAGATGCAGATGGGCTTGATATCACGCGCTTGCGGAACGAGCAGTCGGCGCTGGGCCACGCTCATGCCAACAATAACCAGCATGCCGGCAAGGGTGAAGCGCAGACCGGCGAAGAGCAGCTGCGAGGCGCTGTCGTGTGCCGGGATGCCAAAGAGGCCGTAGCCGATTTTGATGCAGGGGAAAGCCGACCCCCAGAGCGCACAGCAGACGAGGCAGCCCAGGACGAGTCCGGGCAGGGTGGCGAGATACGGCTTGCGGCTTTCCATGATGTCCTTCCTACATGCGCGAAGCAAAAAAGAACCCGCCACCGGGCGTGCCGGTGGCGGGTGTTGTTACCCGAGGGGATTGTACCCGATGGGAACGTATTAAGCGAAGTAGGCTACGCCGCTCTCAAAGATTGGCATGAACTTGTCGCCGGGGACATGCTCGGGCACGTTGCGGTACAGGTTGTCGCCGCGACGCTCGGCATGGCCCATCTTGCCCAGGACGCGGCCGTCGGGGCTCGTGATGCCCTCGATGGCGAGTGCGGAGCCGTTGGGGTTGACGGAAAGATCCATGCTGGGCTTGCCGTCCTCGCCCACGTACTGCGTGGCGACCTGGCCGTTGGCGATCAGCTGGGCGAGCACCTCATCATTGGCGACAAAGCGGCCCTCGCCGTGGCTGATGGCGACGGTGTAGGGGTCGTCCAGGCTGCACTGAGACAGCCACGGGGACAGGTTGGACGAGATACGAGTGCGCACCAGACGGCTCTGGTGGCGGCCGATGGTGTTAAAGGTCAGCGTGGGTGCATCCGGTGTGGCGTCGACGATGTCGCCGTAGGGCACCAGGCCGAGCTTGACCAGGGCCTGGAAGCCGTTGCAAATGCCCAGCATCAGGCCGTCGCGGGCCTGGAGCAGGTCGCGGACTGCTTCGGTGACCTCGGGAGCGCGGAAGAACGCCGTGATGAACTTGGCGGAGCCGTCGGGCTCGTCGCCGCCCGAGAAGCCGCCGGGGATCATGACGATCTGGCTTGCGCGGATGCGGCGGGCAAGCTCGTGGGTGCTCTCGGCGATGGCCTCGGGCGTGAGGTTGTTGATCACGAAGGTGTCGGCCTCGGCACCGGCGGCACGGAAGGCGCGGGCGCTGTCGTACTCGCAGTTGTTGCCGGGGAACACGGGGATGATCACGCGCGGGCGGGCGATCTTGGCACCGCCGTACACGTGGATGTCCTTGGCGCGGAAGTCGATGGTCTCGACCTCGGGGGTCTCGCCGGCGCTGCGGTAGGCGAAGACGCCCTCGATGCCGCTTTCCCAGGCTTCCTGGAGCTCGGCGAGCTCGATGACCTCGGAGCCGGTGTCGATGACATAGCCCTCGACGGTGGTGCCCAGGGGCTCGACGACAACGCCGTCGGCGACCTCGGGCAGCTCGGCGTCCCCGGCGAGCTCGACGATAAAGCTGCCGTAGAGCGGGGTGAAGAGGCTCTCCACGTCTACGTCCTCGGCAAGCTCGATACCGATCTGGTTACCGACGCACATCTTAAAGAGGCTCTCGGCGCCGCAGCCGTAGCCGGGCGTGGAGATGGCCAGGGCGTTGCCGGTAGCAGTGAGCGCCTCGACGGCGTCAAACGCGGCGAGCAGCTGCTGGGCGTCGGGGCGGTAGTCCTCGCCGTAGGTGGCGGGGGCGATGCGGACGACGCGGTGCGTCAGACCCTTGAACTCAGGGGAGACGGCGCGCGCCGCGCGGCCCACGGCCACAGCGAAGCTGATCAGAGTCGGCGGAACGTTGAGCTCGCCGGCCTCGTCCTCAAACGAGCCGCTCATGGAATCCTTGCCACCGATGGCGCCGGCACCCAGGTCGACTTGGGCCATGAGAGCGCCCAGGACGGCTGCCGTGGGCTTGCCCCAGCGCTCGGCCTCGGTGCGCAGACGCTCGAAGTACTCCTGGAAGGAGAGATAGGCGCGCTTGTGCTCAAAGCCGGCAGCCACGAGCTTGGCGATGGACTCGACCACGGACAGGTAGGCGCCAGCAAACTGGTCGGCTTCCATCAGGTAGGGGTTGAAGCCCCATGCCATGGCGCTTGCCGTGGTGGTCTCGCCGTCCACGGGGAACTTGGCGACCATGGCTGAGCTCGGGGTGAGCTGCGTCTTGCCGCCAAAGGGCATAAGCACGGTTGCGGCACCGATGGTGGAGTCGAAGCGCTCGGAAAGGCCCTTGTTGGAGGCAACGTTGAGGTCGGTGACAAGCGAGGTCATGCGCTCGGCAAGCGTGGTGCCGGCCCAGCTGGGCTGCCACACGCTGCGGGCGCACACGTGGGCGACCTGGTGCTTGGGCGCGCCGTTGGAGTTGAGGAACTCGCGGGACAGGTCGACGATGGCGACACCGTTCCAGGCCATGCGCATGCGCGGCTCGGCGGTAACCTCGGCGATAACGGTCGCCTCCAGGTTCTCCTCGGCGGCGTAGCCCATGAACTCATCGACGTCACCATCGGCGACGGCGCAAGCCATGCGCTCCTGGGACTCGGAGATAGCGAGCTCGGTGCCGTCCAGGCCGTCGTACTTCTTGGTTACGGTATCAAGGTCGACATACAGGCCGTCGGCAAGCTCGCCCACGGCGACCGAGACGCCGCCGGCGCCAAAGTCGTTGCAGCGCTTGATCAGACGGCAGGCGTCGCCGCGGCGGAAGAGGCGCTGCAGCTTGCGCTCGACCGGAGCGTTGCCCTTCTGGACCTCGGCGCCCGAGGTCTCGATGGACTCGGTGTTCTGGGTCTTGGAGGAGCCGGTGGCGCCGCCGATGCCGTCACGGCCGGTGCGGCCGCCCAGCAGGATGATCTTGTCGGTGGGGGCGGGGCACTCGCGGCGCACGTGGTTTGCCGGGGTAGCGCCCACGACGGCGCCGACCTCCATGCGCTTGGCCACGTAGCCGGGGTGATAGAGCTCGTTGACCTGGCCGGTGGCAAGGCCGATCTGGTTGCCGTAGCTGGAGTAGCCGGCGGCGGCAGTGGTCACGAGCTTGCGCTGCGGCAGCTTACCCTCGAGCGTCTCGGAAACCGGGACGGTGGGGTCGCCGGCACCGGTGACACGCATAGCCTGGTACACATAGCTGCGGCCCGAGAGCGGGTCGCGGATGGCGCCGCCCACGCAAGTGGCGGCACCGCCGAAGGGCTCGATCTCGGTCGGGTGGTTGTGGGTCTCGTTCTTAAACAGGAACAGCCAGTCCTGGTCCTCGCCATCGACATCGACCTTCACCTTGACGGTGCAGGCGTTGATCTCCTCGGACTCGTCGACATCGGTCATGACGCCGGTCTTCTTAAGGTACTTAGCGCCGATGGTGCCCATGTCCATGAGGCAGACGGGCTTGGCGTCGCGGCCGAGTTCGTGGCGCATCTCCATGTAGCGGTCGAAGGCCTGCTGCACCACAGCGTCGTCGATCGTCACGTCATCCAGGACGGTGCCGAAGGTGGTGTGGCGGCAGTGGTCGGACCAATAGGTGTCGATCACGCGGATCTCGGTGATGGTGGGGTCGCGATCCTCATCGCGGAAGTACTGCTGGCAGAAGGCGATATCCGCTTCGTCCATGGCAAGGCCGCGATCGGCGATAAAGGCGGCAAGGCCGGCCTCGTCGAGCTCGCGGAAGCCGTCGAGCACCTCGACGGGCTGGGGCTCGACGGTTTCCATGTACAGCGTCTCGGGCAGGTCGAGCGAGGCGATGCGCGCCTCGACGGGGTTCACCACATAGTGCTTGATGGCCTCGATGGCGGCTTCGTCCAGAGCGCCCGAGATCATATAGACCTTGGCGGAGCGCACGGCGGGGCGCTCGCCCTGGCTGATGAGCTGCACGCACTCGCTGGCGGAGTCGGCGCGCTGGTCAAACTGGCCAGGCAGGAATTCGACGGCAAAGACGGCGCCATCGCTTGCGGGGAGCTCGTCGTAGGTCACATCGACCTGGGGCTCGCTAAAGACGGTCGGCACGCAGGAGCGGAAAAGCTCCTCGTCGATGCCCTCGACGTCGTAGCGGTTGATAATCCTCAGGGCCTCGATGCCCTTGATGCCGAGAATTTCGGTCAGCTCGCCCTTGAGCTGCTGAGCCTCGACGTCGAACCCGGGTTTCTTCTCCACGTAGATACGAGAGACCATTGGTTCCTGCCTTCCTGATCGGTTGGGCGTACGGTACGGTATGCGGCAGCGGTCGGTTTGCGGGGCAAGCCTCGCGGTCGCCTTGAGCCACATGTTTGTAAACCTCACTATGATACGACAGCTCGTGGCGCGTTGAGGACGGCGAGGGTGCTACAGTGATGCGCAATCAAGAGAAAGGCATCACATGGCATTCGTTTCGCTCGCCATCATCGCACTCGTGGCCTTTGCGAGTCCTTTTATCGCCTCGGCGATTCCTGGAAAACCCGTTCCCGAGACGGTCTTTTTGCTCGTGCTCGGCGCGGTGCTGGGACCCCATATGCTCGGCCTTATCCATGTAGATGCTGAGGTCTCGCTTGTGTCCGAGCTCGGCCTGGCCTTTTTGTTCCTGCTTGCCGGCTTTGAGATCGACCCCAAGAGCATCACGGGCGTCGAGGGGCGCTACGGATTGGCGACGTGGGTCGTTACGTTTGGTATTGCCTGGCTTGCCGTGCGCTTTACCCCGTGGTTCTCGGTCAGTCATTTCGACGGTATCGCCGTGACGCTTGCCCTCACTTCTACGGCGCTCGGCACGCTCGTGCCCATCATGCGTGAGCGTTCACTTGTCGGAACGCGCGTGGGCGACTCGATTCTCGCGTATGGCACCTGGGGCGAGCTCGGCCCCGTGCTTGCCATGTCGGTGCTGCTGTCTGCCCGTACCGGCATCCAAACGCTCGTGATTCTTGGCCTGTTTGCGGTGGTCTGCGTGTTGCTTGCCGTGGTCCCAAGCCGCTCCAAGCGCGTCGGCAGCCGCTTCTTTGCGTTTGTCGAGGAGCGCGCCGATACCACGTCGCAGACCTTCGTGCGCCTGACGGTGCTCATCCTGGTCACGCTCGTGGCGTTCTCGGCCGTCTTTGATCTCGACATCGTGTTGGGTTCTTTTGCCGCCGGCTTTGTCCTGCGCTACATCATCCCCGAGGGCAACCATACGCTCGAGACCAAGCTCGACGGCCTGGCCTACGGTTTTTTGATTCCGGTGTTCTTTACCGTATCGGGCGCAAAGATCGATCTGACGGCCGTGGCGTCGCGCCCGGGTCTGCTCCTGGGCTTTATCGTGGCGTTGTTGATTATTCGTGCCGTGCCCATTCTTATTTCTATGAGCATTTGCCCTGCGACGCGCGATGTGTCGGCGTATGGTCGCATTACCGTGGCCCTGTACTGCACCACGGCGCTTCCGATCATCGTTGCCGTGACGAGCGTTGCCGTCAACGCGGGCGCGCTGTCGCAAGATATTGCGTCGGTCATGGTTGCCGCCGGTGCCATCACGGTGTTCTTGATGCCATTGCTCGCGCAGCTCTTCTACCGCGTGGTCGATGCCGCACCGGTCGCTGCCGTGGCAGAGGTTGCCGAGCATCCATCCGATGCGCTCGACATTCTGCGCGCCCATCACGATTTGGCGAGCCTGCTCGCACGCGAGCATGAGCTTTTGACCTCGCATGGCCATGGTCGCGTATTCGAGGGCCTGCCTACGCTCGATACGATTGCCGAGCGTCTTTCCGCCGAGGCGGCGAGTGGCCACATCGATGCCCGCATCGTGGACGCCGCTCATTTGCTGGCCGAGAAGACCTATGGCGACGAGATCGACCCGTCCAAGCTGACTCCGCGTGAGCGCCGCCGCCTGGAGCGCGCCAAGCTCGCCGTGCACGAATACCGCCGCCGCATGCTGGAGCTCTACGCGCGCGATGAAGCCCAGGACGACGACGGCAAATAACGAGATGCTTCCCTAGGGGAAGGCGCGTCCCGCTTTGAAGGCTCGGAACGGGATGCGGTTTCCGCATCGGCCCCCATCGGGAAGCCACATCCCAGAATGGACGCTCAGAGCGGGATGCAGTTTCCGCTTTGGACCCCTGCCGGAAAGCGCGTCCCAGTTTGAAGACGCGTAATGGGATGCGCTTTCCGAAACAAAGGCCTTGGGGAAACTGTGTCCCGGAATGGGCGCTCAGAGTGGGATACAGTTTCCGCGAGAGACCCGTTGCGGAAACGGTGTCCCAGAATCGGCGTTCAAAACGGGGCACATTTTCCGAAACATGGCCCTGAGGGAAGCTGCGTCCCGGTCTGAGCCGAAATTCTGGGACACGGCTTCCACTTCAAACAGAAGAAGGCGCGCTGCCTGCGGTTGATGTAGGCAGCGCGCCTTTTGCGTTGGGCCTCGTTGAGGTTCGAAGTCGTGGCTTGCGACCTTTAGGAGCGGGCGGCTCCGTCGACGGGGAGCACGGCGCCCGTGACATAGGAGGCCATGTCGCTCGCTAGGAAAACGAAGGCGTTGGCGACATCCTCGGGCTCGCCCATGCGGCCGAGCGGAATAGTGGCGACGATGGGCTTGATGACCTCTTCGGGTAGGTTGGCGACCATGTCGGTCTTAGTCACGCCAGGGGCAACGGCGTTGACGCGGATGCCCATGGGGGCGAGCTCGCGCGAGAGCGACTGGACCATGCCGTTGACGGCAAACTTGGACGTGGGGTAACCGACGCCGGAGGGCTGGCCGTACTTGGCGACCATCGAGCTCGTGGTAGTGATGGTGCCGCCGTGGCCGGCCTCGGTCATGATCTTGGCGGCCGCCTGGTGACCGTTAAAGACGGCGACGACATTGAGATCCATGACCTTTGCGAACTCCTCGGCCGTATAATCCAAAAGGGGCGAGCGCTGGGAGATGCCGGCATTGTTGACGACTGTATCCAAGCCGCCCATATCGGTGGCAGCCTGGGTAAACGCCTCGGTTACGGCTTCGAGCGAGGTGAGATCGCAGGAACGACCCCAGACCTTGGCGTCGGGATAGGCGGCTGTCAGCTTCTCAACGGCCGCGTCGGCAGTCTCCTGGCGCGAGCCAAAGACGGTGACGGCGGCGCCTTCCTCGATAAAGCGGCAGGCGATCGCATAGCCGATTCCGCGTGTGCCTCCGGTGATGATTGCTTTCTTACCCTCGAGCAACATGGGCTTTCCTCTCGTTTTGGGCGGACATACGCAGCACAGCGTAACGGGAGCCGGAATCGGCTGCGTTCGCATATCGGTGAACGGTAACCCGCGCTGCCGATGAACGGCTCGTGCAAATGCCGCTTTGCCGCTGTGCTTGGAAGCCGGATAGAAAAGGGCTCCCGTCCCACATAGGACGGGAGCCCCCGAGGTGCGTATTGTTAAGCGGGTGTTGGGCTAGTTGGCCATGACGCCTTCGGTCCAAGCCTCAACGTCCTCGATGCGCAGGACGTTGGCGACCTCGGCCACGCAGTCGACGCCGGCAAGCTCGGCGGCGGCAGCCTGGACGTCCTTCTCGAGCGCGCGGTGCGTCAGGAAGATGACCGAGCAGGCATCGCTGACGCCCGACTTGCCGTCCTCGACCTGGTTGATGAGCGAGATCGAGATGTTGTGCTTGGCAAAGATGTCGACCGTCTCGGACAGGGCGCCCACGCGGTCGGCGACCTTCAGGCGCACATAGTACTTGGTCTGGAGCTCGTCCATAGGCTTAAAGGCGAGATTGTGACCATAGGGCTCAATCTCGGGCAGCGGAGCCACGCCGCGGCTGATCTGCTCGGAGAGCGACAGGATATCGCCCACGACGGCGCTCGCGGTGGGGAAGGAGCCTGCGCCGGCACCGTAGAACATGGTTTCGCCCACGGCGTCACCCACCACGTAGACGGCGTTCATGGCGCCGTTGACCTTGGCGAGCATATGGTCTGCCGGGATGAGCGTGGGATGCACGCGGACGTCGACGCCGGCGTCGGTGTTGCGTGCGATGCCCAGCAGCTTGATGGTGTAGCCGAGCTCGCGGGCCTGGGCGATGTCCTCGGCGCCGATGGTACGGATACCCTGTTGGTAGACATCGTCGGTGGTCACGCGGGTGCCAAAGCCGATGGAAGCGAGGATTGCCGTCTTGCTGGCGGCGTCGAAGCCGTCGACGTCGGCGGACGGGTCGGCCTCGGCATAGCCCTTGGCCTGCGCGTCGGCAAGCACATCGGCGTAATCGGCGCCCTCGGCGTCCATGCGCGACAGGATATAGTTGGTGGTACCGTTGAGAATGCCGGCGATGGTCAGGATCTTGTTGCCCACCAGGTCGTGCTCGAGCGTGCTCACGATGGGGATGCCACCGCCACAGCTGGCCTCGCACTTAATCTGCACGCCGCACGCGCGCGCCTTCTCGGCGAGCGTCTCGACATGACGGCCCAGCAGGGCCTTGTTGGCAGAGACGACGTGCTTGCCGCGCTCAAAGGCAGTGGTGAAGATCTCGGTTGCGGGATGCTCGCCGCCGATCAGCTCGACGACGATGTCGACGGCGGGGTCGGTGACGACATCGTGCCAGTCACTCGTAAAGGCCTCGCGCTCAATACCGGCTGCCTCGGCCTGCTCCCAAGCAAGCGCGCAGGCGCGGGTCAGCTTAAGGTCGATGCCGTAGGCTGCCAGGTACTCATCGTGGTGGCTCTTGATCAGGCGGGCCACGCCGCCGCCGACGGTTCCCAGACCGATGAGGCCGACGTTCACGGTGCGCAGGGGTTCGCTCATAGATAGCTCCTTCGTGCATCTTATGGATGGATTAACCGCTTAAAGGTTGAGTGCATTCTAGCGTGAACCGAGGGCGCGTGCTCGCCAGGCAACAGGAGTCGCACAAAACGGCACCCCCGAAACGCTGCGGAAACATTGGAAACATGCTCGCTACAAACGAACTTCCGTAACAAACTGTCAACGTTTGCACCATAAGGTTTGCCCTGTACCGCAAGACGGCCGCACCGCGGCCAGCGAAAAGGGGGACACCATGTTTAGCATCAACAACGTACTTAACCGCAGGAGTTTCCTTGTCGGAGCCACGCTTATTTTTGCCCCGATCTATTACACCCCAGCGTCCGTTTTGCTCAAGAACGCCAAGGACATGAGCTACGACATGACACTAATGGGTGCCGACGGCATGGACAGCCTATGTGATCCAGGACGGCAAGTACATCGCTTCCTAAGTGCGCATAAAGCACGACCGGTGAGGCTGTTTTATTCAGGGCAGGGACGCCTGTAACAGAATGGAAACATTACTTTTACATAATAAAGTGGCTAAACTGCATAAAACAATAGAAATACGCATAATTATGGATAAATGAACAAATCCAAAGAAAAGTTGAAATAATCGCCACTTTTCTCAACTAAAGCGTCTACTATTTTGCGAACGCCGAACACGGCGAAGGATGGCCTGTCGGGTAACCGAAACCCGACGAGATTTGAGAGGAGAGCCGCATGTCGAGCCTCACCGGTAAGTCATTGAACCCTGTTATGAATCGCAGGAGCGTTATCGCGAGCGCAGCAGGTCTGGGGGCGATGTCCATTCTAGCTGGCTGCTCCTCCAACGGCGGCGACAGCGGTTCCGCTTCGGGCGACGCTTCGTTTAAGATCGGCACCATCGGCCCGCTGACCGGCGCCAACGCGTCCTACGGCAAGTCCGTTACCCAGGGTGTCGAGCTTGGCTGCAAGGATTTCTCGACCAAGGAGCTGCCGCTTGCCAGCAAGGCCGAGGATGACCAGGCCGATGGCGAGAAGGCCGTCAACGCCTTCAACACCCTGCTCGACTGGGGCATGCAGGCCCTCGTCGGTCCGACCACCACGGGTGCGTCGGTTGCCGTTGCCGCAGAGTGTGGTAACGACCCCAAGACGTTCATGATCACCCCGTCCGCGTCCTCCGAGGACGTCACCGACGGCAAGGATTGCGTCTTCCAGGTTTGCTTCACCGACCCCAACCAGGGTGTCAACGCTGCCAAGTTCCTGGCGCAGAAGTATGCGGACGAGAAGTTCGTGCTGTTCTATAACTCCGGCGACGCCTATTCTTCGGGCATCGCAGATTCCTTTAAAGCCCAGGCCGCTGAGTCCAAGCTCGAGATTGTTGACGAGGAGACCTTTAAGGACGACTCCGCCACGAGCTTTACCAACCAGCTGACCAAGGCCAAGCAGGCCGGCGCCACCATGATCTTTGCGCCGATCTACTATACGCCGGCGTCTGTCCTGCTCAAGAACGCCAAGGACATGGGCTACGACGTCAAGATGATGGGCTGCGACGGTATGGACGGCATCCTGGGCGTTGAGGGCTTCGATACCTCTCTTGCTGAGGGTCTGCTGCTCATGACCCCGTTCTCTGCCGACGACGAGAAGAACGCCGACTTCGTCAACGCCTACAAGGATAAGTACGGCGATACCCCCGACCAGTTTGCCGCCGACGCCTACGACGGCGTGCACGCGGTGGCCGAGGCCGTCAAGGAGGCCGGTCTTGGTGTCGACGCCGACCCGACCGAGGTCGCCGAGAAGCTGTCCAAGGCTATGCTCAAGATTACCGTTGATGGTCTGACCGGCAAGCTCACCTGGAACGATAAGGGCCAAGTCCAGAAGGAGCCCACGGCGTACGTCATCACCGACGGCAAGTACGTACAGGCCTAATTGGCCGCCTTACATAGAGCGGTTTTGATCCCAAGCAGGGGAGGTTTTGGCCTTCCCTGCTTGCTTGGTATCTAGGGACAGTGTAACGTCCCTGTTTCATACATCAACTGGAAGCCTATTCGAAAGGGGGATGTGGAACATGACGGTCTTTATCCAATACCTGGTCAACGGCCTGTCCATGGGCAGTGTCTACGCCATCATCGCGTTGGGCTACACCATGGTCTACGGTATCGCCAAGATGCTGAACTTCGCTCACGGCGACGTCATCATGGTCGGTGCCTATGTCTCGTTCTGTGCCACGTCGTATCTCGGCCTCCCGGGCTGGGCATCTGTAATTCTCTCTTGTGTGGTCTGTACCGTTCTCGGTGTTCTTATCGAGGGTCTGGCATACAAGCCGCTGCGCCAAGCAGGCCCGCTGGCCGTTCTGATCACGGCCATCGGCGTGTCTTACTTCCTGCAGAACGCCGCGCAGCTTCTGTGGGGCGCCACGCCCAAGAACTTCACTTCGCTCGTCACCTTCCAGGTGCCGGAGTTCTTGGCCAAGTTCAACGTAAGCGCCGTCTCGCTCGTCACCATCGTCGCCTGCCTGGTTATCATGGCCGGCCTGATGTTCTTTACAGGTAAGACCAAGATGGGCAAAGCCATGCGCGCCGTGTCCGAGGACAAGGCTGCCGCTCAGCTCATGGGCATCAACGTCAACCGCACTATTTCGATGACGTTTGCCATCGGCTCCGCCCTTGCCGCCATCGCCGGTGTTCTCCTGTGCTCCTACTCGCCGGTCCTGCAGCCCACCACGGGCGCCATGCCTGGCATCAAGGCCTTCGATGCCGCTGTTTTCGGCGGCATCGGCTCCATCCCCGGTGCCTTTGTCGGTGGCATTCTCATCGGCATCATCGAGGCGATGGCGCAGGCCTACATTTCCACGAGCCTTGCCAACTCCATCGTCTTTGGTGTTTTGATCATCGTCCTGCTCGTCAAGCCTGCCGGCCTCTTGGGCAAGTACGTCCCCGAGAAGGTGTAGGTGAGCGTTATGAAGTTTCTTAAAGACAAACAGACGCGTCACGACTTTGTTACGTATGCCATGTGCCTTGTGGCGTTCGCCATCGTGTTCTTTATGCAGTCTAACCACATGATCCCGCGTATGATTGCCGGTCAGCTGGTTCCCATCACGGCCTATATCGTCATGGCCATCTCCCTTAACCTCGTCGTCGGCATCGCAGGCGACCTGTCGCTGGGCCACGCGGGCTTTATGAGCGTCGGTGCCTACACGGGCATCGTCACCGCGGTCGCCCTTGAGAGCGCCGTTCCGTCCGATCCGGTGCGCCTTATCATCAGCATCGTGGTCGGCGCTATCGCCGCTGCCATCTTGGGCTTCTTGATCGGTATCCCGGTCCTGCGCCTGAGCGGCGACTATCTGGCCATCGTGACCTTGGCTTTTGGCGAGATCATCAAAGAGATCGTCACCTGCCTCATTGTGGGCGTCGACTCCCGCGGCCTGCACGTGATCTTTAACATCACGGGCAACTCTACGATTAACGACCTGCACCTGCTCGAGGACGGCACCGCCATCATCAAGGGCGCGCAGGGCGCATCGGGCGTGTCGACCTATTCGACCTTCCTTGCCGGCGCCATCCTGGTCATGGTCGCGCTCGTGATCGTGCTCAACCTGGTTCGCAGCCGTACCGGCCGTGCCATTATGGCCGTGCGCGACAACAAGATTGCAGCCGAGTCCGTAGGCATCTCCGTCACCCAGTACCGCATGATCGCCTTCGTGGTTTCCGCTGCCCTCGCCGGTGCTGCCGGAGCCCTGTTCGGCGGTAACTTCTCGCAGCTTTCCGCCACTAAGTTTGACTTCAACACGTCGATCCTCATCCTGGTGTTCGTGGTCCTGGGCGGTCTGGGCAATATGCGCGGCTCTGTCATCGCGGCGGCGTTGCTCACGGTGCTCCCCGAGCTGCTCCGTCAGTTCTCGGACTACCGCATGCTCATCTACGCTATCGTGCTGATCCTGGTCATGATCTTTACCAACAACCCGCAGCTCAAGGCTTTCTTCGGTCGCATCAAGGACCGCTTTGCTTCCAAGAAGGAGGTGGCAGCCGATGCCCAGTAAGTTTGAGTTCAACAAGGGCAAGATGGTCCCGTATCCTTCTGGCGCCATCGTTCCCGACCGCGACTTGGGCCAGCGCCCGGCACTCGAGTGCATCCACCTGGGCATTGAATTCGGCGGCCTTAAGGCAGTCGATGACTTTAGCCTGACCATCGGCAAGACTGAGATCGCCGGTCTCATCGGCCCCAACGGTGCCGGCAAGACCACGGTCTTCAACCTGCTCACCAAGGTGTACCAGCCTACGCACGGCACCATCCTGCTCGACGGTGAGGACACTTCGGGCAAGTCGGTCTACCAGGTCAACCGCATGGGTATTGCCCGTACGTTCCAGAACATCCGCCTGTTCAATACCATGACGGTGGAGGACAACGTTAAGGTCGGCCTGCACAATCAGGAGCGCTACTCCGGTTTTGAGGGCGTGCTGCGCCTGCCGACGTATTGGAAGCACGAGAAGGCCGCCCACGAGCGCGCCATGGAGCTGCTGTCCATTTTTGACATGGAGCACCTGGCAAATGAACAGGCCGGCTCGCTTCCTTACGGCGCTCAGCGTCGTCTGGAAATCGTCCGCGCGCTTGCCACCAACCCCAAGCTACTGCTGCTCGACGAGCCTGCCGCCGGCATGAACCCGTCCGAGACCGCAGAGCTCATGGCGAACATCGTCAAGATTCGCGACACCTTCGGCATCGCCATCATGCTTATCGAGCATGATATGTCGCTCGTCATGAACATCTGCGAAGGCATCTGCGTGCTTAACTTTGGCAAGGTTATCGCCAAGGGCACAGCAGAGGAAATCCAGAACAACGACGCCGTTATCGAGGCGTATCTGGGTAAGCAGGATAAGGGGGAGAACTAAATGGCAGAGCCGATGCTTTCCGTCTACAACATCAACGTCTGGTACGGCGCCATCCACGCCATCAAGGACATCTCCTTTAACGTTAACGAGGGCGAGATCGTGGCCTTGATTGGTGCCAACGGTGCCGGCAAGTCCACAACGCTCAAGACCGTCTCGGGCCTGCTGCGCTCCAAGACCGGCTCCATCAAGTTTATGGGCGAGGACATTACCCATACGCCCGCTGATAAGCTGGTTGGTAAGGGCCTGGCTCAGGTTCCCGAGGGTCGTCGCGCCTTTTTGCAGATGACGGTCGAGGAGAACCTGGAGATGGGTGCCTATACACAGCCCAAGTCCACGGTGGCTCCGGGCCTGGAGCGCGTCTACGAGCAGTTCCCGCGCCTGAAGGAACGTCGTCGCCAGGTCGCCGGCACCCTTTCAGGCGGCGAGCAGCAGATGCTCGTTATGGGGCGCGCCCTTATGAGTAACCCCAAACTGCTTATGCTCGACGAACCTTCCATGGGTCTGGCACCGATTCTGATCGAACAGATCTTCCAGATTGTCGAGGACCTGCACAAGGCCGGCACCACGGTGCTTCTGGTTGAGCAAAACGCGCAGATGGCGCTTTCCATCGCCACGCGCGGCTACGTGCTCGAGACCGGCAAGATCACCATGACCGGCACGGGCCAAGAGCTCCTGCACGACGACAACGTCCGCAAGGCCTATCTGGGCGGTTAATCCATTCAACAAAGGGGGCGCTGACCAACCCGGTCAGCGCCCCCTTTTAAGTTGCGGTGAAATAGGGACTGAATACGGGCTCCAGAGGCCAAATGAGTCCCTATTCCACCGCAACTTCATGGGGATGTGTGACAATGCCCGTCGGAAAACATCTGCTGTCTTTGGGGGTCTATCTATGCTGTACGAGTTTTGTGCCGAGAACTTTGAGCGGGTGCCGGCGGCTATCGATGCCGGTGCAAGGCGTATTGAACTGTGCGACAACCTTGCCGTTGGTGGCACCACGCCTTCGGCCGGCGTTATCAGCGCTACGACCAACTATGCACACGAGCACGATGCGCGGGTGATGTGCATGATTCGCCCGCGTGGCGGTGACTTTCATTACAACCAAGACGAGCTGCGCATGATGGAGATGGACCTGGGCCTTGCCGTAAGCGCCGGCGTTGACGGCTTGGTCTTTGGCTGCTGCAAGCCCTGCGCTGGCGGATGGGCGCTCGACGAGCTTACGTTGGGCGCCCTCGTGATGGCCGCGGGCTGCGCGACCGAGGAATGCAAGCGTGAGCCCATCGACATCACCTTCCACATGGCGTTTGACCAGCTCTCGCCCGAGGCTCAGCTCGACGCGATTGACACACTCGCCGACTGCGGTATCACACGCATCCTGACGCACGGCGGTGCCGCCGGCACGCCGATCGAGGACAACCTGGAGCATCTGTCGCGTCTTATCGAGTGTGCGGGCGACCGCTTGACCATCCTTCCCGGCGGCGGCATTTCCACGGCCAACCGCGATACCGTGGCGGCGGCACTGGGCGTCTCCGAGCTCCATGGCACCAAGGTCGTACCGCTGGAGGTGTAGCCCGTGGCGCTTGTATTCGATGTTCAGCAGGCGAGCGGCAAGCCCGACGACAACCGTCGCCCCGGTACCGCGTGCCCCTTTTGCAACACGGAGGGGCTTGCCAACATCATCCAGCGCGATGGTGACTGCATCTGGCTCGAGAATAAGTTCAAGACATTGCGGGCCACACGTCAGACCGTATTGATCGAGTCTGCCAATCACGACGCCGACCTGGTGACCTATGAACCGGATGAGCTGCATCATGTGATGCGGTTTGCCCTGGGCTGTTGACAGCAGATGATCGATTCCCAACAGTACTGCAGTGTGCTCATGTACAAGAACAAAGGCCCGCTTTCGGGCGGCAGCCTCGTCCATCCACACATGCAGATTGTGGGCTTGGAACAGGAGGACGGCTATGCGGCGCTGGCCTCAGCCAACTTTGAAGGCATCAGTGTCTGGCAACAGGGGAGAATCTCGGTCGACATCTCAACCGAACCGATCATGGGGTTCTTTGAGATCAACGTTTCAGCCCCGCAGGGAATCGCTGCCAGCGATGACACGAGAGACCAAGCCGAGGCGGATCTCTTCGCCGATGCGATCCAGGTAGCTCTGCGCTATATCCTGAACGAGCACCACGGTGGTCGCGCAGAGTCGTACAACCTGTTCTTCTATCACCTGGGCGGTCGGACCATTGCCAAGGCGCTGCCACGTTGGGTGGTTTCGCCCTACTTTGTCGGCTATCGTTTGGCCCAGGTCAATGCTGAGACAACGCTCGATATCGATGCTGAGCGCCTGCGTGCGCATCTGGAAACGCTCGTATAGCAAGACTAACACCCGCGTAATGCGGACAGTCTAGCGTGCCATGGCGTCGCGGCCGGCTTCGACGCGCTTGCGCTGGGCGGCGCGCTCCTCGCCGGTCAGACGCTCAAAGAGATGCCCGATAAGCGAGGCGAGTACCTGCTGAAACAGCGTTCCGCACATGACGGGAAACACGACTTCGCCCGGAAAGTACTGCGTGGCGATGACGGCGCCCGAAGAGATGTTACGCATGCCGCAGGTAAAGCACATGGTGGTCGTCTCGCTATATGGCAGATGCAGCGTATGGGCGACCAGAAAACCGACGACAAAGCCACTGATGGCGAAGACCAAAATAAAGAGGGCGACTTCCAAGCGCACCGCGTTCATGTGCAGCACGTACTCGCTCATGGCGGTGGAGTTGGAGGCGATAACGCCCATCATCATGAACTTACAGGCGGGCGAGAGCGCGGGGGAGAGTTTTTCGTGCCCCCATCCGCGCGTGAGCTCGTTGATCACGATGCCGAGCACGGCGGGGATGGCGATCATAAAGGCCATGTCTTGCATCATGCTCGGCACATCGATCGAGACGGTGGCGCCCAGCAGGAGCTTGAGCGTGAGCGGAATCGTCACAGGGGAGATAACCGAGGACGTCAGGATGATGGTGAGCGCGAGCGGGCCGTTGCCGCCGAACATGCTAATCCACATAAAGGCAGTGACCGCCACGGGTACGCTGTACTCGAGCACGATGCCGCAGACAAGGTTGGGATTGGAGCCAAAGAATAACGATCCCATGGCATAGGCCGCGATGGGAATAAGCGCCGCCGAGACGAGCAGTGCCAAAATCAGGTGCAGGGGACGGCGGAACACCTCGGCTACCTGGTGGAAGGTGTTGCTGAGCGCACCCTGAAACGTCATAAAGGCGAAGAGGGCGGGAACAATGGGCTTGAGCACGCCAATCTGCTGGGGAAAGAGCACGCCGAGCGCCACGCAAATCGGAACGATGACCTGCATATGCCCCGCGAGGAACTTTCCCAGTCCAGTCCATTGCTTCATATGTCCCGTGACTCCCTTTATCCGCGAACTCGTTTGTATGGATATGCTAGACGCTCGTATGCGTCCGTGCGGCTGAAACGCTCGATTATTTCGAGGCTATTACCGGCATCGTTTACCGAAACCGCGGCGTGCTGCGGCGATTTGCGTCCGCGCCGCACGGTATAATAAATCCGTTCAACAGATCTGCCTGCCGAAGCGGGCATACACAGAGGACTCATCGCTATGAACCGTGAGAGGTATCGCGGCGACCTGCCCCTATCGGGGGTGGGCGCCTATGTCATCGCTTAAGACGACGCATCGCTGGGCGGTCGCTCAGCAAAACCCCGAGCTCGAAAAGGAGCTTTCGGCTGGTCTGGGCATTCCCGGGCTGGTGGCGCGCATTATGGTCGCGCACGGCATTGGCTCCATCAAAGAGGGCCAATTGTTTTTGACGCCTTCGCTCGATCGCGACTGGGCCGATCCACTCATTATCCCGGGCATGTCGGTCGTTGCCGACCGCGTCGCGCGTGCTATTCGCAACCACGAGCACATTGCAGTCTTTGGCGATTTTGACGTTGACGGTATTACGTCGACCTGCCTGTTGACCGAGGCGCTGCGCACGTTTGGCGCCGATGTCACGCCGTTTATTCCGCATCGCTTTGATGAGGGCTACGGTCTTTCGCGCGCGGCACTCGACCGCGTTAACGAGCTCGCTCGCCCCCAGCTGATCGTGACCGTCGATAACGGCATTGCCGCCAAGGAAGAGGTTTCCTATTTGGAGGACCTGGGGATCGATTTGGTGGTCACGGACCATCACGAGCCCTCCGACCAGGTGCCGCAGGGTGTGCCCCTGACCGACCCCAAGCTCGAGGACGAGGGCCCCTCGCGCGAGCTTGCCGGTGCTGGTGTGGCGCTCAAGCTGGTGCAAGTCCTGGGTGAGCGCCTGGGCAAGCCGTCGTATTGGCGTTCGCTAATCGAGGTCGCGGCGCTGGGCACCGTGTCCGACATGATGCCGCTCACGCCCGAGAACCGCGCGCTGGTTGCCGAGGGCATCCAGCAGATGCGCGTAACCGCTCGCCCCGGCTATATCGCGCTTGCCGCGCTTGCCAAGGCGGACCTTTCGAGCATTACGGCGGATGGCCTGTCATTCTCGCTCATTCCCCGCTTAAACGCTGCCGGCCGCATGGCCGATCCCAAGCTGGCGCTCGACCTGCTGCTTGCCCGCAATCCCATCGAAGCAAGCGCGCTGGCGGCTGAGCTCGAGGAAATCAACCGCCAGCGCCGTGAGATCGAGGCGGAGCTCACGCGCGATGCCATGGCAAAGGTCGAGGAGACCTATGACGGCGGGCGCGCGATCGTTGTGGGCGGCGAAGGCTGGCACGAGGGCGTCAAGGGCATCGTGGCAAGCCGTCTGACCAACCGCTATCACGTGCCGGCGCTGCTGTTCTCGATCGAGGACGGTATCGCGCGCGGCTCTGGTCGCTCGGTGGGCAAAGTTAACCTGTTTGACGCCGTCGAGCGCTGTTCCGACCTGCTGATTCGTCGCGGCGGACATGCCGGTGCGGTGGGTGTGACCATCGAGGCATCCAAGCTCGATGAATTCCGTCGTCGCCTTTCCGCCGTGCTATCGGAGATTCCCGCTGAGGACTTTGAAGACATCGACGAGGTTGCCGCCACGGTCGACCTTTCCGAGCTGAATATCGAGACTATAGAGCAGATTTCCCGCCTTGAGCCGTTTGGCCAGGGTAATAAGGTGCCGCTGCTGGCTGCCGAGGGCGTGACGATGTGCGATCGCGCCGTGGTGGGTAAGACCGGCGAGCACATGCGCTTTGTGGCGACCGATGGCGCCGCGAGCGTGCCGGCCATTATGTTCCGCGTGCCGCAAATCGATAAGCTCATCAACTGCGATAGCGCTGTCGACTTGGTGTTCGAGGCCGTTGCCGAGCATTGGCAGGGGCGTGTGAAGCCCAAGCTCATGATCAAGGATGTTCTGGTCCGCGATACCACGCTGCCCGGCGTCGACGATCCGGCATGCGAGCTTCGTCGTGGCGTGCAGCCGGCGGATTCTGGCCTGCGCCTGGAGTCGCGCAAGCGCGAGACGCTCGCCCAGCTTTCCTATACCGAGCTCACGCGCTCGCTTATCCATAGCTTTATCGGCTCGAACCAGCCGCACCGCGCGCAGGTCGAGGCGCTCGATGCCCTGGCCGATCACCAAAGTGTTCTGGCCGTTATGGGAACGGGGCGCGGCAAGTCGCTCATCTTCCATGTACATGCCGCGCGTGAGGCGGTGCTTCGCGGACGTGTGAGCATCTTTGTCTATCCGCTGCGTGCGCTTGTTGCCGACCAGGCCTATCACCTCTCGTCGACGATGGCATCGCTTGGCATTGGCGTTGGCGTGCTGACCGGCGAGACCGTGGAGGCGGCGCGCGATGACGTGTTTGCCGGCTTGGCTTCGGGCCGTACCGGCATCGTGCTCACGACGCCCGAGTTCCTGTCCATTCACCGCGACCGCTTTGCGCGTTCGGGGCGCATCGGTTTTGTCGTTATCGATGAGGCGCACCACGCTGGCCTTGCCAAGGGCGGCGACCGCAGCGCCTATCTCGACATGCCCGATATCCTCAAAGCCCTGGGCGACCCGGTCGTTATGGCCGCGACGGCCACCGCGACGGCTCCGGTCGTGGCCGAGCTTGCCCGCATGCTTCCGATCACTCACACGGTGGTCGACGAGACGGTGCGCGAGAACCTGCAGCTCGAGGACGACCGTGATCTTGCAAGTCGCGAGAACCGTTTGGTGTCGATCGTGGCGACGGGGGAGAAGACCGTCATTTACGTCAATTCGCGCGACCAGTCCGTGGCGCTCGCCAAGACACTACGCAAACGCGTTCCCGACTGTGCGACCCGTATCGCGTTCTATAACGCTGGCCTTACGCGCACCGACCGCCATCGCGTAGAGGAGGCGTTTCGAGACGGCAGCCTCAGCTGCATCGTCTCGACATCCGCCTTTGGCGAGGGCGTCAACCTTCCCGATATTCGCCATGTCGTGCTCTATCACATGCCGTTTGGCGGCATTGAGTTTAACCAGATGAGCGGCCGCGCCGGTCGCGATGGCCAACCCGCCGTGATCCATCTACTCTATTCGTCGCGTGACGCCCGTATTAACGAGCGCCTACTCGACTGCTATGCGCCCGAGCGCGACGAGCTCGTCACGCTCTATCGCGCGCTGCAGACCATGTGGCGCTCCAACCGCGGCAAGACCGGAGACGACTCGTTTAGCGCGAGCGATATCGACATCGCGCAGATGTGCCTTGCCATCGATGCCCGCACGCCGGTCGACGAGCGCTCGGTGGAAAGCGGCCTGGGAATCTTCGAAGAGCTTGGTTTCTGTCGCGTTTCGGGGTTTGACGACACCCGTCGCATCGCGATGGCCGAAAACCCCGGCCGTGTGCAATTGAGCAGGTCAATTCGCTATTTGGAGGGCTTGCGCTCGCGCATGGAGTTCTCGGCTTTCCGGAGCTGGGCACTCGATTCGTGCGCTTCTGATATGCTAGCCAAAGTTAACCGCCCGATCGTACCGCGGGCCTAGGGGAAGGGGACCTCGATGGATGCCGCAGCCCGTACCGCCCATGATTCCACCCTCCAGCCGTTTTCGGAGATGGAGCACTATAAGCATGCCGATGAGCTGCCGCCCGAGATTATGGCGGACAGCTACGACAAGCTGGAGCGCCTGTGCCTCAAATATATGAATGAGGAGGACTTCTCTAAGGTGGAGCAGGCCTATTGCTTTGCCGCCGAGAAGCACTGCAACCAAAAGCGCCGCTCGGGCGAGATGTACATTAACCATCCCGTCGAGGTGGCCATCATTTTGGCCGATCTCAAGATGGACTGCGATGTGGTGTGCGCCGCGCTGCTGCACGATACCGTCGAGGATACCGAGACCTCGCTTGCCGATGTGTCCGGCCTGTTTGGCGATACGGTAGCCGAGCTCGTCGATGGCGTGACCAAGCTCACCAACATCGAAGTCGACAGCATGGACGAGAAGCAGGCCCTCACGCTGCGCAAGATGTTCCTCGCCATGTCCAAGGACATCCGCGTCATTATCGTTAAGCTTGCCGACCGCCTGCATAACATGCGTACGCTGGCGGCCCTTCGCGAGGACCGTCGCCTGTTTAAGGCTCGCGAGACCATGGACGTGTATGCGCCCCTGGCCGACCGTCTGGGCATGAGCTCTATTAAGTGGGAGCTCGAGGACCTGTCCTTCTTCTACCTGGAGCCCGATGCCTACCAGCGCATTGCGCGCATGGTGGCTGAGTCGCGCGAGGTTCGCGAGCGCTATCTGGCCGAGACTATCAAGACGCTCACCGACGAGCTCAACCGCATTGGCCTGGAGGGCTTCCAGATCAATGGCCGTTCCAAGCACTATTGGTCCATCTACCAAAAGATGAAGCGCAAGGGCAAGGAATTTTCCGAGATCTACGACCTGGTGGCACTGCGTGTCATCACGCATTCGGTGCGCGATTGCTACTCCACGCTCGGCGCGGTGCATACGCTGTGGCACCCCATGCCCGGTCGCTTTAAAGACTATATCGCCATGCCCAAGGTCAATAACTACCAGTCGCTCCACACGACGGTTATCGGCCCTACGGCCCGCCCGCTCGAGATTCAGATTCGAACCTACGAGATGCATGAGCAGGCCGAGTACGGCATTGCCGCCCACTGGCTCTATAAGAAGTCGGGCGGATCGTCTGCGTCTAAGACCAATGATGCCCAGCGTCTGGACGACCAGATTAACTGGCTCAAACATTCGCTCGATTGGGCGGCGTCTGACGAGATCACCGACGCTAAGGAATACCTGCACTCGCTGAAGGTCGACTTGTTTGACCAGGAGATTTTTGTCTTTACGCCCAAGGGCGAGGTCATGGCGCTTCGTGCCGGCTCCACGCCGCTCGACTTTGCCTATGCCGTTCACACCGAGGTGGGCAACCACTGCGTCGGCGCCAAGATCAACGGTGCGGTGGCCCCGCTCACGCACGAGATCAAGACGGGCGACCGCGTTGAAATCCTGACCAACAAGAGTTCCAAGCCGTCGCGTGATTGGCTCAAGATCGTTAAGACACCTTCCGCCAAGTCAAAGATCCGCCGCTATTTTGCCGCCGCGACCAAGGACGACGACGCTGCTGCCGGCCGCGATATACTGGCCAAGGACCTGCGCAAGCGCGGGTATGGCATCTCTACGCCGCGATCCACGCGTGCGCTCAACGCCGTGGCGGAGCAGTTTAACTACAAGCAGCTCGAGGACCTGTTTGCCGCCGTCGGCGCCGGCAAGGTTGCCCCGCGCGCTGTGGGTAACAAGGTCGAGCAAATCTTGGACCCCAAGCCCGAGGAACAGCTCACCAAAGCCGAGGCTATCGCCGAGGTCGTGAAACAGCCGGCCCGAGGCTCCAACCGCAAGCCGCAAAAGCGTGGCAAGAGCGCCAGCAACGGCATTATCGTCAAGGGCGAGAGCAACAGCGGCCTGCTGGTCCGTCTGGCGCATTGCTGCAATCCGGTGACGGGCGACGATATCGTCGGCTTCATCACGCGCGGTCGTGGCGTTTCGGTGCATCGCGCCAACTGCCCCAACGTCAAGGGTCTTATGGAGCATCCCGAGCGCATGATCGAAGTGGAGTGGGACGGCGCAGCCGACACCCTCTTCCAGGTCGAGATCGTGGTCGAGTGCCTGGACCGCATGGGCCTGCTCAAGGATGTCACCATTGCCATTGGCGATGCGGGCGGCAATATCCTTTCTGCCGCCACGTCGACCAACCGCGAGGGTATTGCAACCCTGCGCTTTATGGTCGAGATCTCGGATGCGAGTGGTCTGGATCCGCTGCTGGCCTCTATCAGCAGCGTTGACTCGGTCTACGACGCACGCCGCCTGATGCCCGGCGAGGGTGGAGCCCAGCTTAAGCGCCGCGTTTAGTCGCGACGAACGCGCCACATTATCAATATTCGCTACACTCGAGGCATCGTTTGATGCCTCGAGTTCTATAGAGAGGAGAGGGACATGAGTGCTGTGTCCTTGGATGTAACTCCCAAGGGATCGGTCGAGATTGAGACGCTCGTAAACGGTCCCATTCAGACCAATAGCTATGCTTTTATTTCGGGCAATGAGTGCGTGATTATCGACCCTGCGTGGGAAGGCGAGCGCCTGGTGGAGCATATTCGAGCCGAACATCCCGGCGTACGCGTGCTTGGCGCCGTATGCACTCATGGCCATGCCGATCATGTTGGTGGTGTTGCCGGCGTGCGAACCGCCGTTGGCGAGGGCTGCCAGTATGAGCTGTGTGCTAAGGATGCGGCGGTGCCGCATGCGAATATCGAGGAACAGCGAGCTATGTGGGGCATTGAGACGCCCGACCCCGGGGAGCCGACGTGCCTGCTCGCCGAGGGCGATGCTATCGAGGTGGGCGATATCTGCCTGCAGGTGATCGAGACACCAGGGCATACGCCGGGCGGGATCGTCTTGTTCGCCGCCACCGAGCAGGGAAGCATCGCCTTTGTTGGCGACACCCTGTTCCCGGGCAGCCACGGCCGCACCGATCTTGCCGGTGGCGACGAGGCGGCGATTCTGCGCTCGCTCTCCAAGCTCGCCCGGCTTCTTCCACCCGATACCGTTTGCTTAACCGGCCATGGTGATTCGACCACCATGGCACGCGAGCTCATGCAGAACCCTTTCATGCAGGTGTAGCTTTATAGTCAGCTTCTAAAGCACGAGAAGCGTCCAAACGTCAAGCTATTTTTCCCCAACGGGTCGATTCCGTAGGGCAAACGGTCAAAAAAAGTCTGTTTGGACGATATTCGTGAACAAACGAACGTTTATGCTCGGGTGCGCCGTGGTAAAATCTCAGGCGTTATCGGAGCAACCTTACAGGAGGTTTCTTTTATGCTCGTCAACGCAGCAGACATGCTCAAGAAGGCCGAGGCCGGCAAGTACGCTCTCGGTGCCTTCAACACCAACAACCTCGAGTGGACCCTGGCTATTCTCCAGGCCGCCGAGGAGGCCAAGTCTCCGCTGATCCTTCAGTGCACCGCTGGTGCCGCTAAGTGGATGGGCGGTTTCAAGGTCTGCGCCGACATGGTCAAGGCTGCCGTCGAGGCCACGGGCGTTACCGTTCCCGTCGCCCTTCACCTCGATCACGGTTCTTACGAGGACTGCTTCAAGTGCATCGAGGCCGGCTTCACGTCCATCATGTATGACGGCTCTCACGAGGAGACCTTCCAGCTTAACCTCGACCGCACCAAGGAGCTCGTTGAGCTTGCCCACTCCAAGGGCATGTCCATCGAGGCCGAGGTCGGCGGCATCGGCGGCACCGAGGACGGCGTGACCTCCAACGGCGAGCTCGCTGACCCCGCTGAGTGCAAGCAGATTGCTGACCTGGGCGTCGACTTCCTCGCCTGCGGCATCGGCAACATCCACGGCGTCTATCCCGCCGACTGGGCTGGCCTTTCCTTCGAGCGTCTGGGCGAGATCAAGGCCCAGACCGGCGACCTGCCCCTCGTCCTGCACGGTGGCACCGGCATCCCCGAGGATCAGATCAAGAAGGCCATCTCCCTGGGCATCTCCAAGATCAACGTCAACACCGACCTGCAGCTCGTCTTCGCCAAGGGCGTCCGTGAGTACATCGAGGCTGGCAAGGATCAGCAGGGCAAGGGCTTCGATCCCCGCAAGCTCCTCAAGCCTGGTCGCGACAACATCGTTGCCCGCACCAAGGAGCTCATGGAGGAGTTTGGCTCCGTCAACAAGGCGTAAGTAGCGGTTTAACTTTCCCGCCGGAGGCCCCGTTTCCCCTACGCTGTTTCCCTCGCGCTCACCTGGCTTCGCCAGAAGTCGCGCGACGGAATCAGCTCCGGGGAAACGGGGCCTCCTTTGTTAACTCGCTACAGGGTTACTGGGCTGAATTCATTTTTATAGGTACCGTTTATCGGTGTTGAGGGTTCCTTTGTTGGGGCTTTCTTTTTATCTCGCTACAATGGGCTTCAAGCGTTCTAGTGACTTGGAGTTTTGGTATGGCTGTTATTGATGTGCTGCCTTCGGATGGGAAGGTTATTGACGAAGGTCCTGTTGGTTGCTCTGTTGATGTTTGCTGTGATGATTTTCGTCATCTCGATATTGGACTGCCGCCCGAGATTCTTCGTCTTAAGGATGCCGGCTATTTGACGCAGGCTGTTGCTGCTTGCGATCGCCTTTTGGAGCAGAATCCTGAGCCTTCGCTGGCTGCTTGTGTTCGTGCCGAGCGGTATCGCATGCTCGAGACGCCGCTTCATTTTTCGGTGTCGCGCGATCAGGCTATTGCGATGATTCGCGAGGAGTGGCCAGAGTTTACCGAAGAGCAGTTTGATGACCTGATTAATCGCAAGCGTATTGACTGGCGCTTTATCGATGGCGAGCTGTTCGTACTCGACAACTTCCTCGATTCGCTTCGCGTGTACCCTAAGGAGGTTCCGGGCCTGCGTCCCGATTCTACGGACGGCATCGCGCTACGTAACCAGATGCTCAGGGAGATGGAGTCGCAAAACGGGTTGGCTCGTGCCATCACGCTTAAGGCGTCCGTGTCTGTCCCCGGGGCTCTGAAGGGAGAAGCTGTTCGCGCGTGGCTACCCGTTGCCGCCGCCTGTCGTCAACAGTCTCATATCGAGGTTCTCGACATGACGTCGGAGGGCACCGTTTCCTCTGAGAACGTTTCGGCTCGCACTGCCTCTTGGACATCTTCGACTGAACATTCATTCTCGGTGACCTATCGCTATCACATCGATGCCGCCTATTGCGATATCTATGGTGGCGCGCTCCCATCGCATGCGTGCATGGACACGCCGCTGCCCGAGGACACTTCCGAGGACCGTCCGCACATTGCGTTTACGCCGTACCTGCGACAGTTGACGGAGCGTGTTATTGACGGGCTCGAGGATCCGCTCGATCGCGCGCGTGCTATCTATGATTACCTGACACAGCATATCGACTATCGCTATCAGCCACCGTACCTGCTTTTGGGATCTATTGCCGACGACTGTGCGCATTCGCTCCGCGGCGATTGCGGCGTTATGGCGCTCACGTTTATCACCATGTGCCGCATCGCGGGCGTTCCTGCCCGTTGGCAGAGCGGCCTGTATGTTGCGCCCGACTCGGTGGGACCGCACGACTGGGCCGAGTTCTACACACCCCAGACCGGTTGGCTTAACGCCGACGTATCGTTTGGTTCCTCGGCACGCAGGATGGGGGAGGAGTGGCGCCGTCGTCACTACTTTGGCAATCTCGACCCGTGGCGTATGGTGGCCAACAATCGATTCCAGGCTGAATTTGTGCCTGCTTTCGATGGCATGCGCGAGGATCCCTATGACAACCAGATGGGCGAGGCCTCGGTTGACGGACGTGGATGTCGTAAGCGGGAGATGTTGCGCAAGGTTGAGCTTATCGAAATGCTCGAAGTTCCATTTTCGGACTAATCAACAGAAAGCTGTGATAAACTAACTCACGCATTACGTGCCCGAGTGGCGGAATTGGCAGACGCAGTGGACTCAAAATCCACCGTTGGCAACAACGTGCGAGTTCGAGTCTCGCCTCGGGCACCATACATGCAAGTGAGCGTTCAAGGGGGTCAAGACCCCCTTTTTCGTGCCGAACTCGCGTGAGCGCGCGGAGCGTTAAGCAAACAGGCCCGTGGCCTGTTTGTAGCGGAGCGTGGCGAGGGCGCCATGCGCCCGAAGCCCGGGGCTTCGCGAAGCGAAGGCCCTTCGAGTCTCGCCTCGGGCACCATACATGCAAGTGAGCGTTCAAGGGGGTCAAGA
>CABUCA010000007.1 GCA_902489965.1 uncultured Collinsella sp.
CATCGAGCAGCTCGCGCTCGCTATTGCCCGTGAGGCACACCTGGGTGCTCACCTGGCAGCCGATGCCGCTCGCGCCGCGCACCTGTGCAAGGCCGACTTGGTATCCAACGCCGTCGTCGAGTTCACGAGCCAGCAGGGCGTGATGGGCGGTTACTACGCCATCGCGATGGGGGAGAACGACGAGGTCGCTCATGCTATTCGCGATCACTATCGTCCTCGCTTTGCCGGTGACGAGCTGCCCGAGGGCACCGCTGGCTGCATCGTGGCCTGTGCCGACAAGCTCGATACCATCGCCGGTATCTTTGCCATCGGCGAGCCCCCGACCGGCTCTTCGGACCCCTACGCGCTGCGTCGTGCCGCTATCGGCATCATCAACATCCTGCGCGACCGCCTGCCGATCGACCCCACGTCGCTCATCGACTTCGCCCTCGAGCTCTATAGCGAGCAGGGCATTGAGTTCGACGCCGCCGAGGTCGCCCAGCAGGTTCGTGACTTCTTCCATGGCCGCCTGGTGAGCATGGCCCGCGACGAAAAGATCCCGGCCGATACCGTTGCCGCCGTCTCCGCGGTGCACATCATCGCTCCGTCCGTCTTCTTCGCCCGCTGCGCCGCCCTCGACGAGGCCCGCAAGAACGACGCCGAGACGTTCGACAACCTTGCGACCGCCTATGCTCGCGCCGCGCATATCTCCAAGCCCGAGCTGGGCGTGGAGTACGACCGCAGACTGATGGGCGAGGTCGAGCTTGCGCTCGCCGACGCCTCCGAGGCTGCTCAGACCGCTGTCGATGCCGCCCTTGCTACCGAGGATTATCCGGCCGCATTTGCTGCCCTCGCCGCCCTGCGCGCGCCCATCGACCGTTTCTTCGACGAGGTCATGGTCATGGACAAGGACGAGCAGCTCCGCGATAATCGCCTTAAGCTGCTCAACCGCTTCGAGGCCGTTTTCTCCGGCATCGCCAACATCGGTGAGCTTGCTCGTAAAAAGTAAGCCAGCCTGCGCGTAAGCGCAAAAGGAGCCCCGCATGGATTGCCCGGTCACCGCTCGTCCCACCGTTATCGTTATCTCCGACTCGCTCGGTGATACCGCTTGTGAGGTGGTGCTTGCGGCGTCCGGGCAATTTGATGAAGGGGCTTTTCGTTTGTTGCGCCTGCCCAAGGTGAACTCGGTGGAGCAGGTTAAATCGTTTGTGGGTCCGCGCGTCGATGCGGACCATCGCGATATTGCCGTATTCCACACCATTGTCGACCCGGCGCTACGTGCTCGTGTGCTCGATTACCTGGGCATGCTGCATATTCGCTCGGTCGACCTGATCGGCCCGACGCTCGCCGTGCTGTCGTCGCTCATCGGTGTACCGCCCAAGGGCGTCGCGGGCGTGATTCACAAGACCGATGACCGCTATTTCCATCGTATCGAGGCCATGGAGTATTTCGTTGAGCACGATGACGGGCGCGGCTGCGACGATCTGTCGGGTGCCGATATCGTGCTGCTGGGCGTATCGCGCACGTCCAAGACGCCGCTGTCGATGTTTTTGGCCTTTCAAGGTTACAAGGTTGCCAATGTTCCGTTGGCCCATGGCATGGAGCCGCCCAAGTCAATTTACGAGGTCGACCCGATGCGTTTGTTTGGCCTGATTTCGACCGTCGACGTTATTTCCGAGATTCGCGATAGCCGCTTGGGCGATGACTACGCCCGTGCCGTTGCCGGCTCCTATGCCGAGCCCGAGAGCGTGCGCAGCGAGCTCGAGGAAGCTCGTGCCCTCATGAAGCGCCTAGGCTGCTTTGTGGTGCGTACCGACGGCAAGGCCATCGAGGAAAGCGCTGCCGAGATCATTAGCCACTTGGAGGAAATCCAAGAAGCCCGCGCCCGCCGCGCCGCCCGTCGCACCTAATAGTAGTAGCATTTTGATAAAGCGATTTAGCAAAAACATCGCACTTGACCTGCTTTTTTATTGCAGTGGTATCTTCATAAGGTAACCACCTTTACCTACCGTTTACCGCCAGTTTTAGCACGTTTACCAAACCGCGCACCCTCTGCTCAAGCCTGCCCAAAACCCGCCGTATAGTTCCCTCACGGCCCGCATTCGGCGGGTCGATTCGTTACCACGGTCGTGCGCGAGAGCGCATGGAAGGGGAAGTATCGTGAGCGATTGCAAGAGGGTTTACCGTTTTGGAACCGACGCCCAGGGCACCTGTGTCACCGAGGGCGACAAGTCCATGAACTTCGTGCTTGGCGGCAAAGGCGCTAACCTTGCCGAGATGAGCCGTATCGGCCTGCCGGTTCCCGGTGGCTTTACTATTACCTGCCAGACTTGCGTCGAGTACTCCGGTGCCGGCAACGTGTGGTCCGAGGGTGCACTCGATGAGATCGTTGCTGCCGAGGCGGACCTCGAGGCCCGCTGCGGCAAGAAGCTCGGCGACGCCTCCGATCCGCTGCTCGTGTCGGTTCGTTCGGGCGCTCCGTTCTCCATGCCCGGCATGATGGACACGGTCCTCAACTTAGGCCTCAACGACGACTCCGTTCAGGGGCTCATCGCCCAGACGCAAAATCCGCGTTTTGCTTGGGATAGCTACCGCCGCTTTATTCAGATGTTCTCCAACGTCGTTATGGGCGTTGACGCCGACCTGTTCGAGAACGCGCTGACCCAGGCACGCCTGGTCGCCGGCGTCCGCGTCGACTCCGAGCTTTCGGCCGAGGATCTGCAGGAGCTCGTCGAGACCTTTAAGGGCATCTTCTCCGAGAACGTCGATGCCTCCCTGTATCCCGAGCTCGAGGTCGCCGATGGCAAGCCCGTTTTCCCGCACGACCCGGAGCTTCAGCTACGCCTTGCAATCCAGGCCGTCTTTGGCAGCTGGATGAACGAGCGTGCCTGCATCTACCGCAAGCAGCATGGTATTTCCGACGAGCTCGGCACCGCCGTCAACGTGCAGGCCATGGCCTTTGGCAACAAGGGCGAGACCTCTGCGACGGGCGTCGCCTTTACGCGTAATCCGGCCGACGGCACCAAAGAGTTCTACGGTGACTTTTTGGTTAATGCCCAGGGCGAGGACGTCGTCGCCGGCATCCGCAACACCGAGCCCATTGCCGACCTCAAGACCACCCCGGGCCTCGAGTCTGCAGGTGAGGAGCTCGAGCGCGTGTTCCTGACGCTCGAGGACCATTACCGCGATATGTGCGATATCGAGTTCACTATCGAGCAGGGCAAGCTCTGGATGCTCCAGACACGCGTGGGTAAACGCACTGCCACCGCCGCCCTGCGCATCGCCATCGAAATGGTCGAGGAAGGCCTGATCACCCGCGAAGAGGCCGTGAGCCGTATCGATCCCGCGCAACTCGACCAGCTCCTGCACCCGCAGTTTGACGCTTCCAAGAGGTACGAGGCGCTGGCCAGCGGTCTGAACGCCAGCCCCGGTGCCGCCGTGGGTGAGGTTGTGTTCTCGAGTGATGACGCCGTCGCGCGCGCCAACGAGGGCCACAAGGTCATTCTGGTTCGTTGGGAGACCAACCCCGACGACCTGAAGGGTATGGTTGCCGCCGAGGGCATTCTGACCAGCCACGGAGGAAAGACGAGCCATGCCGCCGTTATCGCTCGCGGCATGGGTACGCCCTGCGTCTGCGGCGTTGAGCGCTTCCACATCGACGCTGCTGAGAAGGTCGTGCGTATCGAGGGCAGTGACCGCGTGCTGCGCGAGGGCGATGTCATCTCCATCGACGGCACCCAGGGTATCGTCGTTGACGGCGCCGTTGACCTAGTCTCCGCCGAGCTCACCGGCGACCTGGACACCATCCTGTCCTGGGCCGACGAGATTCGCCTGGACGAGACCGGCGGCCATGCCAACCATGTGCGCGTCAACGCCGACAATCCCGAGGATGCCGAGCTTGCGCTCGAGTTTGGCGCCGAGGCCATCGGCCTGTGCCGCACCGAGCACATGTTCCTGGGCGACCGCAAGAACATCATCCAGAGCTTTATCCTGTCTGACGATGAGGCCGTGAAGCAGCAGGCCCTGGCCGACCTGCTCAAGGTTCAGACCGAGGACTTCCTGGCGATGTTCAAGACCATGTCCGGTCGCGATGTGGTCGTCCGCCTGCTCGATCCGCCGCTTCATGAGTTCCTGGATAATCCTCGCGAGCTCGAGGTCGCCATCACCAAGAAGGAAGCCGCTGGCGCCAGCGAGAAAGAGCTTGCCGTCCTGCGCGCCCGCCTGCGTCGTATCGACGGCATGGTCGAGTCCAACCCGATGCTCGGCCTACGCGGTGTGCGCCTGTCCGTCGTCTTTAGCGATCTGCCGCTCATGCAGGTTCGCGCCGTTGCCACGGCTGCTGCCCGTCTTATCAAGGAAGGCGTCGATCCGCGCCCCGAGATCATGGTTCCGCTCGTTTCCATCACGGCCGAGCATGTCCAGACCCGCGAGGTTATCGAACGCGTGATCGCCGAGGTTTCTGACGAAGAGGGCGTCGAGCTCAATATTCCCGTGGGCACGATGCTCGAGCTGCCGCGCGCCTGCATGGTCGCTGACGAGATCGCCCATCACGCAGACTTCTTCTGCTTTGGCACCAACGACCTCACCCAGACGACCTTCGGTTTCTCGCGTGACGACGCCGAGGCTAAGTTCATCCCGCTGTACATGCATAAGAAGATCTTGAAGGACAATCCCTTCGAGACCATCGACTCGGCGGTGCTCGAGCTGGTGCGCATGGCTGTCGAGAAGGGCCGAGCCACCAACCCCGAAATGCACTTTGGTGTGTGCGGCGAGCACGGCGGCGACCCCAAGTCCATCAAGGGCCTGTTTAACGTGGCCGACGTGGACTACGTGTCCTGCTCGCCCTACCGCGTGCCCCTCGCACGCCTGGCTGCCGCCCAGGCCAAGCTCGAGGCGAAGCGCTCCGCGTAACGTTTTGGGTTCAGACGCCTAGCGTAGCCCCCTTCATGCCGCCCGTCTCATTTCGTGAGGCGGGCGGTTATCATGTGCTGGTTTTGTCTTTTTGTCTGCGTAAAAAATTGTTCTTGCAGCAGAAACCCGCGCGTGTATACTCGAATACGTTTGTTCAACTACGTGCCGGCCAAGGTGGTACGGCACCTCTAGAAGAGTAAGGAATTGCACATGGATTACATCCGCGCAATCGAGCGTCAGCAGATCCGCGAGGACATTCCTCAGGTTCGCGTCGCCGACAACGTCAAGGTTCACTACCGCATTAAGGAAGGCGACCGCGAGCGCATCCAGGTCTTCCAGGGCGACGTCATCCGCATGGCCGGCGCCGGTGCCCGCGAGACCTTCACCGTCCGTAAGATGTCCTTCGGTGTCGGTGTTGAGCGTACCTTCCCGCTTCACAGCCCCAAGATCGCCAAGCTCGAGGTCGTTCGTCATGGTCGCGTCCGTCGCGCCAAGCTGTACTACCTCCGCGACAAGGTGGGCAAGGCTGCTCGCATCCCCGAGAAGCGCTAAGAAGATCGCAGCGTCTGTCCACTCGTTTGGACACAAGGGTCACCTTCGGGTGGCCCTTCTTTTTATCTGATTTGCATGCAAGGAGGGCCTAGTATGGCCAACATGACGAGCTCGGTTTCGGCATCGCAAGTTGCCGGTGAGTTGGCGAGCGCTACGTTTGAGGAGATTCCCGCCCTCGTGGAGCATTATCGCGAGGACCCGCGCCAGCAGGTGATCAAGGCTTGCGAACGCGCCCTCAAACGTCATGCCAAAGAGCTTGCCGAGCGCGAGCGCGTCAATGACATGTACGAGCTTATGCATGAGCTTGGCGGCGATGGGGTGGTCGTTGGTGTCGACGAGGTGGGTCGCGGATCGGTGGCCGGTCCTTTGACGGTATGCGCCGTCTGTCTTCCTATGGAGCCGCGCGTCTGGGGCATCAACGATTCCAAAAAGCTCACGCCGGCGCGCCGCGAGCTGCTCTCAGTGAAGATTGCCGAGGTGGCGACGGCGATCGGTTTTTGCCATATCGCGCCGAAGGATATCGACGAGATGGGTATGGCCCGCGCCATCCGCGCTGCCGTCGCGGGCGCCGTGGCCGATACGGGACTTGAACCCGACTGCGTCCTCATGGATGGTAACCCCTTGGGCGCCGTTCCCAACGAGCGCGATGTGGTGAAGGGCGATGCCAAGATCGCCTGCATCGCCGCGGCGTCCATCATGGCCAAGGTCACGCGTGACGAGATGATGGTCGAGTACGACGCCGAGTACCCCGAGTACCATCTGGCCGAGTCGAAGGGCTATGCGAGCCCCGAGCACATCGAGGCCATTCGCAAACATGGACTTTGTCCGCTGCACCGCGTGAGCTTTTGCGGAAACTTTCTGCAGACTGAGCGCCTTTTCTAGGTCAATTGTGGAGACAGGGACCTCTGGGGTTTTATAAACCTGCTGGTAGCGGGCCGTATGCAACAGCATTGCTGCGTACGGCCCGTTTTTTGACGGCATTTGGTCAGCTTTTGGTTTGCTTCCGGTACTTACCCGCATGAAAGGTGCCCTCATCATCGGGGCAATGCAGTGTGCGGGAAAGGAGACCCCATGAGTGCCGCAAGCAAAAAGAGCAAGACGCAGCAGCTCAAGGAGCGTTGGGAAAACGGCGAGCTCGACTCCGGGGCGATGACGCCCGAGTTTATCAAGGGACTCAGTCCCCGCGAGCTAGGCATGCTGGGCGAGCTGATCACCATCGACTACTTTAACGAGCGCGGCTACACCTTGCTGGAGCAGGGCTATCGTTGCACCGAGGGCGAGGCCGATCTGGTGCTGCTCGATGAGCTCGACGATGTCGTGGTGATGGCCGAGGTCAAGACCAGACGCGTTTCGCTGGATTGCACCACGCGGGTCTTTCCCGAGGAGGCCGTGGACGCCCAAAAGCAACGCCGCTACCGCCGCATCGCAAGTTGCTATCTCATGGAGCATTATCCGCTCAAGGCGATTCGCTTCGATGCTGTGGGTGTCACCATCCGCGGCGGGCATATCGCCGAGATCGAGCATCAGTACAACGCGTTCGATTGGCAGGTGTCGTGATGGCGTTCGAGACGTTTGCCGTTCACGCGGCCTGCATCCGCGGCGTCGAGGCGATTCACGTCACGGTCGAGGTCTCGCTTGCCGGTGGCGTTCCGGGCATCCAGATGCTCGGCATTCCGAGTATGGAGGTGATGGAGTCACGCGGTCGTATTCGCTGCGCGATGCGCTCCGCCGGGTTCGAGATCCCGCGCTCGGGCATTACCGTTAACCTGGCACCCGGCGATATCCGCAAGACCGGTAGCGGCTTTGACCTGCCCATCGCCATCGCGGTTCTAGCGGCCGATGAGCAGATTCCCCGTGACAACCTCGATCGCTGCCTTATCGCAGGTGAGCTTGGTCTGGACGGTACGGTGCTTCCCGTCAAGGGCGAGGTGGCGTTTCAGCTATTGGCTCGCGACATGGGGCTGTCTTTTATCGCCGGCAGGTCCGACCAGCATGTGCCACTCGCGGGCGTAGATTGCGGCTTTATCGACCATCTGTCTCAGCTTGCTCACGGCATGGGCGATGCCGCACGGCACTACTTGGATTCCGAGGGTGTCGAGGCGACCTTTGAGCCCGAGCTCGACTATGCAGACGTGCTGGGGCAGGAAGTCGCTAAACGCGGCATGGCGCTTGCGGCGGCAGGAGAACTCGGCTTGCTCATGATCGGGTCTCCGGGATCGGGCAAGACGATGCTCGCACGCCGTATGACCGGCATCCTGCCCGAGCTTTCCGTTGAGGATCAGCAGGAGGCACTGTGCATCCATTCGGTTTTGGGTGAGAACATTGATGGCTTGTTGGCGGGGCACCGCCCCTTCCGCAGTCCCCACCACAGTATTTCGACCGCAGGCCTTATCGGCGGCGGGCGCCCGGTGCACCCGGGTGAGATCAGCCTTGCTCATGGCGGCGTGCTCTTTTTGGACGAGCTTGCCGAGTTTCCCACTGGCGTGCTGCAGACGCTGCGTCAGCCCATCGAGCGCGGCTACGTGAGGATCGTACGCGTCGACGGGGCTTTTACCTTCCCGTCGCGCTTTCAGCTGCTGGCTGCGAGCAATCCCTGCCCCTGCGGCTTTTTGGGCGATCGCGAGGTGCCGTGTCGCTGCTCGGCGGCGATGGTCGAGCGCTATCGGTCTAAACTGCGCGGTCCTTTGGCTGACCGTATCGACATGATGATCGATGTGACCCGTCCCGACCCCCAAGTGATTATCGAGGGAGCGGAGGGTATGTCGTCGGCCGAGTTACGTGACTACGTTGTGCGCGGTCGCGCCTTTCGCGCCTGGCGCGAGTCCCGTATGGACGATGCGGATGCCGAGGCCGAGGATGACGAGACGCGGTCCATTGACGGCGTCGTTTCGACCTTCGAGCTCGATGATGCTGCCGAGAAATGCGTACTCGGCCTATCCAAACGCACGCATCTCACAGGGCGTGGCATCGTGCGCCTGGTGCGTATCGCGCGTACAATCGCTGACGTCGCCGAGAGCGAGCAAGTGACGCAGGACCACGTGCTCGAGGCGGCGATGTACCAGGGGAGGAGGGACCAATGATGGCCGAGGGGACCTTTGAGCTGCATCCAGGTGATGCATTGTATCCCGAGACCGTTTTGGAGCTTTCTGATGTACCCCAGACGCTCTATGTGTGTGGCAACCCCGAGGTGCTTTCGACGCCCGCGCTCTCCATCATCGGCGCGCGTAAGGCCTCGCCGTATGGTCTTGCCGTGGCAGAGCTTGCGGCAAAGGTGGCGGTCGAGGCGGGAGTGACGGTAGTTTCGGGCGGCGCGGTCGGTTGTGACCAGGCCTCGGGTTGGGCTGCGGTCAACGCCGGCGGCAAACACGTCGTGGTGCTGGGGACGGGCGCCGACGTGGTCTACCCGCGTTCGAGCGCGGGGCTTATTACTCGCACGCTCGATACGGGTGGCGCGGTCGTGTCGATCTCTCCGTGGGGCATGGGTCCGCGCAAGTTCGCCTTTCCGCGCCGCAATCGCGTGATCGCGGCCCTGTCGCAAGCCCTCTTTGTATCCGAGGCGGGTATGCCTTCTGGGACGTTTTCCACAGCCGAGGCTGCTATGGATTTGGGGCGCGAACTTCTTGCCGTGCCGGGGTCGATCCTATCGCCCGAGTCGCGTGGCACGAATTACCTCATTGCGAACGGTGCCTGCTGCATCATCGACGAGGAATCTATCGAGATGGCTATCTCACGCATCTACGGAACCCTGCGCTACTCGCGCCCCGATGCTCCCGGCATTGCCGACCTGGATCCAACGCAGCAGACCGTGATGCATGCGCTCATCGCCTCTCCGCTCAAGGTCGACGACATCGCGGCGCTCGTCTCGCTCGATGCTGTCGGCGTACTCAAACTCTTGGGTTCGCTTGAACTCGAGGGTCTTATCGAGCGCATGATGGATGGAAGGTATGCGCCCTCCAAGTTTGCCCTTCACGCCCAGACACCCTTCGGTCACAATGGAAAACGTGTCAATTAGAAAGGTGTTTGCAGATGCAGTTCGATCAGGTGACAGTTATCGGTGGCGGTCTGGCGGGTTCGGAGTGCGCGATCCAGCTGGCAGATCGCGGTTTTGCCGTAAAGCTGTGCGAGATGCGCCCCCAGGTGAGCTCCCCGGCTCACCATACCGATCACCTGGCAGAGCTCGTCTGCTCCAATTCGTTTAAGTCGACCCGTCCGGATTCCGCGGCTGGTTTGCTGAAGGCCGAGCTTGAGCGCATGGGTTCAGTCCTGCTCGATTGCGCCCATTGCGCGGCTGTTCCCGCCGGCGGTGCCCTGGCGGTCGACCGCGTCAAGTTTTCCGAGCTTGTCGAGGCCGAGGTTGCCGCTCGTCCCAATATCGAGGTCGTGCACGGAGAGGTCACGCAGATTCCCGAGGGTCACGTGGTCATTGCCGCGGGCCCGCTGTGTTCACCGGCGCTGAGTGAAGAGGTTATGAAGCTCGTCGGTGGCGATGCCCTGGCATTCTTTGATGCGGCGGCGCCGATCGTCGATGCCTCCACGCTCGATATGGACGTGCTGTTCTCGCAGTCGCGCTACGAGGAGCAGGGGGGCGGCGACTATCTCAACGCTCCGCTCAATAAGGAGGAGTACGAGGCCTTTATCGAGGCGCTTACCACGGCCGACCGCGTGGTGCTCAAAGACTTTGAGGGCGGCGATCTGTTCCAGGCTTGCCAGCCTGCCGAGGAAGTTGCGCGCACCGGCAAGGACGCCATTCGCTTTGGCGCCATGAAGCCCGTCGGCCTCACCGACCCGCGTACCGGACGTCGCCCCTGGGCGGCGATTCAGCTGCGTGCCGAGAACAAGGAGAAGACCGCCTATAACCTGGTGGGCTTCCAGACCAACTTGACCTTTGGCGAGCAGAAGCGCGTCTTCCATATGGTGCCGGGCCTGGAGAACGCTGAGTTCTTCCGCTACGGTGTCATGCACCGCAATACCTTTGTCGACGCCCCGCATGTGCTCGATGGCACCTTTGCCGTGCCCGGTACCGGTGTGCGCCTGGCCGGTCAGATCACCGGCACCGAGGGGTACATGGAAGCCGTGGCGACAGGTCTGCTCGCGGCGCTCAACACCTATGCCGAGGCTATCGGTGCCGCGGGCGTCGAGTTGCCGCGTGTGGGCGCCCTGGGTGCGCTCGTGGGCTATGCGACCGATCCTGCCACCGTGGGCTATCAGCCCATGCATGTCAACTTTGGCCTGGTGCCGCCACTCGAGGATGGTAAGCGCCGCAGCAAGCGCGACCGCTACCAGGCCTATGCGGACCGAGCGCTCGAGGCCCTTGACGCCTATCTGGCCACTCGCCCCGATCTGTTTGGAGGCGACCGGTCATAGCCTTTGACCTGTACGACACCGTCGACTTGTTTATCGCCTATATCGCACGCGTCGAGGGACTTTCTCCCAACACGGTGACGGCCTATGGCTCGAGGCTGGAGCGCTTTGCTGCGTGGTGCGAACGCGAGGGCATCGACGCTCGCGCCGCCGACGTACGGACCGTTCGTTCCTATTTGGCCGAGCTGTCGCGTGGCCAGGTGGCGGCTCGGACCCTTGCGGCACACCTGTCTGCCATTCGCTCACTCTATCGGTGGATGGCTGTCGAGGGGATTGTCGAGGGCGATGCGGTCTCGGCGATCGCATCGCCCAAGCTGCCGCGCGACCTGCCGGGCGTCCTTACGACTCAACAGGTGGAGGCACTCCTCAAAGCCCCCGATACCTCAACACCCGCGGGACTGCGCGATGCGGCGATGCTCGAGTTGCTCTATGCCTCGGGTGCCCGCATCTCAGAGCTTGCGGCGCTCAATGTGGAATCCATCTCATGGTCCGAGCGCACGCTGCGCCTGTGGGGCAAGGGGAGCAAAGAACGTATCGTCCCCCTGTATCGTCGTGCGCTCGAGGTGACTCGTTTCTATATTGAGGAGGGGAGGCCGGTGTTGCTCGCTCAGGCAAAGCGCCGTGACCCCGCCACCGGGCCGCATCCGCTGCTTATATCGGCGCGCGGCAATCGCATGAGCGCCGCCATGCTCCGGCGGCGGTTCCATACGCTGGCGACGCTCGCCGGCATTCCGGCCGACATCGCCCCGCATGCGATGCGCCATACCTTTGCGACCGATTTGCTCGAGGGCGGTGCGGACCTGCGCTCGGTCCAAGAGCTGCTGGGTCATGCGAGCCTGTCCACGACGCAGATCTACACGCATCTCACACCCGATCGGCTTAAGCGGGCTGTGGCTCAAGCCCATCCCCGCGGCGAATAGTTGCTGGGACGTCCCGCGCCGCACTCAGGTGTGTGGTTTTGATTGCGGGTTGGCAGGAAGAAGCATTCCTGCTATCATTCATCGGGTTGCTTCACGGCAACATGTTTTTATCACGCACGCGCGGCTACTTCATACCGTGGTGCCCGGGCTTTGGTAGCACATGTCCGGGTTGGTTTTGGAGGATGACCCCGCGCGGAGGCAAACCACAGGAGGTTTAACATGGCTACCAAGATTAATATCCGCACCCTGCTCGAGGCCGGCTGCCACTTCGGTCACCAGACCCGTCGCTGGAACCCCAAGATGAAGCCGTTCATCTTCGGTGAGCGCAACGGCATCTATATCCTTGACCTCAAGCAGACCATCCTCGACGCCGACCAGGCCTACACCTTCGTCAAGAACGTCGCCAAGGGTGGCAACGTGCTGTTCGTCGGCACCAAGAAGCAGGCTCAGGAGGCCGTCAAGAACGCTGCTGAGCGCGCCAACATGCCTTACATCAACCAGCGTTGGCTCGGCGGTATGCTGACCAACTTCGTCACCATCCGCTCCCGCATCAACCGCATGGAGGAGCTCGAGGCTATGGTCGAGGACGGCCGCATGGCAGTGCTCCCCAAGAAGGAGCAGGCTGTTCTCGGCAAGGAGCTCACCAAGCTCCAGACCAACCTCGGTGGCGCCCGCGACATGAAGGGTCTGCCCCAGGCTCTCTTCGTCATCGACACCAAGCGCGAGGAGAACGCCATCAAGGAGGCCCAGCGCCTGAACATCCCCGTCGTCGCCCTGATCGACACCAACTCCGATCCCGACGAGGTCGAGTACGGCATCCCCTGCAACGATGACGCTATCTCCGCTGTCACCCTTATGTGCGAGCTCATGGCTGACGCCTGCCTCGCTGGCTCCGGCAAGGAGCAGGTCTCCGAGGCCGAGATGGCCGCTGAGCCCAAGGCCGAGTAAATCAGTCTTAGTTAATTCTTTTTCATCTCTTTGAAAGGAACCACAATGGCCCAGATTACCGCCGCTATGGTTAAGCAGCTCCGCGAGATGACCGACTCCCCGATGATGGAGTGCAAGAAGGCTCTCGTCGAGGCTGACGGCGACATGGACGCCGCTGTCGACGTTCTGCGTAAGAACGGCCTTGCCAAGGCTGCCAAGAAGGCTGGCCGTGAGACCAACGAGGGCGCTGTCGCCGCGTTCGTCTCCGAGGATGGCAAGACCGGCGCTCTGCTCGAGCTCTCCTGCGAGACCGACTTCGTTGGCTCCAACGCCAAGTTCACCGGCTTTGCTTCCAAGGTCGCTGAGGTTGTCGCTACCACCGAGCCTGCTGACGTCGACGCTCTGCTCGAGAAGCCGATGGGCGAGGAGACCGTTTCCTCCGAGCTCACCGAGATGATTCACATCATGGGCGAGAACATGAAGATCTCCCGCTTCGCTGCTCGCAAGGCTGAGAACGGCGCGCTCGCTTCTTACATCCACATGGGTGGTAAGATCGGCGTCCTCGTCGAGTTCGCCTTCGAGAAGGCCGAGACCGCTCAGGCTGAGTCCTTCAAGACCTTCGCTCACGACGTTGCCCTTCAGGTTGCCGCCGTCGCCCCGATCTGTGCTACCCGCGATCAGGTTCCGGCCGAGACCGTCGAGCACGAGAAGCAGATCTACATGGCTCAGGCTGCCGAGTCCGGTAAGCCCGAGGCTATCCAGGAGAAGATGGCTGTCGGCCGTCTGGAGAAGTTCTACAAGCAGTCCGTGCTCACCGAGCAGGAGTTCATCAAGGACAGCTCCCTCACCATCAAGAAGTACGCTGAGCAGGTCTCCAAGGAGCTCGGCGACACCATTACCGTCGTTGCCTTTGACCGTCTGGTTCGTGGCGAGTAAATAAGCTCTTGTAGCTGGTAATGAGCAGGCTGTGGGTTTTACTCACAGCCTGCTTTTTCATGGCTCTTCTTAGAGCCTTTGATAGAATGTTGAGAGTTCAATCTAAAGGAGGATCGCTTTGTCCGACATCCGATATAAACGCGTGCTTCTTAAGCTTTCTGGCGAAGCACTGATGGGCGACGGCCAGTATGGCATCGACCCCAAGGTTACCGACCATCTTGCCAAACAGGTCAAGGAGCTGCTCGCCGTTGGCCATGAGGTCGGCGTCGTTGTCGGCGGCGGCAATATTTTCCGCGGCATGGCCGGCGCTGCCGGTGGCATGGAGCGTGCTCAGGCCGACTACATGGGCATGCTGGCAACCGTTATGAACGCGCTCGCCCTGCAGGATGCCTTCGAGCACAACGATGTTCCCTGCCGCGTTATGAGCGCTATCCAGATGAACGAGATCTGCGAGCCCTATATTCGCCGTCGCGCCATCAACCACCTTTCCAAGGGCAACGTCGTTATCTTTGCCGCCGGTTCGGGCAATCCGTACTTTACGACCGACACCGCCGCGGCTCTTCGTGCGTGCGAGATCGGCGCCGAGATTCTGATTAAAGCCACCAAGGTTGACGGCATCTACGACAAGGATCCCGTCAAGTGCGCCGACGCCGTCCGTTTTGACAAGATTACCTATCACGAGGTGCTCGTCCGCGGTCTGCAGGTTATGGATTCCACGGCTACGGCACTGTGCCAGGACAACCGTATGCCGATTTTGGTCCTCAACATCGATGGCGAGGACACCGTCAAGCGCGCGCTCGCGGGTGAGCCCGTCGGCACGCTCGTCTATCAGGAGGATTAAGCATGGCAGAGAACATCACCGCCCATATGGACAAGTCGCTCGAGTCCCTCAAGCATAACTTCTCCAAGGTCCGTACCGGCCGCGCCAATGCCAACATTCTGTCCGACATCACCGTCGATTATTACGGTGTTCCCACGCCGGTCACGCAGGTTGCCGCCGTCAAGACCCCCGAGGCCCACATGCTGCTCATCGAGCCGTGGGACAAGGCACTCATCAACGCTATCGTCAAGGCCATCGGCGCTTCCGATCTGGGTATTACCCCCAACTCCGATGGCACCGTCGTTCGTCTGCCGTTCCCGGCTCCCACCGAGGAGCGCCGTCGCGAGCTCGTCAAGGAGTGCCGCGAGTACGCCGAGCAGGCCAAGGTGTCTATCCGTAACATCCGTCGCGACTTCAACAACAAGCTTGAGCGCGATGAGGAGCTCACCGAGGACGATGTCCGTCGCGAGCAGGCCAAGGTCCAGAAGCACACCGATGAGTATGTCGCCAAGGTCGAGGAGCTTCTGAAGGAAAAAGAAGCCGAGGTCATGGAGATCTAAGGTGCAATACGACGAGCATAAACTGGTCGAGTACTTTGCCGACGCCCCTGCGGGCGTCGGTTTTTCCGACCTTGACCTCAATAACATTCCGCACCATATCTCGTGCATCATGGACGGCAATGGTCGTTGGGCCACATCGCGCGGTCTTGCACGCACCGAGGGCCACAAGGCGGGTATCGTCTCCCTTCGTGAGATTATTACCGCCTGCGTGCGTCTGGGCGTCGACGTGCTTTCGGCCTATGCGTTTTCTACCGAAAACTGGAACCGCCCGCAGCATGAGGTCAACGTCTTGATGCACCTGTTTGCCAAGACGTTTATCGACGAGCTGCCGCTTCTGAAGCGCGAAAACGTGCGCGTTGTCTTTTTGGGTGACATTTCCGCGCTGCCCAAGAAGACCCGCGACGTTTTTGAACGCGGTCTTGCCGAGTGCGCCAATCACACCGGCATGACGCTGGCGCTTGCCGTCAACTACGGCGCGCGTGCCGAGATTACCCGCGCTGTCCGTCAGATCGCACTCGACGCTGCCGCCGGTAAGATCGATCCTGGCTCAATTGATGACGACATGGTGGCTTCCCACCTCTATACCGCCGGCCTTCCCGATCCTGAGCTTGTGATTCGCACTTCTGGTGAGCTGCGCCTTTCGAACTATCTGCTGTGGCAGGTGGCTTATTCCGAATTCTACGTCACCGATACCTATTGGCCCGACTTTGATCGTTGGGGCCTTGTCGACGCCATTTTGGCCTATCAGGGCCGTGACCGTAGGTTTGGTGGTCTGAGCAAGACCGAGGAGGCTTAATCGTGTCCGATCGTCCCAAGGCAATTGCTCCCAAGACATCTGAGCGCAAGGCCGTCGCTGCGGGAGCGCCCGCAGCGAAGAATGGCACCGGTTCGTGGCTTGCCGGCTTTATCACCCGTGCCGCCGCCGGTATCGTCTATGCCGTTGTCTTTATCCTGTGCCTGGTTTTGGGTATTGTGCCCACGGCCATCTTTGTTTCCGTCATGAGCGGTCTGTGCTGCTATGAGTTTTTCCGTATGACAAGGCTCGATGGCAAGATGGCTAACGAGCGCATGGGTATCGCTGCCGCCGTGCTCTTTCCGCTGTCGGCGTTGGGCGATTCGATGCTGCTGAATGCCCTGCTTTTTGCCCTGATGCTCGCTGTGGGCATTTGGTATGTCTGGTCGCCGCGTACCCGCATCTCTGATGTGGCCGTGACGCTCATGGGTCCCATCTACACTGGCTTTATGCTGTCGGCTATCGTGCTGCTGCGCGATGCCGTGCCCGGTTTTGCCGGCGCCCTGCTTTCGGTGGGCGTTTGTTCGTCCCTTTGGGTCTCCGATTCGTTTGCCTACATCGTGGGCAGCCGTATCGGTAAACACAAGATGGTCCCCAAGATCTCTCCCAAAAAGAGCTGGGAGGGGTTTGTTGGCGGCATTCTTGGCTCGGTTTTGATTTGGCTCATCCTGTGGGCGACGCACTTCTACAAGCTCAGCCTGCCCTATGCGCTGCTGTGCGGCGTGGTCGTGTCCGTCCTGGGCGTTATCGGCGACCTCATCGAGTCGCGCATCAAGCGCGGTGTGGGCGTCAAGGATTCCGGCAACCTTATCCCGGGCCATGGCGGCATGCTCGATCGTAGCGATTCGCTTATCTTTGGCTGCATTACCGCGCAGCTGCTTTTGATGATCGGAGGCGTGCTGTAATGTCCTTCCAGACGACGTATGGCCCCGATGGACGTCTCCGTGTTGCCATCCTGGGTTGTACGGGCTCTATCGGCACCCAGGCGCTCGATGTGTGCCGCCAGCATGCCGATCGCCTGCAGGTGACGGCGCTGTCCGTTAACTCCAGTACCTCCGAGCTCGTTGCCGCTGCCCGCGAGTTCTCGGTTCCGGCGGTTGCCGTGGCCGATGTCGCTCATGGCGATGACGCCGTGCTGCAGGAGTTGCCCGAGGGAACGAAGCTCGGCGTTGGCGCGCAGGCGGTTTGCGAGCTCGCGTGTCGCGACGATGTCGACTGCGTGCTCGTCGCTATTGTGGGCGCCGCCGGTCTCGAGGCGAGCCATGCGGCCTTGACCTCGAATAAGCGTCTTGCCCTTGCCAACAAGGAGTCCCTCGTCGTCGGCGGCGACTTGCTTATGCCGTTGGCGCAACCGGGCCAGCTTATTCCAGTCGACTCTGAGCACTCCGCCATCTACCAGTGCTATCTGGGGGAGAACCCACGCGAGGCTCATTGTATTTGGCTCACCTGCTCGGGCGGTCCGTTTTTTGGCCGCACGCGCGACGAGCTCAATCGCGTGACGCGTGCCGATGCCCTCGCACATCCCACGTGGGCCATGGGCGCCAAGATCACCATCGACTCCGCCACCCTCATGAACAAGGGCCTGGAGCGCATTGAGGCCATGCATCTGTTTAACTGCGACCTCGATTTCATTAACGTGGTCGTGCAGCGTCAGTCCAAGATTCACTCTATGGTCGAGTTTGCCGACGGCTCCGTGATGGCGCATCTCGGTGCTTCCGACATGCGTATTCCCATCCAGTTCGCGTTCTCGTATCCCGAGCGTTGGGATACCCCGGCGCCTCGTATCGATTTCCGCGAGCTGGGGCAGCTCACGTTTGATGCTGCCGACATGGATACCTTCCGCTGTCTGGCACTGGCCGAGCGTGCCGGCAAGACGGGTGGCACCATGCCGTGCGTGCTCAATGCCGCCAACGAGGTCGCCGTCGATGCCTTCCTGCACGATGGCTGCAGCTTTACCGATATCGATCGCATTGTGGAATCCTGCATGGATGCCCACGATATGCAGGCGGTCGATTCGTTTGAGCAGCTTCGCGACATCGATGCGTGGGCGCGTGAAAAGGCTGCGCAGGTACTCGCCGCAACCCGTTCCTAACCCATAAGGATTGCTTTTTCGTTTTATGGATACTGTTCTGAGCGTTCTCTCATCGGTCTTTTGGGGCCTGCTGATGCTTTCCGTCCTCGTGTTTTTGCACGAGGGCGGCCACTTTTTGGCGGCGCGTGCCTGCGGCGTCCGTGTGACCGAGTTCTTTTTGGGCCTGCCGTGCCGCTTTGACATCCATTACACGTCGCGTCGCATTGGAACCAAGTTTGGCGTGACCCCGCTGCTGCTGGGTGGCTACGCTGCCATCTGCGGTATGGATCCGACCGATGTCTCCTGCGCCGATCGCGTGCTCGCGGCTATCTACCGTCATGGTCGCGTGACCGTGGCCGACCTTGCTGTCGAGCTCGAGCTTTCCGAGGAGGATGTGCTCGAGGCTTGTGCTCTGTTGCTGGGCTGGGGCTCCATCGCTCCCTGGTATGAGGAAGGGGAGAAACCCTCGCCGAGCTACTATCCCACCAAGTATCAGACGCTGCCGCGAGACGCGGCGGGTTACACCACCTTTGACGGCCGCCGGTTCGATCGAGAGCATGCGACTGCCGAGGGCGATGTGTGGGAGCTGCCGTGCGGCGAGGCTGATTTCTTGGCGCAAGAGCGCTCGCACACTTATCTTGGCCAGGGCTTTCTCAAGCGCGCCTTTATGCTGCTCGCGGGCATTCTCGTCAATATCCTGACGGGTTTTTTGCTGCTTATGAGCATCTATTCCATTGCGGGCGTCACCGTGCCGATCGATACCAACGTGATCGGTCAGGTTGACGAGGGGTCTATTGCCGCCAAGGCGGGTATCGAGGCTGGTGATGCGATCCTTTCGGTTGACGGTGTATCGTGCTCCACATGGATGAACGTTTACGATGCCATCGGCAAGGCCGCCGGTAAGGACGATATCGCCATCGAGTACGAGCGTGACGGCAAGCAGCATTCGACCACGGTTGCGCTCAAAGAGGACGAGCGCCTAGGTGTGTATGCCTCTACGCAGGTAGTCCGTTTGGACCCCATCACCTCGGCGCGTCTGTCATTCTCCTATGTTGTGCAGACCGCGGAGGGCGTGATGCGCCTGCTCCAGCCGCAGCATACGATGGAGATTCTCGATCAGTCTTCTTCGATCGTGGGTATTAGCGTTATGTCCTCACAGGCTGCTGCTGCCGGTCCTGCCACATTCCTTTCGTTTGCCGCCCTCATTTCGTTCTCGCTTGGCTTTATGAACCTGCTGCCCATCCCACCACTCGATGGCGGCAAGCTGGTCATCGAGATCATTCAAAAGATTGCGGGCCGCGAGCTACCTCTCAAGGTCCAGACGATTGTGAGCTATGTGGGCATCGCGCTCTTTGCGCTGCTGTTTGTCTATATGCTTCGTTCCGACATCCTTCGATTTATTCTGTAGGGGAGTGTTTGGATTGTCTTTATCCCATCCTTTGCCTCGCGAGTTGACGCGCCCCGTGCATGTGGGCGGTGTGCAGATCGGTGGCGGCGCGCCGGTGGTGGTCCAATCCATGACCTGCACCGATACCGCTGATGCCCAGGCAACGCTTGCGCAAGTGTGCGCGTTGGCGCAGGCTGGCTGCGATATCGTGCGTGTGAGCGTGCCCACCGAGGCCGCGCTTGAGGGTTTCCGCACCATCTGTGCCGAGTCTCCGGTGCCAATCGTTGCCGATATCCACTTTAACCACAAGCTGGCCATTGGCGCTGTGGAGGCCGGTGCCGCCAAGCTCCGCATCAATCCCGGTAATATCGGCGATTGGGCCAAGGTCGATGCTGTCATCGATGCCGCGGGTGCTGCGGGCTGCGCAATTCGCATCGGTGTCAACGCTGGTTCGCTTGAGCAGGATATCGCCGAGCGCGACGACCTCACGCAGCCCGAAAAGCTCGTGATGTCGAGCGAGCGCTTCGTCAAGCACTTTGAGGACCGCGGCTTTACGAACATTGTGCTTTCGGCCAAGGCCCATAGCGTGCAAACGACGCTCGATACCTATCGAGCCCTGTCGCGTGAGATTCCCCACGTTCCGCTTCACCTGGGCGTGACGGAGGCGGGGACCAAGCTCCAGGGCACCATCAAGAGCTCTGTAGGCTTGGGTATCTTGCTTTCCGAAGGCATTGGCGACACCATGCGTGTGTCGCTCACAGCCGATCCGGTTGAGGAGCCGCCGGTTGCCTGGGGTATTCTGCAGTCGTTGGGCCTGCGTCGCCGTGGCCCCGAGATTGTCTCGTGCCCCACGTGCGCCCGCTGCCAGGTTAACCTTATTCCCATTGCCGAGGAAGTAACCGAGCGGCTTAAGAACTATACCGCGCCGCTTTCGATTGCCGTTATGGGATGTGCCGTTAATGGCCCCGGCGAGGCTTCTGATGCCGACCTGGGCGTTGCTTGCGGACGTGGTCAGGCCTTGCTCTTTTCGCATGGCCAGATCATTGGTAAAGTAGCTGAGGACCAAATTGTCGACGCGCTTATGGCAGAGGTCGACAAGCTTATTGAGGAGAAATAAATGACCCGAGCAATGTATATGTCTAAGCTCTATGCGCCGACGCTTAAAGAGGATCCGGCGGACGCTGAGCTCGCCAGTCACCGCCTGCTGCTCCGTGCCGGCATGATCCGCAAGGAGGCCGCCGGCCTGTATTCCTACCTGCCGCTTGCCTGGCGCTCGATCCGTAAGATCGAGAACATCGTGCGCGACGAGATGGACGCTGCCGGCGCCCAGGAGCTTATGATGCCTATCATGGTCGACGCCGAGTTGTGGCGCGAGTCCGGCCGCATCGACGCCTATGGCAAGGAGCTTGTGCGCTTTGACGACCGTCATGGTCGCGAGTTCGTCCTGGGCCCCACGCACGAGGAGACCGTCACGGCCCTGGTGCGCAACGAGCTACGCTCCTATAAGCAGCTGCCCGTCAACCTGTATCACATTCAGGACAAGTTCCGCGACGAGTTCCGTCCCCGCTTTGGCCTGATGCGCGGCCGCGAGTTCATCATGAAGGACGCCTACAGCTTCTCCGCCACGCAGGAGAGCCTGCAGGAGGAGTACGACAAGATGAAGCAGGCGTACGCCAATATCTGCGAGCGCTGCTACATCAAGGCTCTGCCCGTCGTCGCCGATTCTGGCGAGATCGGTGGCGATACCTCCGTCGAGTACATGGCTTTGGCTGACGCCGGCGAGGCTTCGCTCGTCTACTGCGACGATTGCGGCTTCGCTGCCGATGACGAGGCTGCAAGCACCAAGGTCGTCGTGACCGAGGGTCCTGGTGACGGTACGCTCACCAAGGTTGAGACTCCGGGCATGGGCACCATTGAGGCTGTTGCTAAGTTCTTTGGGTTCCCCGAGAACGGCACGCGCAAGTCGCTGGCACTCATCGACGCCGAGGGCAAGCCGGTCGTGGCCATTGTTCCGGGCGATCACGAGCTCAACGATTGCAAGGCCGAGCACGTCTTTGGCAAGGGCTATCGCATGATGACCGACGAGGAGCTTCAGGCGAACGGTCTGCACAAGGGCTTTATCGGACCGGTTAACCTGCCCGATGGCATTCGTCTGGTCTGCGACGAGAGCCTGCGCGAGTCCAAACAGTGGGCCTGCGGTGCCAACGAGGTCGATTATCACTTTACCGGTGCCTGCCCCGAGCGCGACTTTACCGTCGATGAGTGGGCCGATCTGGTCACCGTTGTCGCCGGCGACCCCTGCCCGCACTGCGGCAAGCCGCTCTCCGCTGCCCGCGGCATCGAGGTTTCTCAGGTCTTCCAGCTGGGCACCAAGTACTCCGAGGCCATGGGTGCCACCTTTATGGATGAGGACGGCAAGGAGAAGCCGCTCATCATGGGTTGCTACGGCGTGGGCGTGTCCCGCTCGCTTGCTGCCGTCGTGGAGCAGCACAACGACGAGCACGGTATCGTCTGGCCGGTCTCCGTTGCCCCGTACGAGGTCGCGGTGATTCCGCTTGATCCCAAGAAGGAAGAGTGCGCTACCGTCTGCGAGCAGATTGTTGATGGCCTGTGTGCCGAGGGTATCGAGGTCGTCGTCGACGATCGCGATGAGCGTCCGGGCTTTAAGTTTGCCGATAACGACCTCATGGGCTTCCCGTATCAGGTGGTTCTGGGCAAGCGCGGCCTTAAGAATGGCACCGTTGAGCTCAAGGACCGTGCTACGGGCGAGCGCGAGGACGTGGCGATCGACGAGGTCGTTGCCAAGGTTGCCGAGCTTGTTAAGGCAGCCCGCCGTTAATCGACGATTTCGCTTGTAGTTCGATATGTGGGACGGCCCCGCATTTCTCCAATCGGGGAGATGCGGGGCCGTCCTATTATCTTGTAGCATCCTCGATATCTAAAAGGAAAACCCCACAGCCCATGCGAGCTGCGGGGTTTTCCATTGTGCCTCCGATGCGAAATAAATCGCTCAGATATTACTGATAATCGACGACGTCGATCCAGTTCTTCAGGAACTCATCGTTCACGTTGCGCTTACGAGCGAGCTCGGAAGCGGCGACGATGCTCGTCCACTGACGCACGACCTGCATGGGCATGTCGGCACGGTCGCAGTAGAGCTCCAGGTAGGCCTCGGCCTGGTCCTTGCTGTTGAGGGCAAAGAGCAGGTAGGTGGTGGCAACGTCGGCAGCAGGGGAGCCCTGGGTGGCGTGTGCCCAGTCGCACACATAGAGCTGGCCGTCGTCGCCGACGATGACGTTGGAGGGGTTGAAGTCGCCGTGGCAGACCTTGAACTCCTTGGTCATGCCGTCCAGACGCTCCTGAAGGTTGTAGCGCGTGGTGGCATTGAGCTGATCAAGGCTGTCGATCATGCGGGCGAACTTGTCGCGCTGACGGTTGAGCAGCGGGGAGGTGTAGCCGTGGATCTCGATCTGGAGGTCGACGAACATCTCGAGGTACTCACCAAAGCGCTGGGGCTCGGCAGTCATCTTCTCGGCAAGGGTGGTGCCCGGAACCTTCTCGGTCACGAGCGCCCAGCCGTTGGCGTTCTCGAGCTGGGAAACCTCGAGAGCCTTGGGGCTGCGGATGCCGCACTCATTGATGCGGGCAAGATTCAAAGCCTCGTTGAACACGTCGGAGACAGGCTTGGTCTCGTTAAAGACCTTGACGATCTTGTCGCCCAGGTCGTAAACGACCTTGTTGCCACGGCGGACGAGCTCGGTCTTGGAATCGGGTAGCAGCATGGTTGCATCCTTTCAACGATGCGATAGAAGCGACGGCGGGGGTGTGTGAAACACCCGTGCACCCCCGCCGCAAAAAACCGTGCTAAAAACTAGCAGACGGCGTAGTCCTGGGGCTCGCGGCCGTAGTAGGCGTCCAGGTAGAGCTCCTTGATCTCGCTCATGAGCGGGTAGCGCGGGTTAGCGCCGGTGCACTGGTCGTTGAATGCCTGCTCGGTCATCTCGTCGAGGGTGTCGAGGAAGTACTGCTCGTCAACACCGTAGTCGGCGATGGTCTTCTTGACACCGATGAAGTCCTTGAGCTCCTCGAGCTTCGTGATGAAGTTCTCGAAGACCTCCTTGTCGTCCTTGCCCTCGATGCCGCAGTACTTGGCCATCTCGGCGTAGTTGTGCAGCGCGTTGGGGTAAGGATACTGGGAGAAGGTACCCATCTTGACGGGAGCCTCGGCGGCGTTGTAGCGCATGACGCGGGTCAGGATGACGGCGTTAGCGATGCCGTGGGGCAGGTGATGGAAAGCGCCGAGCTTGTGAGCCATGGAGTGGTTGAGGCCCAGGAAGGCGTTGGCGAAGGCCATACCGGCCATGCAGGAGGCGTTGTGCATCTCCTCGCGGGCGTGCGGGTCCTTGGCGCCGTTCGTGAAGCTGGAGGGCAGGTTCTCAAAGACGAGCTTGGCAGCGCGCTCGGAGAGGCCCTTGGTGTAGTCGGAAGCCATGATGGAGACGTAGGACTCGATGGCGTGGGTCATGACGTCGATGCCGGAGGCAGCGGTCAGGCCGCGCGGGGCGGTCATGCAGTTGTCGGCGTCGACGATAGCCATGTTGGGGAGCAGCGCGTAGTCGGCGAGCGGCCACTTGATGCCGGTCTCCTTGTCGGTGATGATGGCGAACGGCGTGCACTCGGAGCCGGTACCCGAGGAGGTCGGGACGGCGACGAAGTAGGCCTTCTTGCCCATCTCGGGGAAGGTGAAGATACGCTTGCGGATGTCCATGAAGTCCATGGCCATGTCCTCAAACTTGCACTCGGGGTGCTCGTACATCATCCACATGATCTTGCCGGCGTCCATAGCTGAGCCACCGCCGACGGCGATGATGACGTCCGGCTCAAAGAGAGCCATCTGCTTGGCGCCGCGACGTGCGCACTGCAGCGACGGATCGGGCTCGACGTCGTAGAAGCAGTCGTGGGCGATGCCCATCTCGTCGAGCTTGGCCTCGATGGCGCGGGTGTTGCCATTCTTGAAGAGGAACTGGTCGGTAACGATGAAGGCGCGCTTCTTGCCCATGACGTTGCCCAGCTCGTCGAGGGCGACGGGCGTGGAACCCTTCTTGAAGTAGACCTTCTCGGGAGCGCGGAACCACAGCATGTTCTCACGGCGCTCGGCCACAGTCTTAACGTTGATCAAGTGCTTCACCCCAACGTTCTCGGAGACGGAGTTGCCGCCCCAGGAGCCGCAGCCCAGGGTCAGAGACGGCTTCATGCCAAAGTTGTACAGGTCACCGATGCCACCGTGCGAGGACGGGGTGTTGATGACGATGCGGCAGGCCTTCATGACGTGCTCGAACAGGCTGATCTTCTCGGCCTGGGCGGGGTGCACGTACAGAGAGGCGGTGTGGCCCGGGCCACCGGCGAGCACCAGGTGCTCGGCCTTGTCGACGGCCTCCTGGAAGTCCTTGGCGTGGTACATGGCCAGGACCGGGGAGAGCTTCTCGTGGGAGAACTCCTCCTTGGCGGGGTCGGTGGAGGTGACCTCGGCGATCAGGATCTTAGTCTTGGCGGGAACCTCGATGCCGGCGAGCTCGGCGATCTTGGCGGCAGCCATGCCGGGGATGCGGTGATCGAGGGCGCCGTTCTTGAACATGGCGGCACGCAGGGCCTCCATCTCGGCACCCTGCTTGACGAAGTAGCAGCCGCGCTTCTGGAACTCGGCCTTGACCTGGTCGTAGATGGTGTCGATGACGGTCACGGACTGCTCGGAAGCGCAGATCATGCCGTTGTCGAAGGTCTTGGAGTGGATGATGGAGTTGACTGCGAGCAGAACGTCGGCGGTGTCGTCGATGACGACCGGGGTGTTACCGGCGCCAACGCCCAGGGCGGGCTTGCCCGAGGAGTAGGCGGCCTTGACCATGCCCGGGCCACCGGTGGCGAGGATGATGTCGACGTCGCGCATGACCATGTTGGTCAGCTCGATGGAGGGGACATCGACCCAGCCGATGATGCCCTCGGGGGCACCAGCCTTGACGGCGGCGTCAAGCACGAGCTTGGCGGCGGCGATGGTGCACTTGGCGGCAGCCGGGTGCGGGGAGATGATGATGGCGTTGCGGGTCTTCAGGCTGATCAGCGTCTTGAAGATTGCGGTGGAGGTGGGGTTGGTCGTCGGGATGACGGCGCCCACGATGCCGATGGGCTCGGCGATCTTGGTGATGCCGTAAGCCTCGTCGCGCTCCAGGACACCACAGGTCTTGGTGTTCTTGTAAGCGTTGTAGATGTACTCTGCGGCGTAGTGGTTCTTGATGACCTTGTCCTCAAGAACGCCGCGGCCGGTCTCCTCGATGGCCATCTTCGCCAACGGGATACGAGCCTTGTTGGCGGCCATGGCGGCCTCATAGAAGATCTTGTCGACCTGCTCCTGCGTGTACGTAGCAAAAAGCGCCTGGGCCTCTCGCATCTGAGCGAGCTTAGCCTCAAGCGCCTCTACGTTGTCCACAATTGCGGGAGTAGTGTTTTCCGGTGACTTTTTCACCATTTGTGTCTCCTTGCGATCGGAGATTTACCCTACGCCTTGCATGATAGCAAGAAATTATTCGGCGAACGGTAAGATTCCCGTAAAAGGCACACTAAAACGCTTCAATAAACTGAAACGCTTTAACTAAAACTATCTGCCTGCTGCATCGCTCCGCTCATTGGGGACATAATACTTGCCTGCTCCACCGCCCCGCTCATTGGGGACAGGCTTACATGAGTGCTTTCACTCATTTGGGACAGACATCGTTTTGCCATTTTGCCGTTCTGGGCCTTTTTTGCCGCTCATTGGATATAAATAGATCACAGGCTCAGCATTTCGCGTTCCTTCTCTCCTTTTAGGTGTTGCCTGTTCAGTTTTTGAAAGGAGAGATTATGCCCCGATGCGCCCGCGCCGTTTCGCTCACCGGCTATTACCACGTCTTTGACCGTGGCAACTCCAAACAGATTATTTTTGAAGATGACTCTGACCGATATCGTTTCTTATCGGACATCTCGGACAGGTTTGCACGCCATAAAGTGGCAGTGTTGGCTTGGTGCCTTATGGACAACCACTTCCATTTGATGGTTGATGACCCATATGACAACCTTTCAAAGGCAATGCAGTGCGCACTGACGGCGTATGCTAAGTATTTCAATGGGAAAACGGGAAGAACGGGCCATCTGTTTGACAATCGCTATTCGCGTGTTGCGGTTGAGTCGGACACACAGGCGGTGCAGCTACTCGATTATATCCATCTCAATCCTGTGAAAGGTGCGATCGACTCTCTCGAAGCATACCGCTGGTCAAGCTTTAGGGCATACCAGCTGGGCTACGATCCCTTTGACATCTGTGACGCGGCCCCTATGCTCGATATTGTCGGGGGGTCTCGTCGCTATTGCGAGCATCTTAAGGAAGTTGCCGGGCGGATCTGGTCAGTTGAGATTCTTCCACGCCGACGGATCCTCGATGAGGATGCTCTTTCCGTTGCGCGCGAAGTCCTTCCGAGCATAGATCCTGCGCTGCTCAAGGCCCTGCCACGCCCCGATCGTGATGCGTGTCTGCTGAGGCTTAGGCGGGCACATCTCACGGTCAAGCAAATTGCCCGTATCACCGGCATCGGCGCTACAAGCGTAACCAAGGCCACCGCGGGCTGGAACGAGGCGGCGTGAGGCAGGGGCCGAACCGCTGCTGGCATGCGTTACGTCTGTCCCCAATGCGTGAAAACACTCATGTAAGTCTGTCCCCAATGAGTGCAAAAAGGAACCCTCCGTAGGGGAGGGCTCCTTTGGTAAGTTCTATGTGAACGCGAGGTCTTTGACCCGGAGAGTCCGAGGTACTTGTTGGTAAGACCTTATTTAGGAGCGCGCAACCTTGCCGGACTTGAGGCAGGTGGAGCAAACGTTCATCTTGCGACGGTGACCATCGACGACGACGTAGACGCGCTGGATGTTGGGGCGGAACTTACGGTTGGTGACGCGGTGAGAGTGGCTGATGGAGCGACCGGCAACGGGGTGCTTACCGCAAACTTCGCAAACTTTGGACATAACTGACCCTCCTTGGGCGACAAACGAACATGTCGCGTTAACAAACAAGCCTGAACTATAGCACAGAAGCAGCTCCCTGTGCGTAATCTACACAGAGATATTCCTCTTTTGGCGATAGTGCCCACGCTACGGCCCTGGACGTAGATCCGATTTGCGTGCAGCAGAGGGGATTATGCCAGCTCGTGCGTGCGTTTTCAAGCTCGTCCCACAAATATATATATAGGTTTATGGAGCATTGGGCTCCGTTTACGGATTGCTCTGTATTTATGCTCGCAATTAAGCTCGAGGTTGGCTACACTATCCCTTGACCATTAAAGGGGTACGAGATACCCACATGGAATTACATAGCTGCCATGCGAGCAGCCTTTCCTGTGGGTGTCTGGTCCGCTTTAAGCGGTCGGGCATCTATTTTTTTGACTGTGTCAGCAGTCAAGACATGTGAGGAAGGAGATCGATGGGCACGACTTCCCCCAAGGCGGTCATCATGGACGAGACCGCCGTCAATCGAGCGATGACCCGCATCGCGCACGAGATTCTCGAGCGCAACGAGGGCTGTGAAGACCTCGCTCTGGTCGGCATCGTCACGCGCGGCGACCTTCTGGCAAAGAAACTCGCCGAGGAGATCAAGGAGATCGAGGGCGTCGACGTTCCGCTCGGCAGCCTCGACATCAGCTTCTACCGCGATGACTACGCTACCAATTTCGCTCCCGCGATCCACGCCACCAACATTCCCTTTAGCGTCGACGGCAAACGCGTCGTGCTGGTGGACGACATCCTGTATACGGGCCGTACCATTCGCGCCGCTCTGGACGCCGTCATGGACCTGGGCCGTCCGAGCCGCATCGAGCTGGCAGTTCTCGTTGACCGCGGCCACCGCGAGCTCCCCATCTCGCCGGACTTTGTCGGCAAGAACGTTCCCTCGTCGCATGAGGAGAACGTGCACCTATATATGAAGGAAGTCGACGGCCACACCGCCGTCGAGATTAACGACGTCGCGCCGGGTTCCCACGTGGGCTCCGCGCCGCTGGGAGGTGAGTAGTACCGTGGCGTTCAACCATAAGCACCTGATCGACATTACCGAGTACTCCGAAGAGGATATCAAGCTCATCCTCGAGACCGCCAAGGCGTTCTCCGAGGTCAACGAGCGTGCCATCAAGAAGGTCCCCACGCTCAAGGGCAAGACCATCGTCAACATGTTCAACGAGCCCTCGACGCGCACCCGCAGCTCCTTCGAGCTCGCCGAGAAGCGTCTTTCGGCCGACAGCCTCAACTTTGGCGGCTCCTCGACCTCCACGGTCAAGGGCGAGAGCCTCGTCGACACCGTCGAGACCCTCAACGCCTACAAGATCGACTGCATCGTCGTGCGCGATAAGCACGCCGGTGCTCCCTACATCGTCACGCAGAACTCGCCCGCGAGCGTCATCTGCGCCGGTGACGGCAAGCACAACCATCCCACGCAGGCCCTGCTCGACCTGTACACTATCTGGGAGCACAAGGGTGACTTCCACGGTCTGAAGGTCGCCGTCGTCGGCGATATCGCGCACTCCCGCGTCTGCGGCTCGCTGATCCCCGCCCTTAAGATCATGGGCTGCGAGACCTACGCCGTCGCCCCCGGCACGCTGCTGCCGCCGGCGCCCGAGGTCCTGGGCTGCGACCACGTGACGAGCGACCTCGATTCCGTCCTGCCCGAGCTGGACGTCGTCTACATGCTGCGCGTGCAGCAGGAGCGCCTCGAGGGTGCTCCGTTCCCGACCATTCGCGAGTACCACAAGCTCTTCGGCCTGACCAAGGACCGCGAGAAGCTCATGAAGCCCGACGCGATCATCTGCCACCCGGGCCCCATCAACCGCGGCGTCGAGTTCGACTCCTATATGGCCGACCACCCGCAACGCTCCGTCATCCTGGAGCAGGTCTACGCCGGTATCTGCGTGCGTATGGCTATCCTGTATCTGCTGCTTGGAGGTGCCGATAATGGCCTTGCTTCTTAAGAATGCCCACGTCGTCGACCCGTCCGTCGAGCTTGACGGTGTCGTTGACGTCCTGATTGACGGCGACAAGATCGCCGAGGTCGGCGAGAATCTCGCCGTCGAGGGAGCCGAGGTCCGCGACTTTTCCGGCAAGTACCTCGTCCCCGGCCTGGTGGATATGCACGTTCACCTTCGCGAGCCCGGCTACGAGGTCAAAGAGGACATCGAGAGCGGCACCCGCGCAGCTGCAAAGGGCGGCTTTACCGGCGTGTGCTCCATGCCCAACACCGATCCCGTTACCGATAACGGTACCGTCGTGGAGTTCGTCAAGTCCCGTGCTGCCGAGGTCGGTCACTGCCGCGTCTATCCGTCGGGCGCTATGACCCGCGGTCTTAAGGGCGAGGCCATGTCCGAGATGGGCGATATGGTCGCCCACGGCGCCGTCGCCTTCACCGACGATGGTCGCGGCGTGCAGGGCGCGGGCATGCTCCGTCGCTGCATGGACTACGGCAAGATGTTCGGCAAGGTCTTTATGAGCCACTGCCAGGACGAGGATCTGGTCGGCCACGGCCAGATCAACGAGGGCAAGGTCTCGACCCGTCTGGCCCTCGAGGGCTGGCCGGCCGCCGGCGAGGAGCTTCAGATCGCCCGCGACATCGAGATCGCCAAGCTGACCGGTGCCAAGCTGCACATCCAGCACATCTCCACCGCTCACGGTCTCGAGCTCGTGCGTGCCGGTAAGGCCGCCGGTGTCCAGGTGACCTGCGAGGCCACCCCGCACCACATGTTCCTGACCGAGAACGACTTGGACGAGACCTACAACACCTCGCTCAAGGTCAATCCGCCGCTGCGCACCGACGAGGACGCCGAGGCCATTCGTCAGGGTGTCATCGACGGTACCGTCGACGCTATCGTCACCGATCACGCTCCCCACACCCCGTGGGAGAAGGCCCGCGAGTTCGAGCTTGCGCCCTTTGGCATGATCGGCCTCGAGACCTCCCTGTCGCTCGTACTCACCGAGCTGGTCAACACGGGCAAGATGAGCGTGGGCCGCATGGTCGAGCTCATGGCCATCAAGCCGCGTGAGATTCTGGGCCTCGACCAGGTTCAGGTCAAGGCGGGCTCCGTTGCCGACCTGACCGTGTTCGACCCCTCTGCCACCTGGACGGTCGGCGAGGACGGTTATGAGTCGCGCGCCGAGAACTCCGGTTTTGCCGGCCGCACGCTTACCGGTCGTGCCACCGATGTGTTTGTCGGCGGTAAGCAGACGCTCGCCGACGGCTGCATCTGCTAGCATAGCCTTATCGCTTTTGTGCGCGGTGCCCTTGCGGTGCCGCGCTTTCTGTTCGTTTTGACCATGCAATCGCATGGGGGATTGGAGCGTCTATGCCCACACCTTCCACTGCACGCATGCACGACTTCGAGGTCGTCTCGAACCAGGAGATCGCCGACGGCATCTTCTCGCTCGTCATCTCGGCCCCCAAGCTTGCAAGTGCGCTCAAGCCCGGTCAGTTTGTGAACATTGCCGTGCCCGGCGATGCGTCCTCGCTGCTTCGCGTGCCCCTGAGCTTCTATCGCGCCGACGCCCAGGCCGGTACCGTCGAGCTGTGGTACGCCGTCGTGGGTGACGACACCCGTCGTCTGTCGCAGATGGTCCCCGGCTCCAAGTCCAACCTGTTGGGCCCTGGCGGCCGCGGCTGGCTTGTTCCCGAGGGCACCAGGAAGGCGCTGCTCGTGGCGGGCGGCATCGGCGTTCCGCCCGTGCTCTGCCTCGCCGGCAAGCTTGCCGAGCAGGGCGTGGATGTCGACGTGTGCCTGGGCTTTGGCACCGCTTCCAAGGCCGTGGGTGTCGATGAGTTCCGCGCGCTGGGCGCCACGGTCAACGTTTGCACCGACGACGGCTCGCTCGGCACGCACGGTTTTTGCACCGATCCTGCCGCCGAGCTGCTCGGCGAGGGCGGCTACGACTACGTCGCCAGCTGCGGCCCCGCTGTCATGATGAAGAAAGTCGCCGCCGCTGCCGCCGAGGCCGGTGCGTACTGCGAGGTGTCGCTTGAGCGCATGATGAGCTGTGGCTTTGGCGCCTGCAACACCTGCAATGTCGAGACGGTCGACGGTATGAAGGGCGCTTGCATGTGCGGCCCCGTGTTCGATGCTTCCAAGGTGGTGGTCTTCTAGTGGGTACCGTGAACATGGCCGTCGATTTCGGCGGCGTCAAGATGCAAAACCCCATCAACACCGCAGCCGGTACCTTTGGCTACGGCTGGCAGTTCCAGAACTTCTTTGATGTTTCCCAACTGGGCGCCATCACCACCAAGGGTTGCGCAGCCGAGCCCTGGCCCGGTAACCCCGCGCCCCGCATGGCCGAGATCCCCGGCGGTATGATCAACTCCGTGGGCCTTCAGAACCCCGGCGTGGCCGCCTTTGCTCGCGAGTCCGGTCCGTGGCTCGAGCAGCTCTCCAAGGACGGCTGCCAGGTCATCTGTCAGGTTGCCGGCCACTCCGTTGACGAGTTTGTCCGCGCACTCGAGATGTATGTCGAGCTGTGCCCCTGGGCTGCCGGCTACGAGATCAACGTGAGCTGCCCCAATATCGCCGCCGGCGGTGCCGCCATGGGCTCCACGCCCGAGGGCGCCTCTTCCGTTATGGCTGCCTGCCGCAAGGTGACCGATAAGCCGCTGTTCGTGAAGATGGCGCCGGTCAACGTCGCCGAGATCGCCAAGGCCCTCGAGGCTGCCGGCGCCGACGGCCTTTCGGTCATCAACTCCATTCAGGGCATGGCCATCGACGTCCATACCCGCAAGTCCCGCGTGGCCAAGCCCAAGGGCGGCCTTTCGGGCCCGCTGTGCCACCACATCGCCGTGCGCATGGTCTGGGAGGTTGCCCAGGCCGTCGATATCCCCATCAACGGTGTCGGCGGTGTCATGACCGGTGAGGATGCGGCTGAGTTTATCCTGGCCGGTGCCACCTGCGTGTCGGTCGGCATGGCCAACTTCGTCGATCCGTGCGCTTCGCTCAAGATCGCGCATGAGCTCGAGGCCTGGGCCGAGTCCCAGGGCGTAAAGGACATCAACGAGCTGGTAGGTGCTTTCGAATGCTAGAGACCGATGCCCGCGACCGCGTAATCGTCGCCCTCGACTGCGATCGTGAGCGTGCGCTCGAGCTCGCCCACGAGCTTTCGGGCCATGCCGCCTGGCTTAAGGTTGGTATGACGCTCTATTACGCTGAGGGCCCCGAGATCGTCAAGACCTTTAAGGACCTGGGCTTTAAGGTCTTCCTTGACCTTAAGTTCCATGATATTCCGCATCAGGTTCGCGGTGCCGCCCGTTCGGCCTCGCTTGCCGGTGCCGACCTGCTCTCGGTTCACGGCTTGGGTTCGGGCGCCATGCTCGCTGCCTGCCGCGAGGGTGCCGAGGAGGCGCGCGAGGACCGCGCCAAGCTCGTCGCCATCACCGTGCTCACGAGCATGAATCAGGATGCCTTGAGCGAGATCGGCGTCGAGTCGCCCGTGGCCGAGGAGGCCGCCCGCCTGGCAAAGCTCGCTCAGGCCAACGGCATCGATGGCATTGTGTGCTCGCCGATGGAGGCTCACGACATGCGTGAGCTGCTGGGTCCTGATGCCCTGATCGTGACTCCGGGTGTGCGTCCGGTGGGTGCCGCCTTAGGCGACCAGTCTCGCGTGGCGACGCCTTCCCAGGCTATCGAGCGAGGCGCAAGCCACATTGTGGTGGGCCGTCCCATCACTGGTGCCGACGATCCGGTTGCCGCCTTTGACGCCATCGTCGCCGAGCTGGTCGAAAACGTCGCGTAAAAGATTCCCCTAAGTCACCACTTTTGGGTCTCATTAGCACAAAATAGCCCCTGTGCCTGCGTAAAATTTCCCATCCTTTGTGTGGAATCGCAGGTCAGGGGCTTAACTTTGGGCGCAGTATATTGCACTTTTTGCGGGTATCGTCTAACCTATGGAGCCGCGATTGGGCATTTTGTACGTTCTACGTGCTAAAATGCCAATTATTGAATCAGATATAACCCAACTATTTGGAGGTACGAATGGCACTCCCTCAGCTTACCGATGAGCAGCGCAAGCAGGCTCTTGAGAAGGCTGCTGCCGCACGTCACGCCCGCGCTGAGCTTCGCGAGCAGATCAAGAAGGGCGAGAAGTCCCTCGAGTCCGTGCTCAACTCCGATGACCCCATCGCTTCCCGCATGAAGGTTTCCACCCTCATCGAGTCTCTCCCTGGTTATGGCAAGGCCAAGGCCGCCAAGATCATGGAGGAGCTCGGTATCTCCGCTACCCGTCGCGTCCAGGGCCTCGGCGTCCGTCAGCGCGAGCAGCTCCTCGAGCAGCTGACCAAATAAGTGAGCGCTCAGGATTCCAAGCTCTTTGTGATTTCTGGACCGTCAGGCGCAGGCAAGGGTACGCTCGTCACTCGTGTGCGCGAGCGCCGCTCGAACCTGGGCCTGACGGTTTCGGCTACCACGCGAGCACCACGTAAAGGTGAGGTCGACGGCGTCAACTACTTTTTTCTGACGCGCGAGGAGTTCGACCGCCGCGTGGCAAACGGTGAGTTTGTTGAGTGGGCCGAGGTCCACGGTAACTGCTACGGCACGTTGGTGAGCGAGGTCACATCCAAGCTCGCCTCGGGCGCGTCTCTGATTTTGGAGATCGATGTCCAGGGCGCCCTGCAGGTGAAGGAGCGTTTCCCCGAGGCCGTGCTGATCTTTATCAAGCCGCCTTCGCTTGAGGTGCTTCGCGAGCGTCTAGTCGGTCGCGGTACCGAGACGCCCGAGACGATTGAGCTGCGTATGGCAAACGCCGCCGATGAGCTTGCCCTTGCCGACCGCTACGACGACGTCGTGGTTAATGACGATCTCGACCGCGCGACCGATGAACTCGTTCGCGTTCTCGATATGCATGAAAGGATCTGAGGTCCGTGTCCGTTGTAAAGCCTTGCATTGACGATCTTCTGGAGAAGACCGATCACAACCGCTTCCTGCTCGCTTCGCTTGCCTCCAAGCGCGCCTGCGACATCAATAGCATGCTGCGTGGCCAGCACAATCGCGTGCTTGCCGTCCAGGATGTCGATGACATCACCATCGGGCTTTCCGGTGCCGATACCATCTCGATGGCTATGGACGAGATTGTCGACGGCGACATCTCTTACGACGAGGCCCGTTACGAGAAGGCGCTCGGCCACAAGGTTGCTGAAGCCTAAATGGCGGCTCGCGTCTGCCTGGTCCACTATCACGAGGTTGGACTGAAGGGTAAGAACCGCGCACATTTTGAGCATATCCTCATGGATAACATCAAGGCGGCCTTGGCCGCCTTTTCCGTGAATGCCGTGTCTCGAATTTCCGGTTATATCCTCGTGACCTTTAACGAGCATCAGGCCGATGAGGCGGCGCGTGTCATTCGCACCGTTCCCGGCGTTGCACGTGTGTCTTTGGCGTATCACACCAACCGCGACTCGCAGGAGTACTGCGCCGCCGCCGTGAAGGTGCTGCGCGAGTTTGGTTCCTTCGATTCTTTTAAGGTGCACGCCAAGCGCTCCAATACTGACTATGAGCTTACCTCGATTGACATCAATCGTCAGGTGGGTGAGGTGCTGTGTGAGGCCTTCCCCGATAAAAAGGTCCAGATGCACGATCCTGACGCTATGGTGCACGTGCTGGTGGTCCAGGGTAGCGTCTATGTGTATGCGCGCTCTGAGCGCGGCGTGGGTGGTCTTCCGGTGGGGTCTGCCGGCAAGGTCGTGACGCTGCTTTCTTCGGGTATCGATTCTCCGGTGGCGACCTGGATGCTCGCGCGTCGCGGCGCGGTGTGCGTGCCGGTACATTTCTCCGGTCGTCCGCAGACGCCCGATACGAGCGAGTATTTGGTGCAGGACATCATCCGTGCGCTTGAGCCGGGTGTCCAGATCGGCCGACTGTACGTAGTGCCGTTTGGCGACTGCCAGCGTGAGATTTCGGTCACCTGTCCCAGCAACCTGCGCGTGATCATGTATCGCCGCATTATGTATTCGGTTGCTGAGCGCATTGCGCACATCGAGGGTGCCAAGGCCATCGTTACGGGCGAATCGCTTGGGCAGGTTGCCTCCCAAACGCTTGAGAATATCATGGCCGTCAACGAGGCCGTGAAGATCCCCGTGTTCCGCCCTCTCATCGGTTCGGATAAGCAGGAGATCATCGCGCGCGCCGAGGAGATCGGTACGTTCGATATCTCCACTGAGGCCGCTCCCGACTGCTGCACGCTGTTTATGCCGCGCCGTCCCGAGACGCACGCTAAACTCGATGCCGTGCATGAGGCCTGGGAGTTGTTCGATCACGAGGAGATGATCGAGCGCCTGCTCAAGCAGACCGAGTACATCGACTTTGAGAGCAACACGTATAAGGCCCCTAAGACCTTAAAACGCAAACATTCGGAGCTTGCTCCGCGTGAGATTTACCAAGATCACGAGTAAATTTGTGCATAGACCGACGATGCGTCTGCATCGTCGGTCTTTTGCTATCTGGGCATTTTGTGGCTAAGTGTTCATTTGCTGACGTGTGCCTGAATAAATGGACGGATTTGTGCAAGGTTTTGGTCGGCTTTTGGTTTGACCGCTAAAACCGGTTTTGGGGCGTGGCTGTTACAGGGCTCCTTTCCTGACACGATGGTGTTGGGAGGTTTTGCTATGGCGCAGCGCGAACAACACGAACGGGTCAAAAAGATGGACCGCTTGGCGGACAAGCTGCTCGGTCATAAGGCAGTGGTGATGGCGATACTGGTCGTCATTGCGATGTCGAGCGGCTTGGCGATGGCGAACCTTGGCGGCGGTGCCGGCGCCGTGTCGTTTGAGCGCACTGACGGTTCGGGCTCGTGGGTGGAGCCGGGATCCAGTGATGCCTCGAGCGGAAAGACATCCGAAGGTTCTTCGACTAAGGCTTCTGCCGCGGCAGAGGTCTATGTCGATGTCGATGGCGCCGTTGTGTCGCCCGGTGTATATCGTCTCAAGGACGGCGCGCGGGTGGCTCAGGCGATTGATGCCGCCGGCGGGCTGGCGCCCGAGGCAGACGTTACGGGGCTCAATCGGGCATCCAAGGTCGTCGATGGACAAAAAATCCACGTTCCAACGGAAGGGGAGCAGCAGGCGCCCATTGCGGAAGCCGATGTTGATGGTGGGGCTTCCGCGTCATCGGGCGTGAGTAGCGCAACAGGCCTAGTAAACATTAATACGGCAAGCTCGGCAGAGCTACAGACGCTTTCGGGCATCGGTCCCTCCATGGCCCGGTCGATTATCGATGAGCGGACAAAGAACGGTGCTTTTGCCTCGGTTGACGATCTGATGCGTGTGTCGGGAATCGGCGAGAAGAAGCTTGCCAAAATCAAAGATTGCATCTGCGTATGAGTGCGACCGAGCGCGAACATGTGATGCCTCCGCGGCCCCTGATGCCATGGACGATGGCCCTGTGTGCCGGCATGTGCATGAGCTGCGCCTTGGTGCTCAACGTGGCCGCTGATGCGCTGCTGAGGGAGCAGGCGTCGGCGGTCGGGCTGCTATGGGCCATTCCCGTTGCGGCGGCGGTATTCGTTGTGCTGGCTCAATCTTGTGCGTGGCTTGCCCCTTGGAAGTGGTGGCTGTATGCCGCGTCCGTCGGTCTCGTGGCGGGAGCGGTCGTCTCGGCGTGGTGGGCTGTGGGCACGCTAGGCGCCTCGAAGGCGCTCGACGGTCGAGCGGCAAGCAGCCTCGAGTTTGTCGTGCAGGGTGATCCATCCATAAACGACGACGTGTATTCCTATACCTGCGAGGCACGCGCGGACGGTAAGAACTTGGCAACGGTTCGCCTATCGTGTGACCGCGAGCTCAAGGTCGGGGCGCACGTGCGTGTTATCGGTCGCGTTTCACGTTTTGAGAACGATGCATATGGACGATCGCGCGTGCTCCGAGGCGAGGTGCGCAAGGTTCAAGCCGTTCGGATTGTGCCGGTCGATGAGGGCTCTCCGGGGCCGCTGCTTCGGCTGCGAAATGGGCTGCTTGCGTCCATTGCGCCTGCGACCGACCCGGCGCGTGCGCTCATAGCCGGTGTCGCCTGCGGTCGTTCGGCCGAGCTGCGCGCCCAGCCGGCGGGCGATTGGTTTTCGGTGACGGGGACGGCGCATCTTATCGCCGTCTCGGGCAGCCATTTGGCTATCGTGGGGTTTGTAATCGAGGGCGCATTGCAAAAGACTCGGTGCACACGTGGTCTTCAGCGGGCGATATTGGCGATAACGCTTGTTGGCTACGCTGCCTTTACGGGCGCGTCTCCTTCGGCCGTGCGCGCGTGCTGCATGGTGTTCGCGACGCTTGTCGTAAACGGCGCGGGGCGTCGCCGGCACGGCGAATCGGCACTCTTCGTAACCATGTCCATCTTTGTGCTACTGCGGCCGACGGTGCTGTTCGAGATGGGCTTTCAGCTTTCATGTGCCAGCGTCTTAGCCATTCTGTGCTTTTGCCCCTATGCGACCTACGCTTTGGGTGAGCTGGGTGTGCCATCGGGCGTCGCCAGCATGCTTTCCGCCACGCTGTGCTCGCAATTGGCGACACTTCCCATTACCATTCCCGCCTTTGGTACGTTATCGCTCATTGCTCCGCTGGCAAATGCGGTCATCGGTCCGGTGGTGAGCGTACTGCTTGCTGTGTCGATTGTGCTGGTTCCCTTTTCGCTCGTGGCACCTTTGCGGACTTGGGCGCTCATTGTGCCCATGATTGCCGCCCGTTGCGCACTGTTCTTCGAGCAGCTGTTTGCCGCCGTGCCGGGTGCATCCGTGAGTTTGCCGCCCGATAGCATGTGGATTTACCTAGTGCCGTGTTTGCTGGCGGTTCTGCTGGTCTGGTGGCCGCGTCCCCGTGCACGTCCTATGGCGGTGGGGCTTGCATGCTTGGTACTCCTGGCTGCGATTCCGTACGTCTACTGGGATCGATTCGCTCCGCCTTCGGTGACGGTGCTCGATGTGGGCCAGGCCGATGCGATTCTTATCCGCCAGGGCGGCGCAGTAGCACTCGTCGACTGCGGGCTCGACGAGCGCATGGTGGCGGCGTTGGTTCGCAATAACGTGCACCATATCGATGCCGTCTTTGTGACGCATTGGGATGAGGACCACTGGGGTGGTCTGCCTGCCGTGCTCGAACAGTTTTCGGTTGGAACGATTGCCGTGGCGGCGGATGCGCTGGAGGATGCTCCTGCCGAGGTATTGAACCGACCTGGCGTTGAGTATCGGCAGGTGTGCCGTGGGGATACGGTCGATATCGGCTCATTTTGCGCCCGCGTGATGTGGCCATTCGAGTCCGTGGATGGCGAGGGAAATGAGGACTCGCTTGTCCTGCTGCTCTCCTATGTTCAGGAAGGCAGGGGCCTGCGTATGCTCCTCACCGGTGATGCCGAGCTCGACCAAGAACGGGAATTCGTGCAGGAGGTGGGGGAAATCGATGTACTTAAACTTGGGCATCACGGCTCTAAGGTTTCAGTCGATGGTGAGTTGCTGGACGTCTTGAAGCCTGAGCTTTCCCTTGCGAGTGCGGGCGAGGGGAATCGATACGGCCATCCGTCCGATGCCTGCATCGATGCCGTTAAGGAAGCGGGCGGTGTGTTCGCGTGCACTATCGAACACGGCGACATTACCGTCACGCCAACTGCGAATGGCTTTGCGATGCGATGCCAGCGACCGTGACGACGTCGTTGGCGTGTGGTGGGCCCCTGGGCTAGAATGGCACGGAACGAATACGAAGGCCTGCGGGAGGGGAGCGCAATGTCCGAAACCAGTCTGTTGCCGGCATATCTGATCGTCGGTACCGACGGCGTCAAGCGCGATCACGCCGTCTCGCGTATGAAAGCGCGTCTGGAAAAGTCGGGTATGGTCGAGTTCAACCTCGACGAGCGCGATATGACCAAAGACCCCGATATCGAGTCGATTATCGGATCGCTCAACACCTTTCCCATGGGCAGCGAGTTTCGCCTGGTAATCCTTGACGGCTGCTCAAAACTCGCCAAAGCGATCTCCGAGCCGCTTGTCGACTATCTGGCGAGTCCCAGCCCCACGACGGTTTGTCTCATCATCGCCGACTCGCTTGCCAAGAACACGCGCCTGTATAAGGCGATCGCCAAGATCGACAAGAAGGCGGTGATCGATTGCTCCGGTACCAAGCGCTGGGAGCTACCGCGCCGCGTGCAGCAGATGGCGACGCAGCACGGCAAGTCGATCTCGACGGCGGCCGCCGAAGAGCTCGTTTCGCGCTCGGGCGAGAACACCCGCATGCTCGATAACGACTTGGCTAAGCTTGCCCAGATGGTCGAGGCGCCCCAGATTGAGCTTGCCGACGTTGAGCGCTGGATTGTACGTACGGCAGAGGTCCAACCCTGGGACTTTCTCAATGCGGTCTCGGCCCGTGACATGCGCCGCTCGCTCGAGCTCTTCAATCTACTGCCCGCCAAGAGCTACGTGTGGACTTACACATTGCTGTGCGGCCGCATCCGCGAGCTTATCGTCGCCAAGGCGCTCGATGCGCGCGGACAGGGTCGTGAGCTGGCCGCAACGCTCAAGCTCCAGTCCTGGCAGGTCAAGAATCACCTGACCTGGGCACGTCGCTTTTCGATGGCAGAGCTCGTCGCAGCGCTCGAGGGTGCGGTCGATGTGGAGCTCGCGCTCAAGGGTTCGGCCGATTCTCAGACCGCGCTTTTGCTCTGGATTACGAACATCTTGAGAAAATCGTGATGATACCTGCCTATTTGACAAATTCGTTCTATCCCTTTGAGGGGGAGCGTGCTATAGTAGGCGCTTGCATGACCTCACCGTGTCTCAGAGGTGTCATACATTTTTTGCAAGGAACTCGAAAGGAACTCCAGAAGTGGCAAACATCAAGTCTCAGAAGAAGCGTATCCGCACCAATGAGGCAGCTCGCATGCGTAACAAGGCTGTCAAGTCCGAGCTCAAGACGCTGACCAAGCACGTCCAGTCCGCCGTCGCCGAGGGCGACGCCGAGAAGGCCCAGGCTGCCCTCAAGACCGTCACCAAGCGTCTCGACATGGCTGCCGCCAAGCATGTTATCCACAAGAACCAGGCTTCCAACCGCAAGTCCGGTCTTGCCAAGCTCGTGAACAGCATCAACGCCTAAGTTGTAAATTTCACACCACACAGATTACGCGCATAAATGGAGCCTGTTTTATGGAACAGGCTCCATTTTTTGTATCGCTCGGGTAAGATAGTCCGCATGAATACTTCAATTGACATTTCCCACATCCGCAACTTCTCAATTGTTGCGCACATCGACCATGGCAAGTCCACGATCAGTGACCGTATCCTCGAGCTCACCCATACCGTCGACGAGCGCGACATGGAGTCGCAGCTGCTCGACACCATGGATATCGAGCGCGAGCGCGGCATCACGATCAAGTCCAACGCCGTCCGCGTGTCCTATGACGCCGACGACGGCGAGACGTATCAGTTCAACCTCATCGATACGCCGGGCCACGTGGACTTTACCTATGAGGTCTCGCGTTCGCTGGCCGCCTGCGAGGGCGCGGTGCTCGTCGTCGATGCCACCCAGGGTGTCGAGGCGCAGACCGTCTCCAACGCGACGCTCGCCATGAACGCCAATCTGGACATTGTGCCGGCCATCAACAAGATCGACCTGCCCTCGGCCCATCCCGATGAGGTTAAGACCGAGATCGAGGATGACCTGGCGATCCCTGCCGATGACGCCGTGTGTGTCTCGGGCAAGACCGGCGAGGGCATTCACGATCTGCTGGAGTCCATTGTCTTTTTGATCTCTCCACCTAAGGGCGATGCAAATGCTCCGCTCAAAGCGCTCATTCTGGATTCGTACTTTGACGAGTATCGCGGCGTGGTGGCCACGGTGCGCGTCTTTGACGGCTCCATCAAAAAGGGCGATACCCTGCGCATGATGCAGGCAAAGGGCGACTTTTTGGTCGATGGCGTGGGCGTCAAGCGTCCCGCCGAGACCCCGGTCGACGCGCTGACGGTCGGCGAGGTCGGATACGTGGTCACGGGCCTGAAGGATCCCGAGGCCGTTCGCGTGGGCGATACCCTCACGTGGGCGTCGAATCCCTGCCCCGAGCCGCTTCCCGGTTACCGCGAGGCCAAGCCCATGGTCTATACGGGCCTGTTCCCGATCGATAACAAGGACTACGAGAACCTGCGTGACGCGCTCGATAAGCTGCACGTCAACGACCCGTCGTTGGTATGGGAGCCCGAGACCTCGGTGGCGCTCGGCTTTGGCTTCCGCGTGGGCTTCTTGGGCCTGCTGCACATGGAGGTCGTTAAGGAGCGCCTCGAGCGTGAGTTCAACTTGGACCTCATTGCCACGAGCCCTTCGGTCGACTATCACGTGTACAAGACCGATGGCGAGATGGTCGATGTCCGCAGCCCGCAGGACCTGCCCGAGACCACGCGTATCGAGCGCATTGAGGAGCCGTACCTCAAGGCTAAGATCATCTGCCCGCCCGAGTATACGGGTGCCGTCATGCAGCTCGCTATCGAGCACCGCGGCATTACGACCGACATGATCCATCTCACGAGCAAGTCGGTCGAGATGCGCTTTGATATGCCGCTTGCCGAGCTCATCTTGGACTTCTTTGACCAGCTCAAGAGCCGTACCAAGGGCTATGCCTCGTTGGACTACGAGTTCAACGAGTACCGTCCCTCCGAGCTCGTTAAGCTCGATATTTTGCTTTCGGGCGACGAGGTAGACGCGCTGTCGTTTATCGTCCACAAGGACAAGGCCTACGGTCTTGCCCGCGGCCTATGCGACAAGCTCAAGGAGATCATTCCGCGCCAGCTGTTCGAGGTGCCCATCCAGGGTGCTATCGGCAACAAGATCATTGCCCGCTCCACCGTCAAGGCACGTCGCAAGGACGTGCTTGCCAAGTGCTACGGCGGCGATATCTCGCGCAAGCGCAAACTGCTCGAGAAGCAGAAAGAGGGCAAGAAGCGCATGAAGGCCATCGGCTCGGTCGAGGTCCCGCAGGAGGCGTTTATGGCTATCCTCAAGGTGGACGAGTAGATCTATGGCGCTTTCCGAATATAGTCGGCGGCTGCTGGGCGCCTATGCCGAGCAGCCGTTCCTTATGGCTCCCATGGCGGGCGTGACCGACCCTGCCTACCGCGTCATGTGCCGCCGCCGCGGTGCCAACCTTGCCTACAGCGAGATGGTGAGCGTGGCGGGCCTTGCCTATGCCAGCAACAAGACCTGGCGACTGGTGCTTCCTGCCGACGAGGAACAGCAGATTTGCGTGCAGCTCTTTGGCTCCAAGCCCGATCAGTTTGCGAGTGCCGTCGCCGCCGTCGAGGAGCGTGTGGGTGATCGCCTGTCGCTCATCGATATCAATATGGCATGCCCCGCCCGCAAGGTCGTTACCAAGGGCGAGGGCTCGGCGCTCATGCGCACGCCCGACCTTGCGGAGAAGATCGTTGAGGCCACGGTGGGAGCGGCGCACGTGCCCGTGACTGTCAAGATTCGCAAAGGCTTTTATGCCGAGGACCGTAATGCCGCGACGTTTGCCCAGATGCTCGAAGGCGCCGGTGCCGCCGCAGTCGCCGTGCATGGTCGTTGCGCCACGCAGCTCTACACGGGCCAGGCCGATTGGTCGGTCGTCGATGAGGTTGCCGACGCCGTTGAGATTCCCGTGATTGGTTCGGGCGATGTGTTCTCGGCCGAGGATGCCGCGGAGCATCTGCGCAACTCGGGTGCCAGCGCGGTGTTTATCGCGCGCGGTATCTACGGTAATCCCTGGGTCTTTGGTGATGCTCGCGCTCTTGCGCTCGATGGCATACCGGTGCCGCCGCGCAGCTCGGTCGAGCGCCTGGACGCCCTGCGTGAGCACCTAACGCTGACGCATGAGCTCCTGCCGCTCATGTCGCGTGCCCGCACGTATGCAAGCTGGTACTTAAAAGGCATGCCCCATGCCGCCGCTTGGCGTGCCCATGTGGTGCGCTGTTCCACTTACGAGGAGTTTATGGCACTGGTCGATGAGATCGAGCGCGATGTGGTGGCCTGCGAGGCCGCCCTTGCCGCCGGCGAATCGGTGCCCCCTCATCCTCTGGAGGCTTAAGGGTGGCCGTTACCGCACTGTACGTGCACGTGCCGTTTTGCGCCCAAAAGTGCCGGTACTGCGACTTTGACTCGCGCAGTTTTGCTCCGTGCGACCTGAGCGCTGCGCTCGATGCCTATTTTGAGCAGTTGTTCGCGCGCCTCGATGCTTTTGGCAAGGCTGGGGCCCTTGACCATATCCGCACCGTCTATGTTGGCGGCGGTACGCCGTCGCTGGCGGGGGAGCGCCTGGTGGAGCTGGCGCGGCGTATTCGTGCGTGGTGCGCCCCCGTTGAGTTTACCTGCGAGGCCAATCCCGAGTCGCTGACCGCCGAGCTTGCCACTGCGCTTGCCAAGGTTGGTGTCACACGCGTCTCTCTGGGCGTGCAAACGCTCGATAACACCGAACTTACCGCCATCGGCCGTATTCACGATGCCGATCGGGCGTTTGCCGCCATCGCGACGGTCAAGAACTCTGGGCTTGACGTGTCGTGCGACCTTATGTGCGGACTTCCCGGGCAGACCGCAGCGAGTTGGAAGCGCACGCTCGATGGCGTGCTGGCGGCGGCTCCGCATCATGTGTCGGTCTACCCGCTCACGCTTGAGGAGGGGACTCCCCTTTATCGCATGGCGTGCCGCGACGAGTCGGTCGAGCCCGACGAGGATTTTCAAGCTTCGTGCATGGATGTGGCGCGTGAGCGTCTGGGTGCGGCCGGCTATCACCCGTATGAGGTGGCAAGCTATGCGCTCGACGGACATGAGTGCGCCCATAACATTGCCTACTGGACCGGCCAGGGCTATTTGGGCCTGGGTCGTTCCGCCGCGGGCATGCTCGACGCCGAGGATTTCGACCGTCTTGCAGGTTTGTTCTCCGGCGTGTCTTCTCGAGGCGATTCGTACCGCGTGCGTCTGGTGCAACGTGACGATGACGCGACGGCGTTTGAGGCCGAATATCTGTCGCAGCGTGAGGCTGCGGCTGAAGACCTGATGCTGTCTTGTCGCATGACGGGCGGTGTTGCGTCCGACCTGTTGGTTCGTGCAGCTTGCGTCATCCCGGCCGATGAGCTGGCAGCTGCCTGCGATCGCGCGCTCGAATTGGGTCTTGCCACTTGGGTGCCCGAGACGCTCGGGGTCCATGAGGGACCTTTCACTTCGGCAGATGTCGTCGCGGGCTATGTTCGAGCTCGTCTGGCGCCGACGCACTTGGGCTGGCTCGATGGAAATGTTCTGTTCGAGCTGTTTTGGGATCTAGCTTAGGCCGCTCGTGTAGAATTACCGGAATATATACGCTGCTGTGAGCAGGAGGTTGCCGCGCATGGCGACGATGAACGAAAAAGATTACTACGAGATTCTGGGTGTCTCCAAGGACGCCACCTCGCGTGATATTCAAAAGGCCTTTCAGCAAAAGGCCCGCAAGCTCCATCCGGACGTCAACAAAGAGCCGGATGCCGAGGAAAAGTTTAAAGAGGTTTCCGAGGCCTACGCCGTGCTTTCGGATGAGCAAAAACGTGCGCGCTACGACGCCATGCGCTCGGGCAATCCCTTTGCCGGTGCTCCTACGGCTTCGCCCTATGGTGGCGGCTACGCCGGCAACACAGGCTATGGCAATCCCTTTGAGGGCGGTTTTCCCTTTGGCGGCGCTTGGGGCCAGCAGCATCGTGGGCAGGCTGCTTACAATCCCGAGAACGGCGCCAATGTGGTCGTCGATATCAAACTCGACGCCAAGGAGGCCAAGGGCGGTGCCCGCAAGACCGTCCGCTATACGCGCTTCGATACCTGTGGTCACTGCGGTGGTTCGGGCTCTGTTTCGTCCGAGCATGCACATACCTGTCCGAGCTGCGGCGGTCGCGGTCACATCGATGTCGACTTGTCCTTTCTGTTTGGTGCCGGCACGTTCCAGTCGGTCTGCCCTGAGTGCGGTGGCTCCGGTAAGGTCGTCGCCGACCCCTGTCCCGATTGCGGCGGCAGCGGGCGGACCCGTGTGACCTCCGAGCAGACGATTGAGTTTCCCGCCGGCACGCACGATGGCGACGAGGTCCGTATTGGCGGCATGGGTCACGCCGGCACCAACGGTGCCGCGGGCGGTGATCTGGTCGGTCGCGCCCATGTTGAGGCCGAGCGCCTGGAAGGCAAGGCCCGTACCGGTTTTTACCTGATGGGCATCGTGGCGCCGTTTTTGGTGCTATCGGCCATCTCGGGCGTGTTCTCGGCCTTTGCCGTGATGTGCTTTATTCCGTTTGCCATGGGCCTGTTCATGGTGCTCTCGGACGGCGTGCTGCACCGCAGCCTGCTGTGGTGGAAGCGCGGCGCGATGCAGTTTGCCAACGGTTTTGCCAACGGATTTATGTTTGCGCTCGTGTCGGTTTGGTTTGCGAGCTGCTCGCAACGTGCCATGCTTTCACCCTACGCAATGCAATAACATCAAACCCTCTGTTTGCGGCCGGCCCAGCTTGGGTATAGGACGCACTGTGACAATAATGAAAGTCGGAAGGATTCGGTCGTGTCGGAAAATAGGGATTACTACGAGGTGCTTGGCGTCGACAAGGATGCCGACGCGCGGACGATTAAGCGCGCGTTTCTAAAGAAGGCCCGTACCGTACACCCGGACGTTTCGGACGACCCCGAGGCCGAGGCCAAGTTCAAAGAGCTCAACGAGGCATATTCCGTTCTTTCCGATGAGCAGAAGCGTGCTAACTACGACCGTTACGGCATTGCCGACGGCCCTGGTGGTTCGGGCTACGTCGACATTAACGATATCTTTGGCGGCATGGGCATGGACGACCTCTTCTCGTCGTTCTTTGGCGGCGGTGCCGGCGGTGGCGCCCGAAATCGCCGTGAGCGTCGTCGCGGCCGCGACATGGCCATCTCCCTTTCGGTGACGCTCGAGGAGGCGGCACTCGGGTGCAAAAAGACGATCAGCTATGACCGCCTTGCTCCCTGTGAGGATTGCAATGGCACCGGTAGGGCCGAGGGCGCGCAGGAAAAGCAGTGCAGCCGCTGCCACGGCACGGGCTATGTCACGACGGTCCAGCGTTCGTTCCTGGGCCAGGTTCAGTCCTCTTCGCCTTGTCCCGACTGCCACGGCGAGGGCACGGTCATCGATCATCCCTGCGAGACCTGCGACGGTCAGGGCCGCACGCCTTCGCATGAAAAGATCGACATCGATATCCCCGCCGGCGTTTCGACCGGTCGCCAGCTGCGCGTGAGCGGCTTTGGCGAGGCTGGCCTTCGCGGCGAGCCCTCGGGCGACCTGATCGTCAACGTGCGCGTCGCCGACCACGAGCGTTTTAAGCGCAACGGTGACGACCTGTACCTCGTGAGCGATATTTCGATTGCGCAGGCAGCGCTCGGCTGCGAGATCGAGGTCGAGGGCATTATGCCCGATGAGGTCGTCAAGGTGACGGTCCCTGCTGGTACACAGTACGGCGACACCGTGAGCGTCAATAATTACGGCATGCCGCGCATTGGCGGTGGCGGTTCGCGTGGTCGCCTGATCGTGCAACTGCGCGTGGTCGTTCCCACCAATCTTTCCAATAAGCAACACGAGCTGCTCCGTGCTTTTGCCGATGAGATGGGCGATGACGTCGCTTCCGGTAAGAAGTCGGTGACCGACCGTATCAAGAGTGCCCTCGACGATATCCTCGATTAAGGAGCCCGCGTGCTCGCACCCCATATTTCCGTCGTCAACCTCGGCTGCCGCGTCAACCGGGTTGAGTCTGACCGTATCACTGCCGATCTTATGCGCCTGGGCTTTGCTATTGTGGATCCCCAGGATGCCGATCTGATCGTCATTAACACCTGTGCCGTTACGGGCGAGGCCGAGGCCAAGACCCGTAAGGCCGTCCGTCATGCGCTGGCCCATCCTAACGACCCTTACGTGGTCGTAACCGGCTGCGTCGTCAACCTGCATCCCGAGGAGCTGTTGGAGCTTTCGGATCGCGTGATCGCCGAACCGTCCAAGATTGACGTCGCCGAGCGCGTCTGCGAGGTGCTGGGCGT
>CABUCA010000008.1 GCA_902489965.1 uncultured Collinsella sp.
CGGACGACAAGGGCGAGACAGTCAGCGAGAACGCCGACTATACCGTTAAGGTTACGGGTGACGCCACCTATACGGCGACCTTTACGCCTAAGTCCTATCAGGTCGTTTTGAGCGCGAGTGACGATAGCGTTAGCACCCTGAGCGGCGAGGGCTCCTATCAATTCGGTGATACGGTCGAACTCAACGCTACGTCTATGGGTACCAAGCGATTTGCCGGTTGGTATGTCCTGGATGCCGAGGGCAACAAGTCGCTGCTGAGCTGCGACGCCCATTGCTGGGTTAAGCTCGACAAGGATATGGTCGAGGGGCTCGAGGACGATACGTTGGAGCTCCAGGCCGTGTTTGCCGATCCGTACGAGGTGATCGTTACGGGCGAGGTCGTGGTGAAGGACAAGGCTTCGAACAGGGGCTGCCGTGTTACGGGCAGCGGTAGCATTGCCGTGGGCGATCAGGTGGAGCTGACCGCTGTTGCCGGTATGGGCTATCGCTTTGTGGGCTGGAGCACCGATAAGGAGGGCACCTCGATTGTCGAGACCGCAACGACCCTCGATGTGACCGCCACGCAAGGCATAACGTACTACGCGCAGTTCGAATCCGATGGACAGGTGACCATTACCGTCACCGGCTCGTCCATCTTCCGCGGTACGGCCCTTCTGGTCGACGGCATTCCTGCCGGTAGCAGGTCGTACGACAGGGGCGACATGTTTATGGCGATCGCGATCCCGTGGAAGAAGTACCACTTCTCGCATTGGGTCGACGATGCGGGTGTCACGGTGAGCTACAGCGCATTCTATTTCGGTACCGCCAAAGAGAACAGGCAGCTCACGGCCGTGTTCTATGAGACGGGCTGCGATGTTCAGGTCGCTACGTATCCCAAGGGCGCGGGCTTTAGCATGGTTGCGCTTGGTACCGGCGGCTCCTACCACTCCGCGGCGATTATGTTTACCGTGCCGCACGAGGGTTGGAAGTTTAAATACTAGGTCGACGAGAACGGCATGCCTGTGGGATTTACGCCGGTGATCAACCGCGTGGTGTTTGGCAACCGTACTTTTACGGCCGTTTATGAGCGGGCGTCGATGACGGTTACAGTGGTGGATTCGCGTCAGGGCGGACACGTCGAGGGCTCCTCCGAGGACGAATCTCTGGGCTATGCCGTGACCAACGAAGTCGAGAACGGTGAGTCCACGACCCTGACTGCCGTTCCCGATGCGGGCTATATGTTTGATGGGTGGTATGCGCGCAATGACGACGGGTCGTTGGGCGGTGAGCCGCTGAGCACGGATGCTACCTGGACGTTTGTCCCCGAGGACAACATGACCGTCGAGGCGCGCTTTGCGGAGGCGCCTAAGTACAAGGTGACGGCCCGAGCGGTCAACGGATCGGTTGATCCGGAGTCTGCTTTGGTCGCTACGGATGGCAAGGTGACGCTTTCGGCGACGCCCGATGAGGGCTGCTACCTGACGCGCGTGACCGTTGCCGAAGAGGCAGGTGATGACGGTTCGGCCGGCAATGCCTATGACCTTGATATTTCCGACTATAAGGGTGGGGCGTACGAGGTCACACTGAGTGGCGTGAGTGCTCCGCAAAAGGTCACGTTCGAATTCGCGAAGGCAGCGGCTCCACAGGTCCTTGCGCAGCCGCAGGATGCGAGTGCTTACGAGGGCGATCCGGTTGAACTTTCGGTCGCCGCCGAGGCGGGGCGCAACGTTCGCGTCCATGCGGCCGTGTCATCTGGATCCGCTGCAGACGTCAAGCTGAGCTACCAGTGGTATCGCATGTCTGACGATGGTGGCAAGGCGGTGGCGCTGAAGGGCGAGACGGGGGAGGCCCTCTCGATTGCCCAGCTCGACAGCGAGGGCGAGGGCGAGTACTTCTGCCGCATTACGCAGAGCTACCTGGGCACGGTGACAAAGACGGATACCGAACATGCGAAGGTATCCATCGTGCCCCGAGAAACGCTTCTATTTAACGGGCGTGTGCTGCCGGTGGCGACCGCTCACGATGAATACCGTGCGCAGATTGCCGGCGCTACGGGCGGCAAGGCACCGTATGCGTATAACTTGGATGATGTTGAGGTTCCTGAGGGCATGCGGCTGACGCTGGCAGATGACGGATCGGGCGCCTTGGTGCTCTCGGGCGTGCCTGCGGCTACGGGTGTTTGTCGCTTTAAGATTTCGTGCACCGATGACCTGGGTAATAAGCGCGTAGCGCATTTTGTGCTGGTCGTGAAGGCGAAGGAACCATCGCTCGCGTTTGAAGGCCAGAGCTTTGTCTATAACGCGACGGCGCAGGCCCCGGAGCTTTCGGGTGTGCCCGAGGGTTGCGAGGACGATGTCAAACTGACCTATGTTGGCACGGGCGATACGCATTACTCGTCGGATCAGGCGCCGGTGGATGCCGGCACGTATCGTGCGGTGGTGACGCTCGACGCCAAGGGATATGTCGGTAATGCCTCCTGTGACTTCACGATTGAGAAGGCCCCGGTCGATATTTCGATCGAGACGTCTGATGTGACATACGATGGCGCACGACACGGTGCGGCGGTTGCGGTTGCCGGCCTTGATGCGTCTGCCTATTCCGTTACCTATCGCGGCATAGATGGAACGTCCTATGGTCCGACGGCGCTGGAGCCGTGCGACAGTGGCAACTACCGCGTCACGGTTAAGGTGACTGACCCCAACTATCAGGGTAAAAAGTCCGCCGAGTTCTCGATTGCAAAGGCAAGCCAGGTCATTACGGGAACGACGAGCTATTCGGGTGTGTACGGTGGAGACCCCATTGTGTTTAACAACGTTGCCCAGACTCCCGTGAGCTTTGAGCTGGTCGATTCCGATGACGATGCGAGCCCGGTTTCGATTAAGGGACGCTGTGCGACGGTGAAGGCCGCCGGTACGGCGCATGTTGTCGCCCATGCCGCTGCCTCGCGTAACTATCTTGCCGCCGAGGACGTCGAGTTGACGGTTTCCGTTGCACCTGCCCAGTTACTGGTGAAGGTCGACGATGCCGAGCGCTTTGAGGGTCAGAAGAACCCCGAGTTTACCTCCAGCTTGGTGAGTCGTTGCGACACGTCGGACGTAAAGGTTACGTACTTCTGCTCGGCGAATGAGAAATCGCCGGCGGGTGAGTACCAGATCGACGCGGCGGTCGCCGATCCGAACTATGATGTCGCAGTCGACCCCGGCACGCTGACGGTCAAGAAGAAGCCCGAGCACTACAAGGTGACGGCGAAGGCAGTCAACGGTTCGGTCGACAATGCTTCGGTTTCGGTTGTTGAGGGCGGGGACGCGATCCTCTCGGCGACGCCCGACGAGGGCTGCTACCTCGAGCGCGTGACGGTCGCGCAGGCAGGCTCGGATGCGACCGTTGACCTCGACATTTCTGATTACAAGGGCGGGGCGTACGAGGTCACGTTGAGCGATGTCACCGCATCGCAGGAGGTCACGTTCGAGTTTGCGAAGGCGGACGCTCCGCGTGTGGTCGCGCAGCCGCAGGACGTAAGCGTCCATGAGGGCGATTCGGCTGTGCTCTCGGTTGCGGCCGAGGCAGGCAAGAACGTCGACGATCACGCGGCCTCGTCCACGGGTTGCGCTGCCGAGATTGAGCTTTCCTATCAGTGGTTCCGCATGGTGGATGGCGAGGCCGTGGCGCTCGAGGGCGAGACGGGGGAGACGCTCTCGCTCGCGGACTTCGATGGCGAGCAGGCCGGTGAGTATTTCTGCCGCATTACTCAGCACTACCTTGGTATTGAGAAGCAGACGGACAGTGATTGTGCCTCCGTCTCCATCGTGCCGTGGGACACCCTTGTGTTTAACGGCGACCTGCTGCCGGCAGCGAGCACCCACAGCACGTACCTCGCAACGATTGCCGGGGCCACGGGCGGCAAGGCTCCATACGAGTACGCATGGGATAAGACGAAGCTCCCCGACGGGTTCAAGCTCTCCCGTACTTCGGGCGGCCTGACGCTCTCCGGTGTTCCGTCCAGGACGGGCGTTTCCACCTTCGATATCACGTGCACGGATGCCCGTGGCGAGGCCGTGACTGCCTCCTTTGCGCTCGTTGTCCAGGCAAAGCGCGTAAAGCTATCGTTCACGGATGGCGACTTTACCTTTAATGGTGCGCCGCAGGCGCCCGAAGTTTCCGGTGCCCCCAAGGTCTGCAAAGGCGACCTTAAGGTCTGGTACTTCGGTACCGGAAGCACGCAATATTCCTCGACGGAGGCCCCGACTGATGCCGGCACGTACCGCGCTGTGGTAACGTTGCGAAGCCATGGTTACGCCGGTGCCGCTGCCTGTGAGTTCGAGATCGCTCCGGCAAAGCTCAAGGTGAAGGTTGACGACGCCGAGCGCTTCGAGGGGGAGGCGAACCCAGCGTTTACCTCGAGCCTAGAGAGTGCGGTTGACACTTCGGGCGTGAAGGTCGAGTACTCCTGCGATGCCGATGAGAGCTCTCCTGCTGGCGAGTACCAGATCGGCGCGACGGTCACCGACCCGAACTTCGATGTCGAGGTCGTGCCCGGAACGCTGACGGTGAAAAAGAAGCAGGAGCCCGTCGATCCAGACCCGGTGGTTCCGGACCCGGACAATCCTGATCCGGACAACCCGGATCCCGATCAGCCTGATCCTGGTCCCAACCCCGACCCGGATCCTAACCCTGAACCTGATAACCCTGATCCGGGCCCCAAGCCTGATCCTGATAATCCCGATCCGGACAACCCCGAGCCCGATAACCCGAACAAGCTCGAACGCTTTGAGGTGACGACAAAGGCGGTCAACGGATCGGTCGACAACGCTTCCGTCACCGTTGATTCCGGCGGCGACGTGACGCTCTCGGCGATGCCTGACGAGGACTGCTACCTCGAGCGGGTGACGGTCACGGAAGCCGGCTCGGACAAGGCCATCGATCTCGATATCTCCGGCTATGAGGGCGGAGCGTACGAGGTCACGCTGAGTGGCGTCACCGCGTCGCAGGAGGTCACGTTCGAGTTCGTGAAGGCGGACGCTCCGAAGGTGATCGCGCAGCCACAGGACGCGAATGCCCACGAGGGCGATGCTGTTGTGCTCTCGGTTGCTGCCGAGGCGGGCAAGGGCGTCCTCGACCACGCGTCCTCGTCCACGGGTTCTGCCGCTGTTGTCGAACTGTCCTATCAATGGTTCCACATGGTGGGAGGCGAGGCCGTGGCGCTCGGGGGCGAGACGGGGGAGACACTCCTCATTGAGAACCTTGATGACTATTGCGCCGGCGAGTATTTCTGCCGCGTCACCCAGCGCTACCTTGGTACCGAGACGCAGGTGGAAAGCGATCGTGCCGTCGTTTCCGTTGTGCCCCGGGATGCCCTTGTGTTCAACGGCGGTCTGCTGCCGGTCGCACGTGCGCATAGCACGTATCGCGCGACGATTTCGGGCGCCGCGGGTGGCGAAGCTCCGTATGAGTACACGTGGGACGACGCTAAGCTCCCCGACGGGTTTAAGCTTACCCGCACAGCGGGCGGTTTGACGCTCTCGGGCACCCCGTCCAAGGTCGGAGTGTCTACCTTTGACATCACGTGCAAGGATGCTCAGGGCAAGACCGTGACCGCGCACTTTGTTCTAGTCGTTCAGGCGAAGTGGGTCGAGCTTGCATTTGAGGGCGGCAACTTCGTCTATAGCGGTGATGCTCAAGCGCCCAAGGTCACGGGGGTTCCCAAGGCCTGCGAAGGTGACCTGAGGGTTAGGTACTACGGGACGGGCGGCACGCACTATTCGTCGAGTGAGGCCCCGACCGATGCCGGCACGTATCGCGCCGTTGCCACGCTGCGAAGCGACGGGTATATCAGCGCCGCCTCGCGCAAGTTCAAGATTGCGCCGGCGAAGCTTAAGGTGAAGGTCGACGATGCTGAACGCTTCGAGGGGGAGATGAATCCCGCCTTTACCTCAAGCCTAAAGAGCTCGGCCGATACCTCGGGCGTGAAGGTCGAGTACTCCTGCGTCGCCGATGAGAGTTCCCCGGCGGGCGAGTACCAGATCGAGGCGACGGTCACCGACCCGAACTTTGATGTCACGGTTGAGCCCGGTACGCTGACGGTGAAGAAGCAGGAGCCTGTCAACCCGGACCCGGTGGTTCCCGATCCGGACAAGCCCGAGCCCGACCAGCCTGACCAGCCGGACCCGGGCAAGCCTGAGCCCGATAAACCGGAGCCTGATCAGCCGGACAAGCCGGACCCGGAAAACCCGGATAAGCCCGAGCCTGACAACCCGAGTAAGCCAGAGCCGGAAAAGCCCGGAACGCCCGATTCCGACCAGCCGGATTCAAAGGATCCGACAAAACCCGGTAGCTCGGATGACTCCGCAGCCGATAAGGCAAAGGCATCGGGCGCGGAAAACTCCGGCAAGAAGGAGTCTTCCAAGTCGAGCGCTCAGCAGCTCGCCGATACGGGCGATCGTGCGCCGTTGGCTTTCGCTGTGGCCGCGGGTGCTGTTGCGCTTGTCGCGCTGGGGCTCGAGCTGCTGCGCCGTCGTCGCTCTGACGCGTAGCGGCTCTAAAGGGGCAACCAGATTGATACTTTGCATCATCTGGCCTGCTCAAGCGTTTATACTTGCGGGACGGGTATTTTGCCCGTCCCGTTTTTGTTTCGACCCGAAAGGTGTGCCTATGGCTTCATCCGCCCCGCGCGGCCTGCGCTCCGACCATGTCGTTACCGTCGGCATTGCGCTGTTCTCGATGCTCTTTGGCGCCGGTAACCTCATCATTCCGCCGTTGCTGGCACTTCAGGCCGGCACGGCTACGCCGCTTGCCATGATCGGCTTTTTGATTGCCGCTATCGGTCTGCCTGTTATGGGATTTATCGCCGTCGCGCTCGCTGGCACGGCCCGCGAGCTTGCCGGCCGCGTGCATCCCAAGTTTGGTGAATTCTTCGTTGCGGCAGTCTACCTGGCCATCGGCCCGTGCCTGGCTATTCCGCGCACGAGCTCCACGGCGTTTGAGATGCTGGTACCGTTGCTGCCCGAGGGTGTTTCGCTTGGCACCGCGCGCTTGGTCTTCGCCGTCGCCTTCTTCGTGGTCGCATTTGCACTTACGCTGCGCCCCGGCGTCATCACGCGCGTGCTCGGTCGCATTACTGGCCCCGCGCTCATTGCGCTCATCGTACTCGTTGTCGGCGCCGCCGTGATTTCGCCGCTGGGACCGGCTGCTGCCCCGCAAGCTCCCTATGATGCCGGCGCTGCGGTCCAAGGCTTTTTGACCGGCTATCAGACCATGGACCTGCTCGCGTCGCTCGCCTTCGGCATCATCATCGCCGAGACCATCCACGAGCTGGGTGTTACCGATGACAAGCGCGTGGCCTTTGAGATTTCGCGTTCCGGCGTTATCGCCGGCGTGCTCATGGCCATCATCTACTGTGGCTTGGGCCTTGCCGGAATGCAGCTCGGCACCGTGATGCCCGACGCCACCAACGGCGCCGCCATCCTTGCCCGCTCTGCCTCCATGCACTTTGGCCTTGCCGGCACGGTCGTGGTCTTCGCCATCTTCTTCCTCGCCTGCATGAACGTGTGCATCGGCCTCATTAGTTGCTGCGCGCGCTATTTCTGTGAGACGTACGTGGTTGAAGGGGGAGCGGAGGTCTCCGAGGAGGCCATGCGCCGCCCCTTCGCGATTCTCGCCTTTGTGTTCGCGGCGTTTTCGTGCGTGCTCTCCAACGTGGGCCTCGACGTGATCCTTATGTTCTCGGTGCCCATGCTCAACGCCTTGTATCCCGTCGCCATCGTGCTGGTTCTCATGGGTTTGGTACACGGCTTTTGCGACGCTCATCCGCAGGTGTGGGTCTGGGTCGGCGGTGTGGTTGCCGTGCAGAGCGTGATCACCTCGGTCCGCGATGCGTTCTTTGTGGGAACGTGGCTGCCGTTTGATGCGCTACCCCTGGCAGACATCGGTGCCGCGTGGGCGCCGGTTGCCGTGGTTGCCTTTGTGATCGGCCTGCTCCATAGTCGTTTTGTTGCACATTCGAGGAGCTAGGGCATCAATGCTTGCACAGGCGGGGAGTCTCCCCTATAATTTCCTTCGCTTTGGGACACGCAAGGTTTAGACCTTAGCTGCTCAACACCTTCGGGACGTGGCGCAGTTTGGTAGCGCGCCTGCTTTGGGAGCAGGATGTCGCAGGTTCAAATCCTGTCGTCCCGACCATATCTTGCGGGCGTAGTTCAATGGTAGAACCCCAGCCTTCCAAGCTGATGACGCGGGTTCGATTCCCGTCGCCCGCTCCATAAGATAGTTTTAACGGCTTTGGCTCTATTTGGTGCCAGAGCCGTTTTCATATACATGCCGGGGACCCCACATCCCCTCCTAAGTTGCGGTGAAATACGGACTGTTTTTCGGCTTTTATGGCCCTGTAGTCCGTATTTCACCGCAACTATTTGTAAGGTTGGATTTTGACGCCGTTGGGAGGGTCGTAGCGACCGTCTACCGAGAGTGGAAATATTTTTTGAAGCTCTGACCTGCGGCGTCAAGCTTTTGGTCAGCTTTTGGCAAGGCCTGCGGACGGAAGCATGCGATAGCGTAATGGTATTCTCTCCGCCGTGATGGTTATGGGGTTGGCCATGCTCGATAAAGGCAAACATTTTCCGCAGTCATATGCAAGGATGCTATTCTCGGCCGTTGGAATTCATCAAGATGGACAGCTGCTTATAACAATTGATCCTTGGGATGAACGCCGTGCGCGTGAGCTTATGCAGGAAGAGCTCATGCTTCGTCTTTACAACCACGTGTATGCGGATCCGGTCTATTGGAATAATCTTGGGGTTGAAGATCGCATCTTTCAGCTGGCATCCGCTATTGCGGTCGTTGAACCGGATGCTGTGTTTTGCGGATCGACAGCAGCGCTGCTCTACGGCATCGGCTCGGCGTATACGCTTCTGGATAAAGTGCAAGTACTGCTGCCGCGGTCTACAAGGCGTGATACGTACGAGTTCGTTGAATACAAGCGCTGGCGGGCGGGCGAAGTGTGGCGGCTAGGTCTGTTTACACTGACGGATCCGTGTCGAACGGTTGTTGATATCGCCCGAACGAGCGCCTTTCGCTATGCGCTGGGCTTTGTCGATGGCTTGGCCCGTGAGTACGATGTCGAACGCGAAGAACTGCGAGCATATGCGCAGGCAAATTGCCGAGGGTTGCATGGCATCGCGCGTGCTTTTGACGTTTTTGAGTATATGGACGGTAGGTCAGACAATGGCGGCGAGTCTGAGGCGAGAGCAGCGATGATTCTCGCTGGGGTTGCCGCGCCCGAGCTTCAAGTTGAGATAACGCGACCGGGAAACGCTGGCTATTATCTAGCAGATTATGGCTGGCAGATGCCAGGCGGCTCATGGACGCTGGCAGAGCTGCATGGGCTAGGCAAGTTTGAAGACGAAGCTCAAAATGATCCAGAGCAGGCGGCGGCAAAAACGTATCGAGCGGCCCTCATGCGCGACGCGAACCTTCGCGCCATGGGCCACAACGTCATTCATTTCAAACTCTCGGACACCTACGACGTAGAATCGTTCGGTGCCATGATGCGCGGCTACGGCATTCCGACAACAAAACCCTACGCCGAATCCCGATAGCGAAATCGTTCGCGGTCCACCTTCAATAAGTTGCGGTGAAATACGGACTGTTGAGGCCTTTAAAGGCATGAAACAGTCCGTATTTCACCGCAACTTAGGAGGGGATGGGGTTAGCTGCGGGGGCGGTGGCGGAGCTTGTCGATGGTGGCGTCGGTGCCGTGTCCGCGGGCGTCGGTGCTTCGGCTGCGGGCGTCGGCGGCGGTTTGGCGCTTGTGGCGGTAATCGATCATGCCTTGGATGATGGGCTTGCCAAAGCTCACGACATCATCGTTGTAGATGGCGGTTCGGGCTGCGAGGAGACAATCGGTAAAGTCCATATGGGTCTTGCCAAAGAGTTTGACGGCAAGGGCGACAACGGTGGGCTCGTCGACCATGACGTCATCGAGCAGCCTTTTCATGGCCGCAGCAATCTCAACGCGGGGAACCTTATAGACGTCGCGCAGCGTGACCACGACGCGCGTGATGATTTCGGGGTAGACACGAGCGGTGCGCGTGGCGATGACCTTGGCGGCGCGCGGTGACAGAACTTCGTCGTCGTCCAGCAGGTAACGTAGTATGACGGTCTCGTCGATGATGGTGCTACTCATGGATATCTACTTCCTCGGGACCCAAAATCGAATCGTCGCTTTCTGTGGCAAGATACTCAATCCAGGCATTGCGCTCCTCGGAGCGGCGATTGGGGTCCCCATATGCTTTGAGCGATCCATAGGCGGCGGTGCCGTCCTTTGAGCGCACGGCGACCGGCTGAAAGGGGAGCTTGCGCATGAGAATGCTCTGCGCGACAAAAAGACGGACGGCCTCGGCGAGCGATGTGCCCATGGCGTCGTAGAGACGCTCGGCATGCTGCTTGTCTTCCTCGCGAATGCGCACCTGCAGGATGGCTCGTTTTTGAGTCGATGACATCACTGGCCTCCCTTAATGAGCGTGCAATATGAATAGTCAAATACAGCTTCGGCTAGTAATTGCCAATTTTATAACAACCACTTTATTGCACTCGAGTAATTGAGTATGAACATTATTACAAACGTACTACATCCTTCAGAAGCGAGCGTGAAATCTTTGTTGGGCGTACGCGTGTAATACACTCGCTTTTATATCCTATTGAGAATAATCCTAACCAGCCCAAACCCCTGCAATACACTCGTAATGCAGGGCCTATGCTCAAGTTTACCCCCTGCAACTGCGTATATTTAACCTGTATACCGTTGGAGATATTCTACCGAGTGCCTGTTTCGCCGCATGCTCTCGATACGCCGATGCCGGACCACGGGCGGTCCGGGGCAACGTCGACAGGGTCTCTCCGGCATGGGATTCAGGAGGGAGTGAACAACATGGGCAATAAACGAGTCGTAGCCGATTCATCGCGCTGCATTGGGTGTCAAACCTGCATGGCAGCGTGTATCGAGGCACACGACATCCCCGGCAACATTGCCGCGCCGCGTCTGCGCGTGACGCGTACGTACGAGATCTCCGCACCGGTGGCTTGCCATCACTGCGAGGATGCCCCGTGCGCTAAGGCCTGCCCCACGGGTGCCTTGTTCTTTGATCCAAAGAACCATCGCATCGGCGTCAACGAGGACAACTGCATCGGCTGCAAGAGCTGCGTCATGGCCTGCCCCTTTGGCGCCGTGAGCGTGGCGACCACGCAGGTCCCCGTCTTGATGGGCGACGTGCGCGTGGGTTCGCAGACTAAGAGCTTCGTGCTCAAGTGCGACCTGTGCGTGAACCGTCCCGGCGGTCCGGCGTGTGCCGAGGCGTGCCCGACTAAGGGCCTCACCCTGGTAGACGAGGAGCGCCTGGCGGAACTGACCGCCGAGCGTGCCCGCGCCACCATCGAAAACGAGGCGTAGGCGGGCGGCCATACAGGCCCGACGATTGTCAAATACGTACCGATTAATCGGTAGCAGAAAAAGGAAGGAGGGTGTCATGGAGAAGCATAAAGTGATCTGCCCGTATTGCGGCGCCGGTTGCCAGTTTAACCTCTTGGTCCAAAACGGCCAGGTCGTGGGTACCGAACCGCTCAACGGCATCACCAACCAGAGCGAGCTGTGCCTTAAGGGCATGAGCGGCTACGACTTCATCAACGACACCAAGATCTTGACTCCTCGCGTACTGCACCCGATGATCCGCCGCACTAAGGGCGCGGATCTTGAGCGCGTAAGCTGGGACGAGGCACTGGATTTCACCGCATCTAAGATGCAGGCCATAATTGACGAATATGGTCCTAACGCTGTCATGACCACCGGCTCTTCGCGAGGCGGCGGCAATGAGGCGAACTACGTCATGCAGAAGTTTACGCGTGCGTGCATCGGCACCCACAGCGTGGACAACTGCGCCCGTACTTGACACGGCCCTACTGTCCTCGGTCTGATGGACACGGTTGGTTCAGGTTGCATGTCATGCTCCATCCCCGGTATGGAGGATGCGGGCTGCATTTTCCTCTTCGGCTATAACCCTGCCGATTCGCACCCCATCGTCGCAAGGCGTATCGTGCGAGCCAAAGAAAAGGGTTGCAAGATCATCGTCGCCGACCCGCGCCATATCGAAACCGCGCGTATTGCCGATCTCTACCTTCCGATCAAGAACGGTTGCAATGTTGCGTTCCTCAACGCCTTTGCCAACTGTCTGGTCAACGATGGCCTCTACGACAAGGAATTCGTCGCCGAGCACACGAACGGCTTTGACGAGTGGTGGGAGACCATCAAGAATTACACTCCCGAATCCGTACAGGACATCACGGGTGTCGAGCCCGCGTTGATCCACCAAGCTGCCGAGATGTACGCCACGGCGAAGCCTTCTGCCATCATTGGTTGGGGCATGGGCGTATGCCAGCAGAAGCAGAACCTGAAGACGGTGCACACCATCGCCTCCATCGCCTGCGTTGCCGGCCAGATCGGCAAACCCAATTCCGGCCTCGCGCCCGTGCGTGGCCAGAATAACGTCCAGGGCTCCTGCGATATGGGCATGCTGCCCAACCTGTACCCTGGCTACCAAAAGGTCACTGACCCGGCAGTGCGTGCCAAGTTTGCCAAGGCTTGGGGCGTGCCCGAGGAAAAGCTCCCGCTCGAGGAGGGCTACAAGCTCACCGACCTGGGTCACCTGGTCGACGAGGGCAAGGTGCACTGCTTCTACAACTACGGCGAGGACCCGGTGCAGACCGAGCCCGATTCGGCCGGTATGCGCAAGACGCTCTCCGAGCTGGATCTGTTCATCTGCCAGGACATCTTTATGACGCAGACGACCATGCTCGCCGACGTCATCCTGCCTGCCACCTCTTGGGGCGAGCACGAGGGTGTCTTTACCGCATCCGACCGTAGCTTCCAGCACTTTGACGCGGCCGTTCCGCCCAAGGGCGAGTGCCGTCACGACTGGGAGATCTTCGCGGACCTGTCCACGCGTATGGGCTATCCCATGCACTACGACAACACCGAGCAGATCTGGAACGAGTGCATTAGCCTGTGCCCCAACTTTGTGGGCGCGACCTACGAGAAGATGGCTCCCGAGGGCGGCTACGCCCAGTGGCCCGTCAAGAGCACCGATGTGAACGACCACGGTACGCCCGACATGTTCGCTGGTGGCAAGTTCACCACCAAGGACGGCCGCGCCAACCTGATGGCGCACGACTGGGAGGCGCCCTCCGAGCTTCCCGACGATGAGTACCCGCTCATCCTGTGCACCGTCCGCGAGGTCGGCCACTACAGCTGCCGCTCGATGACCGGCAACTGCAAGACGCTGGCGCTGCTTGCCGACGAGCCCGGCTTTGTCCGCATGAATCCCGCGGACGCCCAGGCGCGCGGTATCAAGAATGGCGACATCGTCTCGATTCACAGCCGCCGCGGCCAGGTATACAGCCGTGCCGACGTGAGCGATCGCATCAACAAGGGCACGGTCTACATGACCTACCAGTGGTGGATCGGCAAGTGCAACGAGCTGACCATTCACAAGGTCGACCCGGTCTCGCATACGCCCGAGGACAAGTTCTCCGCCTGCCAGGTCGACGCCATTGCCGACCAGGTTTGGGCAGAGGGCGAAGTCGAGCGTCAGTACACCGAGCTCAAGCAGGCTCTGGTGGACGCCGCCGCTCCCCAAGACGTTGAGCCCGGCGCCGCCAAGTTCGACGACGAGACGCACGTGAACCAAATCGTGTAGTCCCGTTCTCGTTGGCTATTTGGGCCGGGCGTCCCGTACGTTCGGGAGCCCGGCCCGTTATTTTGAAAGGAAGTGGGGATGAACCGCTTCATCGACATCAACCCGGAGAGGTGCATCGGCTGCGGAACATGCCAGTCCGCCTGTGCCGACGCCCACCGGATGCAGGGTCTTCAGGATACGCCGCGCTTGGCGCTCGTGAAGACCGGCGGTATTTCGGCCGCCCTTGCCTGCCACCATTGCGAGGGTGCCCCCTGCGCCGAGGTTTGCCCGGTGAATGCCATCGAGCACGATGGCGATCGCATCCACGTCAAGGAGCAGGAGTGCATCGGGTGCAGGCTGTGCGCCATCGCGTGCCCCTTCGGAGCCATCCATCCCGATGGCACGTCTATCGCCGGTGTCGCAGGCATGTGCGACCCGACGCCTTCGTATCCTAAGTCCCTGAGCAGCCTGCTTACGTGGGCTCCTGGTCAGTACACCTGCGCTGTCAAGTGCGACCTGTGCGCATTCGATCCGGACGGCCCGCATTGTGTGGCGGCGTGCCCTACCAAGGCGCTGACCGTCATGGGTGGCGCGGCCGATCGCGAGCTCGACGAGGCCAAGCGCCTGCGCTCGATCGAAAACGGTCCGGCCGTCGACGTTACCGCTGTGGCCCAGGGCCTCTCCGAGAAAGCAGAAGGGAGCGTAAACAATGGATAGCATGACGCTGTTTATCGCATCGCTTGCCGTCTCGTGCATCGGTGCGCTCGCCTCGGTTCTGCTGATCAAGGCCGATAACGCCGCCAAGACCGCCGGCTGCCTTATCGGCGCCGTCGCCGCGGTGCTTTCGTTTGTGGCCGGTATCCAGGCCGTGCTGGGCGATGTCACGTCGGTCGACACCATCGTGTTCTTCCCGTTTGCCCATTTCCAGCTGCTGCTCAACCAGCTGTCCGGCCTGTTCGTGGCGCTCATCTCGGTGCTCGCGTTTGCCGGCTCGATCTACGGTCTCAACTACTTTGATGAGTACCCGGGCAAAAAGGGCCGCGCCGGCTTCTTCTTTAACACCTTCGTGGCGTCCATGATGCTCGTCATCACCGCCGACAACGTGTTTTGGTTCCTGGTCGCCTTTGAGCTCATGTCGCTGACCTCGTACTTCCTGGTCGTGATCGAGGAGAACGAGAACTCCATCCACGGCGGTTGGCTCTACTTTGTGATCGCGCACGTGGGCTTTGTGCTCATCATGGCGAGCTTCCTCACCATGACTAACTTCGCCGGCGGCTCGTTTGCCTTTGCGGATTTCCGCGCTACGCAGTTTAGCCCCGCGGTCGCATCCGTGTGCTTCGTGCTCGCCTTCTTTGGCTTTGGCGCCAAGGCCGGTATCATCCCGCTGCACGGCTGGCTGCCCAAGGCACATCCCGAGGCGCCGTCCAACGTGTCGGCCCTCATGTCCGGCGGCATGATCAAGATCGGTATCTTCGGCATCCTCAAGGTTGGTCTCGACCTGCTCTCCGCCTCGGGCGTTCAGGTCTGGTGGGGCCTTATGGTCATGGTCTTCGGTGCGATCTCGTCGGTCCTCGGCGTGGCCTTCGCCCTGCAGGAGCATGACATCAAGCGCCTGCTGGCCTATCACTCCGTCGAGAACATCGGCATCATCCTGCTCGGCGTCGGCGCCTCCATGGCCGCCATGGCGCTCAACTCGGTCGGCATCGCCGTCCTGGCTCTGATGGCCGCCCTCTACCACACGTTTAACCACGCGATGTTTAAGGGCGAGCTGTTCTTGGGCGCCGGTGCGCTGCTGTACTCCACGGGTACGCGCAATATGGAGAAGATGGGCGGTCTGTTCCGTCGTATGCCGGCAACGGCCATCTGCTTCCTCGTTGGCGCGCTTGCCATCTCGGCCATCCCGCCCTTCAACGGCTTCGTGTCCGAGTGGTTTACCTACCAGTCGCTGTTTAACGCCGCCATGCAGGGCGACAAGGCCGTCATGATCGTGGCCGTGTTCGCTGCCGTCGCGCTTGCCATTACCGGCGCGCTGGCTGTCACGTGCTTCGTCAAGGCCTATGGCGTCTCCTTTGCCTCCGCGCCCCGCTCCGAGGCAGCGGCCAATGCCAAGGAGGTTCCCGCCCCTATGGTGTTTGCGCAGGGCCTGCTCGCGGCCATCTGCGTCGTGCTGGGCATTGGCGCTCCCGTGATCGCGCCCGTGCTGGTCGATGTCGCCGCGTCCGTGCTGCATCCGTACGGTGGCGTGTTTGCCGCCGAAGGCATGGAGCTCATGAACCAGTACTCCGGCGCCGCCACCTCCACGCCCGCGATCGCCATTGCGCTCGTGGTGCTTGTCGGCCTTGCCTGCGGCTACCGCAAGCTCAAGACCGTCGGTAAGGTGCAGAAGTCCCAGCCGTGGGCATGCGGCTATGCTCCCAACGAGCATATGCCCGTCGTGGCCACGACCTTTGCCTCCGAGGTGTCCTGGTTTATGCAGCCGCTCTACACGCTGCGCGACCGCTGCACGGCCGTCTGCTGGTCCATCGCGCACTTCTTCCAGAAGCTCACCGGTGTGGCCGAGGCTGTGGAGCCCGTACCCGACAAGGTTCTCGTCGATGCCCCGCATAAGGGTGTCGAGAAGCTCGCCGACCTCGCGACTAAGCTCGAGGGCGGCAACTACAGCATCTATATCTGCTACATCGTCGCGGCACTCGTGGTGTTCCTCGTGCTCGCCGTGCAAATGGGTTAAGGAGGGGAGAGCATGAACAACATCGTACTTGCCGTTCTGCAGGGCGTGGTCGTTATGGCCGTCGCGCCGTTCTTCTCCGGTCTCGGTCGCGTTATCCGCGCCAAGATGCACAACCGTCGCGGCCCCAGCATCATGCAGGACTACCGCGACCTGGCCAAGCTCTTTGCGCGCCCCGAGTCCCAGAGCGAGGACGCGAGCTTTGCGCTGCGCATTATGCCGCCGCTGTTTTTCGCCGTCGCCTTTATGCTCGCGATGGGTCTGCCGCTCTTTACGGCACAAAGCCCCATCCCGGTTTTTGGTGACGCCATCACCATCATGTACAGCCTGGCGCTCGCCCGCTTCTTCTTCGCCCTCTGCGGTGTGGATTCGTCCAACGCCTACGCCGGTATCGGCGGCGTTCGCGAGCTGCTCATGAGCGTGCTCATCGAGCCGTCCATGCTGCTGGCGCTGTTTGCCGCCGCCCTGGTGTGCGGCTCCACTGACATCGCCACCATGGGTCAGCACATCATGACGGGCGCCATCGACGCGCCGGTCGCCGTGATCCTCGCCGGCATCGCCTTTGCGATCGCCTGCTACATGGAGCTCGGCAAGCTGCCGTTTGACCAGGCCGAGGCCGAGCAGGAGCTTCAGGAAGGTCCGCTCGCCGAGCTTTCCGGCCCGTCGCTTGCCATGGCCAAGCTTGCCATGTCCATGAAGCAGGTCCTGGTCCTCGCTTGGTTCTGCGCGATCTTTGTCCCCTGGGGCGAGCCCGCGACCGTGGGCGCCGCCGCCGTTCTGAGCGCGGTCATCTTCCTGGTGAAGTGCCTGATCGACTTTGTCGTGTGCGGCGTGATCGAGAACTCTTGCTCGCGCTCGCGTTTTAAGGTGCTCGGCAATCAGACCTGGGCCGTCGTGGGCATCGCCGTTCTGGCGTTTGTCTTCGTGGTCGTCGGCGTGTAGGAGAAGGGAGAAACAATGTCATTTGCAGTCAGTCTGTCCCTTCTCGGCTTGGTCGCTATCGCGGCCCCGATGGTGGCCTCGGTGCTCGTCGCCCTGTTCCCCCGTCCGTACGCCAAGTGGTTCAGCGTTTTGGGTGCCGCCGTCTCGACGGCCTGCACCATCGCCCTCGCCGCGAATTTCGCCGGCGCCGGCATGCCCGACACGCAGGTCCCCCTGATCTCGTTTGGGCAGACCCTCGTCATGGGATTCACCTTCGATCGCATGAGCACGCTGCTCGCGCCCGCCTTTGTGGGTATCGGCCTGCTTGTCGTGATCTATTCGATCCCCTATATGAGCGAGAATAACCGTGAGCATCCCGATGCGCCGCGTCGTCGCTTCTACGCGTACCTCGCGACCTTCATCGGCGCCATGGCCGGCCTCGTGTACAGCTCGACCCTTTTGGGCCAGCTCGTGTTCTTTGAGATCACGGGCGCGTGCTCTTGGGGCCTCATTAGCTACTACATGACGCCTACGGCCAAGAAGGCCGGCATGAAGGCCCTGATTATCACGCATATCGGTGCGCTCGGCCTGTATCTGGGCGCCGCCATCGTGTTTGCCCACACCGGCACCTTCGCCATTACCGCGATTGCCGGCCTCGACGCCAAGCTCAAGGCTATCGTCCTTTTGCTCGTGCTGTTTGCGGCCTGGGCCAAGTCCGCACAGGTTCCCATGTACATGTGGCTGCCTTCGGCCATGGAGGCGCCGACGCCTGTTTCGGCCTACCTGCATGGCGCCTCGATGGTTAAGGTCGGCGTGTGCGTGTTCGCTCGTGCGCTCGTCTCTGCCGGAGAGGTTCCCGAGATTGTGGGCTGGGTTGCCATTATCGACGCCATGGTCACCATGCTCTTTGGTTTCCTTATGTACCTGCCGCAAAAGGACATGAAGCGTCTGCTGGCCTTCTCCACGATCGCCCAGCTCTCCTACGTGTTCTTTGGTCTGGGCCTTTCGGTCTTTGGTAGCCAGCTCGCCTTCGATGGCGCCGTGTGCCACATCTTTAACCATGCCTTCGCCAAGACGCTGTTCTTCCTGATCGCCGGTTCGTTCTCCTTTACGCTCGGCACGCGTATGCTGCCCAAGCTTCGCGGCATCGTAAAGAAGTACCCGATCTCGGGCGTGGGCTTTGGTGTCGCGGCACTCGCTATTGCCGGCGTGCCGCCCATGAACACGTTCTTCTCGAAGTTCCAGATCATCGCCGGCGGCTTCTCTGTGGGTGCCGGCAATGTCGCGATCCTGGTGCTCGTGTGCATCATGGTTGCCGAGACCGTCGCCACCTTCGCCTGGTTCCTCAAGTGGATGGGCTATTGCCTGCCCGGCGAGCCGAGCGAAGAGGTCGCTGCGGGAGCCCCGCTTCCCCGCGCGATGGCGTTCGTGTTCATCGTGCTCATCATCATGGTCATCGTCAGCGGCCCGCTTTCGGCCAGCTGGATCGGTTAGGAGGTAGAACGACATGGGTTATTCGATCGTCAACATCCTTGGCGGCCTTCTGATCGTCACGTCCACCATGGTGGTCGTCTCAAAGAACATCAAGCACGCCATCAGCTGGTATGCGGTGCAATCGCTGGTGCTCGTGGGACTGCTCGCTACGCTCGGTGTCACTACCGGTGCGCAGGAGCTGCTTATGTGGGCCGGATCTGCCTTTATCACCAAGGTCGTCCTAGTCCCTTATATCCTCAACCGCGCATATAAGAAGATGGGCGAGCCGAGCGACGCATCGCTCAAGACCGGCCTTAAGCCCGCGTGGGCCATCTGCATCATCGCCGTCGAGGTCGCGATCTGCTTTGCCGTTGTGACGCAGATCAGCCTGCCCACGGCCGAGGTCGCAACGCCTGCGCTCGCTATTAGCTTCGCTCACTTCTTCGTGGGCCTCACCTGCATCATCTCGCAGCGCAACATCATGAAGCAGATCTTTGGATACTGCCTTATGGAAAACGGCAGCCACGTGACGCTCGCGCTTTTGGCCCCCACCGCTCCCGAGATCATCGAGATCGGTATCGCCACCGACGCCATCTTTGCCGTCATCATCATGTCCATCGTCGTGCGTCGCATTTGGGACGACTCCCACTCGCTCGATGCGCGCGACCTGTCCGAGCTGAGGGGGTAGTCCATGGAAACGTTGATTCTCGCCCTGCTCGCGACTCCTTTGGTGTTCTCGCTGGTCATGGCGTTTTTGCCCAAGAACACGTCCTATAACGTGTTTGCCGGTCTCAACCTGGTCTCCGTCGCAGCCGTCCTGGTGCTGTCGATTATGACGGCCGGCGACGTCCTTATGAGCGGCGAAACCGCGAGCGCTCTTGGCCTGTGGTTCCACCTCGATTCGCTGGGCGCCATCTTTGTGCTGCTCATCGGCTTTATCGGTTTTCTTACGGGGCTGTTCTCGCTGCCCTATGTAAAGGCCGATATCGAGGAGGGCTCCATGCCCGCCGAGCGCGCCAAGCAGTATTTTGCGCTGTTTAGCCTGTTTGTGTTCACCATGCTGCTCGCGTGCCTGTCCAACAACATGATCCTCACGTGGGCCGCCGTGGAGGCAACCACGCTTTCCACTGTGTTCCTGGTGGGTATCTACAAGAACAAGACGGCCCTCGAGGCTTCTTGGAAGTATGCGATGGTCTGCACCGCCGGCGTGGCCTTTGGCCTGTTCGGTACGCTGCTGATCTACGCCAACGCCGCCGACGTGATTCCCAACGCCCACGAGGCCGCATTCCTGTCGTGCGTGCTGCCGTATGCCGACCAGTTCGACCCGACGCTCATGCGCCTCGCCTTTGCGTTTGTCGTGATCGGCTTTGGCACCAAGGCCGGCCTGTTCCCCATGTATACTTGGCTGCCCGACGCACACTCCCAGGCTCCGAGCCCGGTCTCCGCGCTGCTCTCGGGCGTGCTGCTTAAGTGCGCCATGCTTGTGATCATGCGCTTCTACGGCTTTACTATCCAGGCCGTGGGCGCCGAGTATCCGCAACTTTTGCTGCTGATCGTCGGCACGCTGTCCATTTTGGTGGCGGCGCTTTCGATGTTTCGCCAGGACGACCTCAAGCGCCGCTTTGCGTACTCGTCTGTGGAGAACGTGGGCGTTATCGCCCTGTGCCTGGGTATCGGTGGACCGCTGGGTATCGCCGCGGCCCTGCTGCACTGCGTGTTCCACGGCTTTACCAAGACGCTTGCCTTCTGCGTGTCCGGCAACATCCAGCACGCCTTTGGCACGCGTAGCCTGGCCAAGATCCAGGGCGTCGTCGAGGTTGCCCCCGCAACCGCCGCGCTCGCCATCCTGGCGCTGCTCGGTCTTGGTGCCTTCCCGCCCTTTGGCATGTTTATCTCCGAGTTCCTGACTTTTGTCGCCGGTGTTACCGCCGGTCCCATGTGGCTGGTCGTCGTGGTCGCCCTCGGTCTTACCGTGGCCATCTCCGCGCTCACCCGCATCGCACTCAAGTCGGTATTCGGCCATGCGCCCCAGGGCATGGGCAAGCATGAGGCCCCGGCGCTCATGCTTATCCCCGAAATCATCCTGGCTGTCATGATCTTGTGGTTTGGCATCGCCACCCCGCTGCCTCTCGTGCACGGTGTGGAGACTGCGACCGGCATTGTGCTCGAGCAGAGCACCGAGGAACTTCACGCGACGCCGATGTACCGCGCTGTGTTCGGTACCGAGACCGCTCAGAGCGAGGTGGAGTAACGAATGATTGAAATTGAGAACAAGGTGTATGCCCGTCGCTGCGAGAGCCATGTCGAGGCCCTGCGCCGCGCTGTTCCGGGCTGCATCGAGAAGGTCGAGTGGCAGTGCGAGGACCAGCTGACGATCACCGTCAAGCAGGACAAGCTGCCCGAGGCCGTCCACTACCTGTACTACGAGCGCTACGGCTGGATTCCCGTGATCATCGGCAACGATGAGCGCAGCCTGTGCGGCCGTTACGCCGTGTACTATGTCATCTCCATGGAGGGGGAGGATCCCGGTTGGGTGACCGTGCGCACCGAGGTCGATCCCGCCAAGATGACGTTCCCGTCCGTGACACCGTTCGTCCCCGCCTGTGTGTGGGGCGAGCGCGAGCTTCGCGACATGTTCGGCCTGATCCCCGAGGGTCTGCCCGACCGTCGTCGCCTGGTGCTGCCCGACGATTGGCCCAGCGGCCTGTACCCGCTGCGCAAGGACTCCATGGACTACCGCTTCCGTCCCGCTCCCGCGAGTGATATGGAAAACTACGAGTTCTTGGCCGATACCAAGGGCAAGGAGACGACGCTTGTCCCCATGGGCCCGTTGCACATTACCTCCGACGAGCCCGGCCACTTCCGCCTGTTCGTTGAGGGCGAGACGATCGTCGACGCCGACTACCGTCTGTTCTACGTGCACCGCGGCATGGAGAAGGTCGCCGAGACGCGCCTGAACTATGACGCCGTGACGTTCCTCGCCGACCGCATCTGCGGCATCTGCGGCTGCGCCCACTCGGTGGCCTATGCCGAGGCCGTCGAGCGCGCCCAGGGCATCCATGTCCCGCCGCGCGCCCAGTACATCCGCGCCATCATGCTCGAGGTCGAGCGTCTGCACTCGCATCTGCTCAACATTGGCCTGGCGTCGCACTACACGGGCTTCGACTCCGGCTTCCAGCAGTTCTTCCGCGTCCGCGAGAAGTCCATGGATCTGGCCGAGAAGCTCTCCGGTCACCGCAAGACCTACGGTCTCAACGTGATCGGCGGCGTGCGTCGCGACATTTTGGCCGAGCAGAAGCTCTCCACGCTGACGACCATCCACCAGCTGCGCTCCGAGGTTCAGGAGCTCGTCGACGTCTTGCTCTCCACGCCCAACTTTATTGAGCGTACGAGTGGCATCGGCATTCTGGACCGCAAGATCGCACGCGACTTCTCGCCGGTCGGCCCGCTCATGCGTGGCTCGGGCTATGCCCGCGACGTGCGCTTTGACCATCCCTTCGACGGCTACGCCGATCCGGACGTCCAAAAGATGCACGCCGCCACGGCCGACACCTGCGATGCCTTCGGCCGCACCGCCGTCCGCATCCAGGAGGTCTACGATTCGATCGACATGATCGAGACCATGCTCGAGAACTGCCCGTCGGGCCCCATCCTCACAACGGATTGGGAGTACACCCCGCACAAGTACGCCATCGGCGCCACCGAGGCGCCGCGCGGCGAGGACGTGCACTGGGCGATGCTCGGCAACAACCAGAAGTGCTACCGCTGGCGCGCCAAGGCCGCCACGTACAGCAACTGGCCGGTCCTGCGCTACATGTTCCGCGGCAACACCGTGGGCGACGCGGCGCTGATCGTCGGTTCACTGGACCCGTGCTACTCCTGCACCGACCGCGTGACGGTGACCGACGTCGCCGCCAAGCGCGACCATGTGCTCGACAAGGAGCAGTTCGAAAACGTCTGGCGCGACAAGTCGCCGCTTGCGGGCGAGGGCACCGTGGCCGCTCCGCTCGATGAGGAGGCGCTCTAATATGCTGAAGCTTTGGAAGGTTAACGCCAAGGCCGGCGACGCGACGGTCAAGTACCCGTTTGCGCCGTTCCCCACCAACAAGGACATGCGCGGCAAGCCCGAGCACAATGCCGAGCTCTGCATCGCCTGCGGTGCCTGCGGCGTGGCATGCCCGGCCGATGCCATTCGCATGGACACCGACCTTGCGGCCGATACCATTACCTGGTCGATCGACTACGGCCGCTGCATCTTTTGCGGCCGTTGCGAGGAAGCCTGCCCCATGGAGGCCATCAAGCTCACCGAGGAGTTTGAGCTGGCCGTCATGAGCAAGGACGACCTCACCAGCAAGAGCGTCTATACGCTCGAGCACTGCTCGCGTTGCGGCAAGCCGTTTGCCCCGCACAAGGAGATCGACTACGCCAAGCGCCTGCTGCAAAAGGCCGGCGGCATGGAGGCCGAGCAGGCCGCCCGTACCGTCGGTATGTGCCAGGAGTGCAAGCGCGAGCTCGACGCCCTGCGCGCCGCCTCGGCCGTAAAGACCGGCAACGCGCACGGCATGGCTGCCAACGAGACGCTTGCGTCCGGTGAGCCCCAGGGCCCCGGCATGGAGTATCTGGGCGGCCACGGCGTGAACCCGGAGTATATCGACCGCGAGCTCAACCCCGATGCGCCCGAGATTCCCGCCGGTCCGGCGCCGGTCGAGGGCATCATCATGGATTTTGAAACGAAGGAGGAGTAACCATGGCCGAACCCACGCTTTTGCCCGAGCGGCTTCAGTACCGCCCGACCAAGATCGAGCTCGACGAGAGCATCGAGAAGGCCAAGGCGACCCTTCTTAAGAAGATCAAGCGCTCGGTGTACGTCTACCGTGTTGACTGCGGCGGCTGCAACGGCTGCGAGATCGAGATCTTCGGTTCCATCACGCCCGTCTTCGACGTCGAGCGCTTTGGCATCAAGGTCGTGCCCTCGCCCCGTCACGCCGACGTGCTGCTGTACACCGGCGCCGTGACGCGTGCCATGCGCATGCCGGCCCTGCGCGCCTTTGAGGCCGCACCCGATCCCAAGATCGTGGTGTCCTATGGCGCGTGCGGCTGCACCGGCGGCATCTTCTACGACAACTACTGCGTCTGGGGCGGCACGGACAAGATCTTGCCGGTCGACGTCTACATCCCCGGCTGCCCGCCCAGCCCCGCGCAGACCGTCTACGGCTTTGCCATGGCACTTGGCCTGCTGGACCAAAAGCTCCATGCCGAGACCACGGTGGAGGCCGCCGGCGAGCAGGCCGATATCCTGCACCCCGGCGTGCCGTACAAGCTGCGCGTTGCCATCGAGCGCGAGGCTCGCGCCATGAGCGGCTACCGTTACGGTCGCGACTTGGCCAACGAGTTTATGGATACGCTCGAGGGCGCGCCCAAGGGCGATATCCGCGGCGCCATGGCGCTGCTCATCGACAAGCAAGATGATCCTCGCCGCGTTGAGGTGTACTCGGCGTTACAGGATCTGGTGCTGGCCGGAGGTCGCTAAATGGAGCTCACGGACCGCTCTGGTTACTTTGCGGGCCCCGGCATGCTCGGCGGCTCCTTTGGCGATGCCTCGCGCGCAAGCGACGAGGCCGCCAAGGGCGTCGCCGACCCCTGCCTGGGCCATGCGCCCGACCAGGTGGTCTTCTATGAGCTCACGCGTAAATTTGTGGAGACCGAGGAAGACGTTCCCCAGGAGGCCTGCGACGTGCTGTACTACACGCTCGCCGTGGGCCACCACACCGGCGTGCTCGACTGCTTTGAGCCGCGCCTGTCGGTGCCGGTGAACGTCTTCTATTCGCTCGTCGACGCGCTGCCTGAGGGGGAGGCCAAAACCAAGTTTGAGGCCATCCGATCCTTTGGCGAGTGCCAGCTCGACAAGGCGGCGGTGCCGTCGCTGCTCGAGGCCTGCGATGTACTGCTCGACGAGCGCGGTTTTCGCGGTTCGGCCAAGGCCGGCATCTCGGTGTTCGATGACGACTTTGGCCTGCATGCCCAGCAGGTCGCGTTCTTAATGAAGTTCCGCGATCTGGTGGAGCGCGTGCGCGATGTGTCGGGCGTGTATCTGACGGGGAGGCTACAGTAATGGGTCGCGTTGTGGATGGCCGTCTGAACGGCGCCCCGTTTGCGGGCATTGTGCTCACGGCGGGAAGCGTGCTGCGCGCCGACGATGCCGCCGGCCCCGTGCTCTCCAAAAAGATGGAGGACACGCCCATCGCCGGTTGGTACACCATCGACGGTGGGCAAACGCCCGAGGACGACATCATCGAGGTCAAGCGCGAGCGTCCGCCGCGCCTGGTGTTGGTCGATGCCGCCGACATGGCGCTGCCCGTCGGTGCCATCCGCCTGCTCGATAAGACCGACGTCGCGCGCAAGTCGTTGTTCACCACGCATTCGCTTCCCTTGTCGATTCTGATCGAAGAGATTGAGCAATCGTGCGAAGATATCGTCTTCGTAGGGATTCAGCCGGGCGATACGGAGTTCTATAACCCCATGTCCCCGGAGGTCTTTGAGGCCGTCGACGCCGTGTACGACGCCGTGGCCGCCAACGACTTTTCCCATTTTGTCCGCTTGGGGCAAGAGCAATAGGAGCGCTTGTCCCTGCTGATTAGGAAAGAAGTGATTGACATGGCAGATTCCAAGGTGGAGTATCCCGCTCCCGATTGCCTGGCGCCCGCCGCGATCGAGGCCAAGACCGAGGCCGCCGGCGTGACCAAGGCCAACCTGCCGGTCGCTAAGGCCTTTCTGTTGGCAATGTTCGCCGGCGCGTTCATTGCCTTCGGCGGCCTGTTCTTTACCGTGTTCTTGAGCGATAGCACGCTGGGCTGGGGCGCCCAGCGCGTCGTGGGCGGCTTGTGCTTTTGCCTGGGCCTGGTGCTCGTGCTGGTGTGCGGCGCCGAGCTGTTCACCGGCAACTCGCTTATGGTCTGCGCGCTCAAGAGCAAAAAGATCACCCTGGCTCAGATGCTCAAGGCTTGGGTCGTCGTATGGGTCGGTAACTTTGCCGGTGCCCTGTTCATCGTCTTTTTGGTGTACATGGCCGGCATTTACAAGCTCAACGGCGAGGCGGTCGCCAATTCCATGGTGAGCGTCGCCGCCGGCAAGGTGACGATCGACTGGTTGACGATCTTCTTCCGCGGCATCCTGTGCAACATCTTTGTGTGCCTGGCCGTGTGGATCGGTACCGCCGGCAAGACCGTGGTCGATAAGGTCGTGGGCATTCTGCTGCCCATCGCCGCCTTTGTGGCCTGCGGTTTTGAGCACTGCGTTGCCAACATGTACTTTTTGCCCATGGGTGCCGTGATGCATGCATGCGGTTATGGTGCCGACGTCGCCGGCGCCGATGCGCTCAACGCTGCGGGCATTGCGTTTAACTTGTCCGCCGCCACGCTGGGCAACATCGTGGGCGGCGCGGTCCTGATCGCGCTCGGCTACTGGTTTATCTACGCCAAGAAGTCCGAGGCGTAAGGTACCGTCTGTTTGACGTTGGGCCTCCCGCGGGGCGTTGCCGTGCGGGAGGCTTTTTGGGTCTGGGGCTCGTTGCCGGGCTGTTGGCCTGTTGTGTTTGGCTGGTGAAAGGGGTAATCGAGATGGCATCTGCTGTGGAGCGTGACGGTCGCGCTGTGGTGACCACATGCGGGGGATGCTATGCCGATTGCGCCTTTGCGGCACGCGTTGAGGACGGTCGCGTGGTGGCCGAGTTGCCGGTGCCGGGGCACCCGTGCGCGGCACGAGCCCTGTGCGCCCGCGGACGGCATCGTCTGGCAATGCCGTTTGACGAGCGCGATCGCATTTTGCACCCCATGCGCCGCCGCCAGGATGGCTCGGGTTTCGATGCCGTGAGCTGGGACGAGGCGTTCGCGCAGATTGCAGCGCGCCTTGGGGGGATTGTTGACGAGCGTGGGCCCCGTGCGCTGGGCATGACGCTCGGCGTGCCCTCGTTCGACCGCTACTGGGCGTATCGCTTTATGCATGCGCTGGGCTCGCCCAACGTGTACGGTGCCGACGGTGCCTGCGAGGTAAGCCGACTTACCGGTTGGGAGCACAGCCTGGGCTACAGCCCCGCTTCCGACCTGGCGCATACCGATTGCATCATGTATTTGGGGCGTTCCATTGTCGATTCGTCGACGATGGGAGCCGTTGACGCGCTCAACGATGCGCGCCGGCGCGGGGCGAAGATCATCGTGGTCGACCCCCGGCGCAGCGGCTCGGCTGCGCTTGCAGACCGCTGGCTGCGCGTGCGCCCGGGCTGCGACTTGGCGCTGCTGTTGGGCATTGCCCATGTCTTGATTGCCGAGGATCTGTATGACCACGAGTTCGTGACCCGCTATACCACGGGCTTTGACGAGCTAGCGCAGGCGGCTGCTGTTTGGACGCCCGAGTGGGCCGAGTCGATGTGCGACGTGCCGGCCGCAGAGATTGTCGCCACGGCGCGCGATCTCGCTGCCGCCGCGCCTGCCGCCGTGGTGGATGCGGGCTTTCATGGTGGCATCGGTATCGCGTATGCCAATAGCACCCAGACGGCGCGCGCTATCTGCCTGGTCGATGTGCTGTTGGGCTGCCTGGGGCATGTGGGCGGTGCGCTCAACCCGCCGACCCCGCTCGCGCTGGGCGACTTGGGCCCTGCACGCTTTGCGACGCCGTCGGTGCCGCGTGAGCCCAAGTTGGGGTCCGAACGCTATCCACTGGTCGATCCGATGCGCGGCCTGTGCACGACCATCGGTCAGTCGATTCTTGCCGGCGATTTGCGAGGGCTCATCGTCTATGCCAGTAACCCTGGTGCGGGCTATGGCAATGCACAGGCTTGGTTGAGTATTTTGCAGCAGCTCGACTTGCTCGTGACGATTGATATTCGCTGGTCCGAGACGGCGCGTGCTTCTGACTTCGTGCTGCCCGACGTGACGTATCTGGAGGCCGACCGCGGTGTGGGCACAGTCGTGGGTGCCAACGATTCGCGCGTGTTCTACCGCAACGCCGTGCTGCCTGTGCAGCATGACGACACGAGACCGGGGCGGGAGATCTTTGCCGGGTTGGCGCAGGCGTGTGGCGCGGGCGAGTACTTCCAGTTTACGTCCGACGATCTGGCCTCCGCCCAGGTGGCTCCGTTTGGGATTGATCTTGTCGAACTCAAGGAGCGCGGCTGGGCCGATACGGGTGTTTCGTTGCCGTCGCGTACGGGTGAGCCGGCGATTCCCCTGGATGGCGGCAAAATTGCGCTGGCAAGCGACGTATGGGAACGAGCGGGTCTGGGTCGTGTGCCCAACTGGATCGCTCCCATGGTGGAGCCCGGCCCGGGGATGTTTCGCCTCATTGGCGGCAACCGGCCCTTTGAGTCGCACACGTCGCGCAGGCTCGCTGCAGCGGGTGCTGCCGAGGCGGGGTCGGACCTGGACGCCGTGCAGATGAACGCCGATGTCGCCGCTCGCATGGGTATCGCCAACGGCGAGGTCGTCGAGCTTGTGAGCGACATGGGCCGCGATCGCGTGCGCGTGGAGACGACGCCCTATCTGCACCCGGCGTGTATCTTCACCTCGGCCGCTCCCGGCGGACGCGCATTGGGTGCTGAGGGTGGTGGTCGGCAGGCCCTGGGCGTCGGGCCGCTCGACCACACGCCGCTGCGCTGGGACTCGTTGACGGGTGCCGCGCTTACCCAAGAAAACGCCGTTCGCGTGGAAAAGATTGTCGCGCGCGGGGATAATGACGAGTAATTGACTCAGCTGATGTATTCGACTGATCCACGTTTCTTTTGAAAGGCTGCACATGAGCGATAGCCAGAACATGTCCGATGAGGTACGCGCCCGCTTGCGCGCCATTCCTTCCGTTAACGAGTTGCTCGCTGAGTGGCCGGTTGTGAAGGCGGCGGGGGAGACCTGTGACGCGGTGGTCCATGCTGCCGTGACGGCCGAGCTCGACGAGGAGCGCGCCGCCATTCGTGCCGGCGCCGACCCGCGCTCTAAGCGCGACCTTGCTTCGGCCATTGAGTGGCGTGCGCACCGCTCCGCGCTGCCGAGCCTGCGCCCTGCCGTCAACGCTACAGGCGTGGTCATCCATACCAACTTGGGTCGCGCCCCGCTCGCGGAGTCGGCGGCAAAGGCCGTGGCCGAGGTCGCGCGCGGCTACAGCACGCTCGAGTACAGCGTGGACACCTGTTCGCGCGGGTCGCGCAAGGAGCACGCCGCGCAACTGATCCGCTCACTCACCGGTGCTGAGGATGCGCTTGTGGTCAACAACAACGCCGCCGCGGTGCTGCTGGTGCTGGCGACTCACGCTGCGGGCAAAGAGGTTATCGTCAGCCGCGGCGAGCTTGTCGAGATCGGCGGCAGCTTCCGTATCCCCGATGTCATGGCGGCTTCGGGCGCCAAGCTCGTCGAGGTCGGAGCCACCAACCGCACGCATTTGAGCGACTACGAGCGCGCCATCACGCCCGATACGGCCGTGATCCTCAAGGTCCATCCTTCCAACTATCGCATCGAGGGTTTTCACGAGGAAGTGAGCTCAAGGGAGCTCGCCGCACTGGCCCATAAGCATGGTCTGCTGTTCTACGAGGATCAGGGGTCGGGCGCGCTTCTGCCCGATGACATCCTGGTGCGCGGCGGCGAGGAGACCACGCCGGCTTCGGTCGCGGCGGGGCTCGATATCGTGTCGTGCTCGGGCGATAAGCTGCTGGGCGCCGCACAGGCGGGCATTATCATGGGTCGCCGCGATCTGGTCCAGGCCTGCGGGTCGCATCCGCTTATGCGCGCTCTGCGTCCGGGTAAGCTCGCACTGGCGGCGCTCGAGGCTACACTGCGCATCTACATGGACGGGGCGGATGTGGCCCATCGCGAGGTACCGGTGCTCAACATGCTTACGCTTCCGCAGGCTCATCTGGAGCGTCGCGCACGCAAGCTGCGCGAGCTGATGGTGACGGGCCTCGATAAAGCTGGCTGCCCGTGTGCCGTGCAGGTGGAAATCGTCGAGGAGTCGTCGACTCCCGGCGGCGGCTCGCTGCCCACCGTCGAGCTGCCCACCATGTGCGTTGCCGTGCGTCTTGTTGACGAGCGCCTGACGGTCGACGCGCTCAAGCGCTCGCTCGTCCAGGATTTCGACACGCCGGTCGTCACGCGCGCCTCGCACGATCGCGTCCTGTTTGATGTGCGTACGCTCGTGGGTGACCGCGATATCGAGACGGCGGCATCGACGCTCGTCGCGTGCGTTAAGAAGGCGATTGCTCGATGAGTGAGGTTCAAGCGCTGGTGGAGTGTCCCGTTATCGTTGGCACGGCGGGCCACGTCGACCACGGTAAGTCGGCGCTGATCGAGGCGCTGACCGGCAAGAATCCCGATCGTCTGGAGGTTGAGCGCCGTCGCGGTATGACCGTGGAGCTGGGCTTTGGCGAGCTGGCGCTGCCGAGTGGCAAGATCGTTGGCCTGGTCGACGTGCCGGGCCACGCGCATTACTTGCGCGCCATGGTGCAGGGTGCGACGGGCATTGATGTTGCCGTGTTGGTGGTATCGGCCGTCGAGGGCGTGATGCCGCAGACGCGCGAGCACGTGCATGTGCTGGAGCTGCTGGGCGTCACACACATGGTGGTCGCGCTGACGATGTGCGACTTGGCCGATGCCGAGATGACCGAGCTTGCCGAGCTCGATGTCGATGACTTTTTGTCGGGCACCGTGTTTGCGGGCGCGCCGATCGTGCCCGTGTCGTCCAAGACCGGCGCGGGGATCGATGACCTGCTGGCTGCGCTCGACGAGCAGGTTGCCGCTTGCTGGGATTCCTGCCGCGACCGTGCCGAGCGCACCGATGCCGCGCCGCGTCTGCCCATCGACCGCTGCTTTACGATCAAGGGCGCCGGTACCGTGGTGACGGGAACGTTGCACGATGCGCCCGTCGCGGTGGGGGATGAGCTCGTCGCGCTGCCGTCGCGTACGGTCTGTCGCGTGCGCGGGATTCAGGTGCATGGCGATACGCCGCGAGCACTGCCCGGACAGCGCGTGGCGCTCAACTTGGTGGGCGATGGTGTCGCCGCGCTCGATCGCGGTGAGATGCTGGGTGTGGCGGGCCGCTTTGGCCAGACGCTGCGCTTTATGATGACATTGACCTACCTGGGCCGCGAGGGCGCCAAGCCGCGTGTGCTCGAGTCGGGTGCGCGTGTGCACGTGATGGCGGGTACGGCCGAGTTCGTCGGTCGAATCATGTTCATGGAGGGCGAGGCCCCCATGGCGGTGGGCGAGACCCGTATTGTTCAGGTGCGCTTGGATAACTCGCTGCCGCTACGTGCCGGGGACCATGCCGTGGTGCTGTCCTATTCGCCCGTGATGCTTATTGGCGGCGGGCGCGTGCTACTTTCGCGCTGCCGTCGCTCGCGCGAGCTTGCCGAAGGAGAGCGTGCGCTGTATGCGGCGCTCGAGTCCGGCGATATCGCGGACGGTGTGGGCGCTTGGCTGGCGCTGCAGACGCTGCCGGTTACGGCGGTTGATGTTGCCGAGGCTTTGGATCTTGGTGTCGGCGAGGTCGATGCCGCACTGCACGGGTTGGTGGCGCAGGGCGCTGCTTGCGCGCTTGCTGGCTCGGATGGCTCGCTGTACGCAGATTCTTCCGCGCTCGACGCCGCGATGGATGCCTTGGCGACGACCCTGTCGGCCATGCACGCGGCGGCTCCCAAGGAGACGGGCTTTACGCCCGGTGCCGTTGCCCATGCTGCCTGGCCTGCTGCCGACGATGCCGTTGCCGCGGCCCTGATTGCCGAGGGCTGCTCGCGCGGCGTTTGTGCTGCCGAAGGCGCCGAGGTGTTCGACCCACACTCTGCAGCCGCCGCGGCGCGTGTGGCGCGCGATGCCTGCGAGCGTATCGTTGCCTTGCTGGATGAGGCCGGCCTCGATGCGCCGACGTTGCCCGAGGTGGGCGAGCAGCTGCAGCTCGATCGCGACACCATGACGCGTGCCCTGCGCGAGCTTTCGCTCAACCGCTCACTCGTGAAGGTCGAGCGCGATGTGGCCCTGTCTGCTGCCGCCGAGGCCCATGCGCGCGAGCTCGTCGCCGCCGCCATTGAGGCAGCCGGCGGCGCTGCCACCACGAGCGTGCTGCGCGAGGCCCTGGGGGTGTCGCGCAAACGTGCTATCAGCATCCTGGAACATCTAGACGCCGTGCGCTTTACGGTGCTCGACAAGGATGCCGGCGGCCTGAGGTCCCTGCGCTAACGATCACCCCAGGGCAGCTAATTTGGGACGGGGCTCTTTTAGCTGCCCCGGCGGTTAATCAACCAAACCGTCGCGTTATCAGCCGGGGTAGCTAAAATAGCCCCGTCCCAAATTAGCTGCCCTGGCGCCCTTTGCGGCTGCGGGCTGCCTGGTTTGGTAAAATATCGTCGCACTTGGGAACGGATGGGCTCCGGTGGGCTCCGCGGTCCTCAAAACCGTTGCGAGGCGTGCAAAACGTCTTGGATGTGTTCGATTCACATACGTTCCCGCCATACGTTACCAGCGCTTTTGTGCTCGCGGTCTTGCTGCGTGCCGCAAAGGCGCTGTTTTGTTTTTGTACGGGTCCGCCGTGTCGTCTGTCATGTCGTCTACGGTATTTGCCCCCGTGCACCGGGTTTCGAGTATGCCGATGGAGGTGTTTTGCCGTATGACTACCGTAAGACGGGCCGATCTTTCTTGTGTCGTCCAGGCGGGCGGGTTGTCGTCGCGCATGGGCTGCGATAAGGCGCGGATGTCGTTTTGCGGCGAGCCGCTCATCGAGCGCGTCCTGGGTCGGCTGGCGCCAGTTGCCGGCGAGTTGGTCGTGACGACTTCGCGCCCTTGCGAGCTTGCCTACCTTGAGGAGCTTATGTTTGATGGCCTGCGACCCCGCGTGGTGATGGACGTCGACGGTCCCGCCGGTGCTATGCGCGGCATCGCGAGTTCGTTGGCCGCGGCCCGGCTTCCTTTCGTGGCTATCGTCGCCTGTGATATGCCGTTCGTCTCGCCGGAACTCATCGGCGCGCTTGCCGATCGTGTTGAGGTCGAGGCGCTCGACGTGTGCGTGCCGCGCGAGGAGCGGGGGATTGAGCCGCTTTGCGCCGTCTGGCGCCGTGACGCGTGTGCGCCGGTCGCCCAAGAGCTGCTCGCCTGCGACCGCCAGCGCATTCGCTGCCTGATTAATCGCGTTCAGGCTGGTTATATGGATGAGCCGCAAATCGTTGAGGCCGCGAGCTCGACGCTCTGCTTCGAAAACGTCAATACGCCCGAGGAGTTTGCGGCGGCCGAGTTACTCGCCTAGACGATTGGAGTTGCCATGTCTCACGATATTTGTCCCGACACGGGGGAGCCTTGCACTTGCGATGGTTCCGAGCCCTGTACCTGCGGTTGCGGTGGCTGTGGACATACTGCGGAAGAGGAGGCGGCCGCCGCGGCGTATCGTGAGGCACACCGCGAAGGCCCATCCGGTGATGCCCTCGACCACGAGCGCAAGATTATCGTGTCGTTTGACAGCACCTTCGACGTGATGGAATGCGAGCAGCTGTGCCTGGATGCCGGCGTGCCCGGGCGCATTATGCCTTTGCCCGGTTCCATTACCGCAGGTTGCGGCCTGTGCTGGGCCATGCCGTTCTCGGGCGATGCGCTCGCCGCCTTCCGTGCTGCCACCGAAGGCCGCATAACCCCCGCCGACTACCATCAGCTCGTCCTCTAGCCACCGGCACCACCGCAAAGGTGCCTGTCCCCAATGTGGTGGTTTGGAACACGTGGACGAAACAGGTTTGAAACACGGGTTTTGCATGTCAGGCACACAAAAACGTCTCTACCTGCATCGTAATCAAAACGAAACATCTGCTCGTCGGCTTATGCGAAACTTTCCCGCAACAGTGCGATATTATCCATATACGATAAAGCTCGCGGCGCATGGGGTGCCGCGACCGACACTTTTCGTTTCCCATCATTGGAGGAAGCATGAGCTACACGCAGAAAGTTCTCGAAGAGCTCAAGGCCCGCTATCCCGAGCAGCCTGAGTTCATCCAGGCCGCGACCGAGATCCTCGGCACCATCCAGCCGGCGCTCGACGCCCATCCCGAGTACGAGGAGGCCGCCCTGCTTGAGCGCCTCGTCGAGCCCGAGCGCATCGTTATGTTCCGTGTTCCCTGGGTCGACGACCAGGGCAAGGTCCAGGTCAACCGCGGCTACCGTGTCGAGTTCAACTCTGCCATCGGACCCTACAAGGGCGGCCTGCGCTTTAACCCGACGGTCACCCTGGGCATGCTCAAGTTCCTGGGCCTGGAGCAGATCCTCAAGAACAGCCTGACCACCCTTCCCATGGGCGGCGGCAAGGGCGGTTCCGACTTTGACCCCAAGGGCAAGTCCAACAACGAGATCATGCATTTCTGCCAGTCCTTTATGACCGAGCTCTATCGCCACATCGGCCCCAACACCGACGTTCCCGCCGGCGACCTGGGCGTTGGCGGCCGCGAGGTTGCCTACCTGTTCGGTCAGTACAAGCGCCTGACCAACGAGTGGACCGGCGTCCTCACCGGCAAGGGCCTCTCCTTTGGCGGCTCGCTCGCCCGTACCGAGGCCACCGGTTACGGTCTGGTCTACTTTGTGGACGAGTACCTCAAGAGCCGCGGCGACTCCTTCGAGGGCAAGAACGTCGTCGTTCACGGCTCCGGTAACGTCGCCATCTACGCGGTCCAGAAGGTCTCCCAGCTCGGCGGCAAGGTGCTGGCCTGCTCCGACACCCATGGCTGGGTCGAGGATCCCGACGGCATCGACTACACCGTGCTCGAGCATGTCTACAACAAGAAGCGCTCCGGCCACGACAAGGGCGTTACGCTCGCCATGTACGTCGACGAGAAGCCCAATGCCACGTGGCACGAGGGTGACGGCCGCGGCGTGTGGCAGCTGCCCTGCGACATCGCGCTGCCCTGCGCTCGCGAGAACACGCTGCTGCTCGAGGACGCCCAGGCGCTCGTCGCCAACGGCTGCAAGGTGGTCGGCGAGGGCGCGAACATGCCCACGACCATCGAGGCCACGACCTACTTCCAGGAGCACGGCGTCGCCTTTATGCCCGGTAAGGCTGCCAACGCCGGCGGCGTGCTCGTGTCCGGCTTGGAGATGAGCCAGAACGCCGAGCACCTGTCCTGGACCTTCGAGGAGGTCGACGGCAAGCTCGAGCAGCTCATGCGCGGCATGTTCCACAACGTGGACGACACCGCCAAGGAGTACGGCGAGGAGGGCAACTTCGTCATGGGCGCCAACATCGCCGGCTTCCTGAAGGTCGCCGACGCCATGCTCGCTCAGGGCGTCTGCTAATTCTTCGCTCGACATAGCATCGAGGAAGGCTTCCAGTCATCTTGGCTGGGAGCCTTTTCTATCCCGGAGGACTCCTCATAACTTGCGGTGATATACGGACTGTTTTGCGTTCCAGAACGACTAATCAGTCCGTATATCACCGCAAGTTATGGATGGGTGGGAGGATTTTGTCCTAAAACGGTGTGCGGCCCCTCGTTTGGTACACTTAAAGGTACTGGACAAGTGAAGAGATGGGGGAGAACGTGCTCAAGTTCGGTACCTACGTCCGTGTTGGAAACGCGGCCGAAGCCTATGAGCTCTTACAGAAGAACCGCAACAATAAGATTGTGGGCGGCGGCATTTGGATGCGCCTGGGTTCGCGTCGCGTGGCGACGGCGATTGACCTTTCGGCCTGCGGACTCGATCAGATCGAGGAGACCGAGACCGAGTTTCGCATCGGTGCCATGTGTACCCTGCGCCAGCTCGAGCGTCATGCCGGGCTCAACGCGCTTGTCAACAATGTCTTTGAGTTCGCCGTCCACGATATCGTAGGCGTGCAGCTGCGCAATACCGCCACGGTGGGCGGCAGCATCTACGGCCGCTTTGGTTTCTCGGACGTGCTCTCGGCCTTTTTGGCGCTCGATTCGTACGTTGAGCTGACGGGTGCCGGTCGCGTGCCGCTCGCCGAGTTCGTGGACATGGGCTACGTGCGCGACGTGATCGAGCACGTGGTGGTCGTTAAGCACGATTACCGCGCAAGCTATGAAGCCGTGCGCAAGGCCGCGACCGACTTCCCTTCCTTAAACGTCACCGCCGCCTGGTGGGACAACACCTGGCACGTCACCGTGGGTGCCCGCCCGCTACGCGCGACCCTGCTGCAGGGCGAGGCATGCGGCCTTACCGCCGAGCAGCCTTCCGAGGACGAGCTTCGCGCCCTGGCCGCATCCGTGCGCTCGCTGAGCTATGGCACCAACCTGTGGGGCTCGGCCGACTACCGCCGCCGCATCTCGGCCCCGCTGGCGATTCAGGCCGTGCGCCGCGCCGCCGGTATCGAGCTTTCGGCCGCGCTTGCCCGCGAGCTCGAGACCGTGCAGGTCCCCAAGTTTGCCACGGACGAGTATTCCTGCCGCCGCGTGCCCGGCGTCGATTCTAGCGAGGTGCGCTAATGGCTGCCAAACTCATCGATCTTTCCTTTACGCTCAACGGCCGCAAGGTCAAGGTTCAGATTGCCCCCGACACTATGCTCTTTGCGCTGCTGCGCGAGCAGGGCTGCGCGTCGGTGCGCTGCGCCTGCGAGACCACCAACTGCGGCCTGTGCACGGTGTGGCTCGATGGCGATCCGGTGCTGAGCTGCTCGGTTCCCGCCGCCCGTGTTGAGGGCCGCTCCATCACCACGCTCGAGGGCCTCAAGGCCGAGTCCGAGGCACTGGCCCGCGCGATGGCTGCCGAAGGCGCCGAGCAGTGCGGTTTTTGCGCCCCCGGCCTCATCATGAACGTGTTGGCGCTTGCCCGCGCCGCCAAGGAGGACCCGAGCCTCGTCGCCACGCGCGAGGAGCTCTCGCGCCAGCTTGCCGGCAATCTCTGCCGTTGCAGCGGCTACGAGAGCCAGCTGCGCGCCATCGTGCGCTTCCTCAACGAGTCCGGCGTGCAGGTGGGCTTCGAGATGCCCGAGCTGCCGGTCAATAACACCAGCTCCGATGGTGTCGCGTACAAGCAGATCACTCACAAGCAGCCCAAGAAGGATTCGAAGTCTCTGCTCGAGGGTCGTCCCGTCTACACGGGCGACATGGTGCCCGCCGGCGCGCTCATCGTCAAACTCAAGCGCAGCCCCTATGCCCGCGCCAAGATCCGCTCCATCGATACGTCGCGCGCCCTGAAGGTGCCCGGCGTGGTGGGCGTCTACACCTACGAGGACGTGCCCCAGCGCCGCTTTACCATCGCCGGCCAGAGCTATCCGCAGCCGAGTCCCTACGACCGCCTGATCCTCGAGAACCTCGTGCGCTACCAAAACGAGGAGGTGGCGATCGTCGCCGCCGAGACCGAGGAGGCCGCCGACAAGGCGCTCAAGCTCATCAAGGTCGACTACGAGGTACTCGAGCCCCTGCTCGACTTTACCCAGGCACTCGATAACGACATCGTGGTCCACCCCGAGGGCGACGTGACCTTTATGTTCCCGCAGGGTGGCGATGTCCCTCGCAACCTGGTCTGCAGCGGTACCAGCGATTTTGGCGATCTTGATGAGGCCTTCGCCCAGAGCGACATTGTCTTTACCCGCACTTACACCAGCCAGGCCACGCAGACCGCGCCCATGGAGACCTTCCGTGCCTTCGCGACGACCGACGCGTTCGGCCGCATTTCGGTGACCACCTCTACGCAGGTGCCCTTCCACGTGCGCCGCATGGTCGCGCAGTCGCTCGACATTCCGCAGTCGCAGGTGCAGGTCATCAAGCCGCGCATCGGCGGCGGCTTTGGCTCCAAGCAGACGGGCTGCTGCGAGATCTTCGTGGCGTTCGTGACCCAGCAGACCGGCCGTCCGAGCTACTGCTGCTACACCCGCGAGGAGACTATCACCGCGGGCAACTCGCGCCACCAGATGCAGATGACCGTCAAGCTGGGCGCCATGAACGACGGCACCATCACGGCCATCGACCTGCACACGCTGTCCAACGCCGGCGCGTATGGCGAGCATGCCACCACGACGATCGGCCTCTCGGGCCACAAGAGCCTGCCCATCTACAATCACGTGAAGGCGAGCCGCTTTAGCTGGGACGCCGTCTACACCAATACCAACCGCGGCGGCGCGTATCGCGGCTACGGTGCCACCCAGGGCCAGTTTGCCGTGGAGAGCGCCGTCAACGAGCTCGCCGACATGCTGCACATGGACCCCGCCGACCTGCGCCTTAAAAACATTGTGCGCGAGGGCGAAGTCATGCCGCAGTACTACAACGAGAAGCTCAACGCCTGCGCGCTCGACCGCTGCCTGCTGCGCGCGATGGACATGATCGGCTGGCGCGACAAGCCGCTGGCCGTGGACCTGGGCGACCGCGTGCGCGCCCTGGGCTGCGCGCTTACCATGCAGGGCTCTGGCATTTCCAACGTGGACATCGCCGGCATCGACATGCGCCTGGAAGAGGATGGCTTCATTACCATCGGCACCGGCGCCACCGATAACGGCATGGGCGTCGACACGATCCTGGCGCAGATTGCCGCCGAGGAGCTGGGTGTGGAGAGCTCGCTCATTGTGGTTCGCGGCGTGGACACCGATGTGTCGCCGTTCGACGCCGGCTCGTACGCGAGCTCGGGTACGTACGTGACGGGCCTGGCCGCTAAGAACGCTGCGACCGAGCTCCGTGAGAAGATTTGCGCCAAGGCAGCCCGGATGTGGGATGTGGACGCCGCCGATGTGGTCTTCGATGGTCAGTATGTGCGCCTGTCCGACGAGCGTGCCGCGCGTGAGCAGAACCGCTACCTCACGCTGCGCGACTTTGCCAACCTGTGCGTCAAGAACATCTCGGGCGGCGACGCGCTCACCTCGCACGCCTCTGCCTGCCTGCCCGTTTCGCCTCCGCCGTTTATGGCCGGTATTGCCGAGGTCGAGGTCGACAAGGCTACCGGCAAGGTGACTGTGGTGGACTACGCGGCGGCTGTGGACTGCGGCACCGTGATCAACGAGGCGCTCGCGCGCGTCCAGGCCGAGGGCGGCATTGCCCAGGGTATCGGTCACGCGCTCTACGAGATCGTCGAGCACGACGACCGCGGTCGCCTGCGCACCGGCAACTTTATGAGCTACAAGCTGCCCACGCGCCTGGATATCGGCAGCATTCGCGTGGCCTTTGAGCCGAGCTACGAGCCGACGGGCCCGTTTGGCGCCAAGTCGATCGGCGAGGTCGTCATCAACACGCCGCTCGCCGCCGTGGCCTCGGCCGTTGCGCACGCCACCGGACACCAGGTGCGCTCGCTGCCCATCACGCCGGAGAAAGCACTGCTAGGGGAGTAGGCGAGCTACCTCTACCGGCGTTTACCTGACTCCGTTCGGAAACTGCATCCCACTTTTCAGCCGAAATCTGGGATGCAGTTTCCTTTTGAAGCCCTTCGCGGAAAGCGCGACCCATTTTGAGGCGTCAAACTGGGATGCATTTTCCGGTTGATGCCTCAAGTGGAAAGTGCATCCCATAATTCTGGCTCAGAATGGGACACGCTTTCCGGTTGAGCCTTCTTGCGGAAACCCCATCCCATTCCAAGACGCCAAACCGGGACACGCTTTCCGGCGCATGGCCAGCACCGCCAGACTGCCGGGTCCCACCGAAGTTGCGGTGGAATAGTTCCTGTTTTGGAGGACTGGAGCCCCAAACAGGAACTATTCCACCGCAACTTATGAGATGGGGTGGCGTGCGCTCTGTTGGCTTGGACTCGTGGTGAGGTCGTGAGCCTGTAAAAGGTGTGCGTGCGCTTGCCGTTCGTATCTGCTATCATTCCTAGTCTGTGCGCTCATGCGGGCGTGGCGGAATTGGTAGACGCGCCAGATTTAGGTTCTGGTGGGATTCCCGTGAAGGTTCGAGTCCTTTCGCCCGCACCAACGCACCAGCGTCGGCCTTGGCCGTCGCGACACTTTGTTGCATAAAGGTACCAGCACCTCAGATAAGCTGGGCAGTATGAGGAGGAACGTGTTGAACATCACCGCTTCTGACGTCAAGGACGCCAAGCTCACCGCTACGGTCACCATCCCGGCCGCCGACGTCGACGCCGCGATTAAGAAGGCCTACAAGGATACCGCCAAGAAGTACCGCTTCCCGGGCTTCCGCGCCGGCAAGGCTCCCCGTCCGGTCATCGACTCCGCACTTGGCGCCGAGGCTACCCTCGCTCAGGCCACCAACGACCTGATCGCCGCCAACGAGCCCGCCGTCCTCAACGAGCTGGACATCGTCCCCACCAAGAACGGTGACTACAAGGAGCTCGACCTCGCCAAGGATCACGAGGACTACACCTACACCGTCGAGTTCTCCCTGCGTCCTGCTGCCGAGCTCTCCTCCTTCGACGCTGTCGAGATCGAGATGCCCCCTGCGGAGGTCACCGAGTCCGAGATCAACAACCAGGTCGAGATGCTCCTCAACTACCGTGCCACCTTCGAGGACGTCGAGGGTCGCGCCGTCGAGGCCGAGGACTACGTCACCGTCGATCTCAAGGCCGTCGAGAACGCCGACAACTTTGCCGCCGAGGGCCGCATGCTCATCGCCGGTAGCGACAGCAACCCCAAGGAGTTCAACGAGGCCCTGATCGGCGCTAACGTTGACGACGTCAAGACCGTCACCTGGACCGACGAGGTCGAGGAGGGCGAGGAGGCCGAGACCCACACCGTCGAGGTCACCGTCAAGGGCATCAAGGTCCGCAACACCCCCGAGCTCACCGACGAGCTCGTCAAGTCCGACTTTGGCTTCGACAGCATCGACGCTATGCGCGACGCCATCAAGATCGAGATCGAGCAGGACAAGGCTTCCCGCCTGCCGGCCGAGAAGGAGAACCGTTGCGTCTCCGCTCTCGCCGAGCGCCTGCAGCTCGACGAGATGGATGCCGACTACGAGCAGTCCGTCTTTGAGGAGCTTGGCCAGAACTTCCTGTCCAACCTCGCTGCCCGCGGCATGACGCTGGACACCTGGCTGCCCGCTTCCGGTCTGACCATGGAGCAGTTCATCGGCGACCTGCACAAGCAGGCCAACGACGTCGCCCGCGAGTCCCTGGCTCTGGACGCCCTTGCCCGTGAGCTCAAGATTGAGGTCACCGAGGACGACATCAACGCCGAGTTCGAGAAGGCTGGCGTCAAGGACGTCGAGGCTTCCAAGGCTGAGTTCATCGCCGATGGCCGCATGCCTGCTGTCCGCGAGTCCATCCGTCGCTCCAAGGCCGTCGACCACCTGGTCGAGAACGCCAAGGTGACCGAGGTCGACGAGACCGCCAAGGACGCCGAGTAATTCTCGCCACCTTGCCCGCGAGCGCATGCGTGCGCCCGTGATGGGGTAAAGTTATACACCGGTTATCCGGTTGCTTCGTACGGTGCCAGCCAATGCATAGCATGCGGGCACCGTACGTTTATCTAGAACCAATTTGGTCCGCAAGAGAGAAATGGAGATGCGTATGATCGCCAAGTTCGATTCCGCCCTCGTGCCATACGTTATCGAGCAGACGCCGCGCGGCGAGCGCAGCTACGATATCTATTCGCGCCTGCTCAACGACCGCATCATCTTCTTGGGCGAGGAGATCAACTCCGTCAGCGCCAACCTGGTCGTTGCCCAGCTGCTGCATCTTGAGAGCCAGGATGCCGAGAAGGATATCTCGCTCTACATCAATTCGCCCGGTGGCGAGGTCTACTCCGGCCTGGCGATTCTGGACACCATGAACTTCATCAAGCCGCAGGTCTCGACCATTTGCGTCGGTATGGCCGCGTCTATGGCCGCTGTGCTGCTTTCGGCCGGCGCCAAGGGCAAGCGCTTCTGCCTGCCGCACTCCAAGGTCATGATTCACCAGCCCAGCGGCGGTGCCCAGGGTCAGCAGACCGAGATCGAGATCGTGGCCGAGGAGATCAAGAAGACTCGCCGCGAGCTCAACCAGATCCTGTCCGACGCCTCGGGCCAGCCCATCGAGAAGGTCCAGGCCGACACCGAGCGCGACAACTACCTGACCGCTGCCGAGGCCCTCGACTACGGCCTGATCGACCGTATCGTCACCTCGCGCGATCTCGCCGCGAAGGACGCCTAGGATGGCAGGTAACATGCAGGACAACTTTGACGAGAACGGCAACCCCATCCGCTGCTCCTTCTGCGGAAAAGAGCAGGGCCAGGTTCGTCGCCTCGTAAAGGGCCCGACCAACATCTTTATCTGTGACGAGTGCGTCGCCGCCTGTTCCGAGATTCTGGAAGAGTCGCTGGCTTCGGACTTTATGGACGCTGCCCGCAACGGCAAACTGCCAGGCTTCCTCAACGACCACGGTCAGGCTGCATCCCAGCCGGCTGTGGACCCCGAGACCGAGGGCTTTGAGCTTGAGGACGACCGTCAGGTCATCACACACGTGCCGACGCCGCACGAGATCTATGACGAGCTTTCGGCCTATGTTATGGGCCAGGAGGACGCCAAGCGTGCCATGTCGGTGGCCGTGTACAACCACTATCGCCGCGTGATCGAGGGCGGCGTTGCGCTTTCGGCCTTTGACGACGGTTTGGACTCGCAGCTCGATGATGATATGGACGAGGTGGAGCTCGCCAAGTCCAACATTTTGCTGCTCGGTCCCACCGGTACCGGTAAGACGCTGCTCGCCCAGACGCTCGCACGTATCCTCGAGGTGCCGTTTGCCATCGCCGACGCCACCGCGCTCACCGAGGCCGGTTACGTGGGCGAGGATGTGGAGAACATCCTGCTCAAGCTCATCAATGCTGCCGATGGTGACATTGAGCGCGCTCAGGTGGGCATTATCTACGTGGACGAGATTGATAAGATCGCCCGTAAGGCCGAGAACCTCTCCATTACCCGCGATGTCTCGGGCGAGGGAGTTCAGCAGGCGCTGCTTAAGATCCTTGAGGGCACGGTGGCAAGCGTTCCGCCCACCGGCGGCCGTAAGCATCCCCAGCAGGAGCTGCTGCAGATCGACACGACCAACATCCTGTTCATCTGCGGCGGTGCCTTTGTGGGCCTGGATAAGATCATCGCCGATCGCGTGGGCAACAAGGGCGTGGGCTTTAACTCCGAGATTGCCGGCCCCACCTCGGTCGATGAGAACGACCTGCTGCGCCAGGTGCTCCCACAGGACCTCAACGCCTTTGGCATGATCCCCGAGTTTGTGGGACGTACGCCCGTCGTCACCCAGACGCAGGCGCTCGACGAGGATGACCTGGTGTCGATTCTGACCGAGCCCAAGAACGCCGTGGTGCGCCAGTATCGTAAGATGTTCCAGCTCGAGGACGTTGAGCTTGAGTTTGAGGATGCGGCCCTGCACGAGATCGCCCGCATGGCGCTCGCCCGCAAGACCGGCGCCCGCGGCCTGCGCTCCATCTGCGAGGACGTGCTGCAGCAGACGATGTTCGACCTGCCCAGCGAGGAAGGCGTCACTAAGGTCATCGTGACCGAAGCCTCCGTAAAGGGCGAAGAGCAGCCCCAACGCATCTACGGGTAAACCAGCCAAAAACGTGCTTGCAAATAGCCTCTGACCATCCGTGGTCGGAGGCTATTTTATATATACGCAATAACCCCAACTACCTGTGTTATTCTGTGTGTTTGTTTAAGCCTCAGCGAAGTCATATCAGACTGAAGTAATCGATACCTAAGGGGAGGAATGCAGACCCTGGCGGGCCTACATTCCTCCCCGGCGGGACAGGGAGAGATATATGGAAGAAATGCCCAAGAACTACGATCCGTCGACCAACGAGCCGGCGATCCTGCAGAAGTGGCTCGACGGCGGCTACTACAAGCGTCGTGAGGGCGTGGGCGACTGCACCGTCACCATTCCGCCTCCCAACGTTACCGGCAAGCTTCACATGGGTCACGCTACCGACGACTCCATCCAGGACGCCATCATTCGTATGGCCCGCATGCGCGGCAAGTCCACGCGCTGGGTGCTCGGAACCGATCACGCCGGTATCGCCACGCAGACCAAGGTCGACAAGAAGCTCAAGAGCGAGGGCATCAGCCGCCTAGAGATCGGTCGCGACAAGTTTGTCGACGCCTGCTGGGACTGGACCCACGAGTACGGCGGCATCATCGTCGAGCAGATCAAGCGCATGGGCTGCTCCGTCGACTTCGATAACGAGCGCTTTACCATGGACGAGGATTACGCCCAGGCCGTGCGTAAGGTCTTCTGCGACTGGTACCACGACGGCCTGATCTACCGTGGCAAGCGTATCGTCAACTGGTGCCCCAACTGCACCACCGCCATCTCGGACGACGAGGCCGAGTATAAGGACGAGAAGGGCCACCTGTGGCACCTGCGCTACCCGCTGACCGAGCCGGTCAACGGCCAGGACTACATCGTCGTCGCCACCACGCGCCCCGAGACCATGCTCGGCGACACGGGCGTCGCCGTTTCCCCGAAGGACCCCGAGAAGGCCGCCTTCGTGGGCAAGACCGTCAAGCTTCCCATCGTCGACCGCGAGATCCCCATCTTTGAGGATTGGCATGTCGACGCCAACTTCGGTTCCGGCTTCGTTAAGGTTACTCCGGCCCACGACCCCAACGACTACGCCATGGGTCAGGCTCACGACCTGCCGCAGATCAACATCTTCGACGAGCACGCGGTGGTCGTCGAAGGCTACGGCGAGTTCACCGGCATGAACCGCGACGAGTGCCGCGAGGCCGTCATCAAGTGGTTCGAGGAGCACGACCTGCTCGATCACGTCGAGGACCTCGATCACTCCGTCATGCACTGCTACCGTTGCGACGCCGCGCTTGAGCCGTGGCTGTCCGAGCAGTGGTTTGTGGCCGTCGACAAGCTCAAGGGGCCGGCGCTCGACGCCGTCAACTCCGGCAAGGTCACCTTCCACCCCGCGCGCTGGACGCAGACCTACACCACCTGGATGGAAAACCTCAAGGACTGGTGCATCTCGCGCCAGCTGTGGTGGGGCCACCGCATCCCCGTGTTCTACTGCGAGGACTGCGGCTGGGAGGACGCCCTTACCGAGGACACCGACGTGTGCCCCAAGTGCGGCGGCCATCACGTGCATCAGGACGAGAACGTGCTGGACACCTGGTTCAGCTCGCAGCTGTGGACCTTCGCCACGCAGGGCTGGCCGCAAAAGCCGGAGCTGCTCGAGGGACATCACCCCACGACGGCGCTCGTCACCGCGCGTGACATCATCGCGCTGTGGGTCGCCCGCATGGTCATGAGCTCGCTGTACTTCCTGGACGAGGTGCCGTTTAAGGACGTCGTCATCTACCCGACGATTCTTGCCAAGGACGGCAGCCGCATGTCCAAGTCCAAGGGCAACGGCGTTGACCCCATGGATCTCATTGGCATGTACGGCGCCGACGCCATGCGCTACAACCTGCTGACGCTCTGCACCAACAACCAGGACGTCAAGTTTGACGCGAACATCGACAAGAAGACTAAGAAGCTTATCGACAGCCCGCGTACCGAGCAGGCCAAGTCGTTTGTGACCAAGATCTGGAATGCCAGCCGCTTCCTGCTCATGAACATGGAAGGCTACACGCCCGGCGAGCCCGTTGTGGAGACGCCCGCCGACGCCTGGATGTTCAGCCGCCTGGCCAAGGCCGTCAAGATGGTCACCGAGGGTATTGAGAACTACACCTTTGGCGATATGGCCCGCGGCGTGCAGCAGTTCTTCTGGAACGAGGTCTGCGACTGGTACGTCGAGGTCACCAAGGCCCGCCTGAAGGGCGAGGGTCGTCTGCAGGCGCAGCGCAACCTGATCTTTGTGCTCGACACCTCCATTCGCCTGATGCACCCGCTCATGCCGTTCGTTACCGAGGAGATCTGGGACAACATGCCGGCGAGCGTGCTCGATCTGGATGCGGAGGGCAACGTCGACCGTGCCGAGGCACTCATGATTGCCAAGTGGCCCGAGCCCGCCGACTACGCCAAGTATGTCGACGAGAACGCCGAGCGCGCGTTTGAGCTGTGCCGCGCCGTCGTGTCTGCCGCCCGCGCCACGCGTTCGCGTTATCGCTTGAGCCCCAAGGCCGAGCTCGACGTGGTCGTGCGCGCCGGTGCCGAGGATATCGAGAAGCTCGAGAGCCTGCGCTCGACGATTGAACCGCTGGCCAACACCGCTTCGCTGGTCATGGGCACCGACGTCGAGAAGCCGGCCGCGAGCATTGCCGTGGTCGACAGCGGTGTCGAGGTCTTTGTGGTGCTCGAGGGCAAGGTTGACCTTTCGGCCGAGAAGGCGCGTCTGGAGAAGGAGATCGCCGCGGCGCAGAAGGAGCTTGCCGGCTGCGAGAAGACGCTCGCGAACGAGGGCTTTGTGGCTAAGGCCGCGCCCGCGGTGGTCCAGAAGAAGAGGGACCGTGCAGCTGAGCTCAAGGAGATCCTGGCGGCGCTGACTGCTCAGGTTGCTGACTTCTCGTAGGCGTTACTGGGGGACGCGGTTTGGGGCATTGCTCGCTACTGCGGACAGTCCTGCTCGCACGA
>CABUCA010000009.1 GCA_902489965.1 uncultured Collinsella sp.
GCGCTCGCAGAAGTCTTGCCCAGCCGCCGCACCTTGCCGTTCATTCGTCGCTCGCGTACCCAAGTACGCGTCGCTCCTCTTTCACGGCAATCTGCGGCATCTGGGCAACCCTCGCCGACCTGTTAGGTTGACTGGGGAGGATGGGATGTTATCTCGTCCCTTGGACTTGCCTCGCTTCTAAAATAATCTCTGCAAAAGACGGTCGCTCCGTTTGGAGGGCCGTCTTTTTGGTATAAGAGGACGGAATGACTAACACGAAAGGTATGACCATGCCCCAGATTGATGATGCCGAGCTGTTTGGCAATGCCGAGGATCAGCGTGCGTACGAGGACTTTTGCGCCAATCAGGAGGCGGTCGAGAAGTTCACGCTCGACAAGCCCGCGCTTGTCTGCCGTTGGCGCATGTCCAACAAAAAGGTGCCCATGCTCAACCGCCACATCCGCGCACTGTCCGAGCGCCTGGTGCAGGGCGAGCCGCTTACCCATAACATGCTCAGCTGGGCCAAACAGCACGTTGAGTGGTCGCTTGCCGAGGGCGATTACACCGCACATGACGGCGTGCTCATGCTGGTGATCGACGTCAACGGCAACGCCGCCATGACGGTGGGGGAGTACGAGCCGCTCGCCGATACGTCGGCCAAGGCGCTGCGCGCCCGCTCCGCAGAGGCCCGCTCCGAGGCCGACGAAACCGGCGTGGCGCCCGAGCTGCTCGCCGCCGTCAACAACGGCGAGCTTGCCTTTGTGGCGCCGGCGGACGAGTGCCTGTGCGGCACGGCGACGCTCATCGAGCAGCTGGCCCAGACCAAGGGCATCCCGGTCACGCGCGTAGACATTCCCGCGCAGCTTAAGGGCGCGCTGTTCCTAGTGAGCGACGAGCACGGCGTGGTCCCCGCGACCGAGACAGATGCCGCCGAGGCCGACGCCGCCACGGTCGCCTTCTTCGCCGAAGGCTACGAAAAGCTCCGTGCCCGCCGCTAAATGATTTTTCTGGGACGGGGATTAAAGAATCATTTTGGTCCCCGCCACCGCTGCGAGCGAAGGGCAAGCTAAACGCTTTCGTTCGCGAACAGTTCTGTCACCTTGGCACCGCGCGCGGTGCACACCTGCAGTTTCGCAGCCATAATGGTGGCAAGACAACCAAGAGGGGAGCGGAATCCATGGCGCTGATCTATATCGTTGAGGACGACGAGCCCATCCGTCGTGAGCTTGTCGACATCCTTGCCCGCGCTGGGTTTGAAATCGAGGCCTGCGAATCGTTTGAGCATGTCTCGCGCGATATTCTCGCCGCCGCACCCGACCTGGTGCTGCTCGACCTCACGCTTCCCGTCAAAGACGGCCAGCACATCTGCCATGAGGTCCGTCGCGAATCCGAGGTCCCCATCATCGTTCTCACGTCGCGCACGACCGAGATCGACGAGGTCATGGCCATGACGCTCGGCGCGGACGACTTTGTTCCCAAGCCCTACAGCGCGCGCGTGCTTGTGGCGCGCATCAACGCACTGCTGCGTCGCACCGCGGCGGCAGGCGAGCGCAGTACACTTGTCCACAAGGGGCTGGAGCTCGACCTCGCCCGCTCAATGGTCACCAACACGCAAACCGGCACTAGCACCGAGCTCACCAAAAACGAACTGCGTATCCTCTCACTGCTTCTGAGTCGCGTGGGCAAGATTGTTTCGCGCTCGGCCATCATGCAGGACCTGTGGGGCTCCGACGCCTTCGTGGACGACAATACGCTCACCGTCAACATCAACCGCCTGCGCACCACGCTCGAAAAAATCGGCATCAAGGGGTATTTGACGACGCATCGCAGCCAAGGCTATTCGGTCTAGGGGCCGGCTATGTCGTTTGGCAAATTCTTTAAAGATGCGCTGCTTCCCGTCGCCGTGTGGACGTGCGGCGTGCTGCTGAGCTGCTTTGTGCTGACGGTCGCCGGTGCACCCGTTTCTATTGTGGTCGTGGCGGTCGGCGTGTCCTTTATCTTTGGTATGCTCGGCATCGTGGTCGAGTACGCGCGTCGCCGCCGTTTTCTGCGTCAGCTGGAGCGCGCGGCCGAGGAGCTCGAGAGCCCCGCATGGGTGCAGGAGATGGTGCAATGCCCGACCTATGCCGAGGGCGAGCTCGAGTACGAGGTCTTGCGCCGGGTGGGCAAAGCCGCTTGCGACGAGGTTGCCGAAGGCCGGCGTCAGACCGATGACTATCGCGACTATATCGAGAGCTGGGTCCACGAGGCCAAACTGCCCCTGGCGGCGGCTCATCTAATTTTGGAAAACCTGGATGGCAGCGAAGACGACCTGTCTCGTGTGGATGACCTGGGCCGTGAGTTGGCTCGCGTGGAGCGCTATATCGACCAGGCGCTGTACTACGCGCGTTCGGTAGTCGTGGAGCGCGACTACCTGATTCGCCGCTGGGATCTCAAGACCTTGGTGACGGGCGCGATTAAGGCCAACGCGCGCGAGCTCATCGCGGCGCACGTGGCCCCGGTGTGCGAGAACCTCGACTTTGAGGTCTTTACCGACGAGAAGTGGCTCGAGTTTATTCTGGGCCAGCTCATTCAGAACAGCATTAAATATGCGCGCGAGGACGGCGCAAAGATCGTGTTTTCGGGCGCGTTGCTGGACGAGGGCCTGGCGAGCGAACGCATCGAGCTCACCGTCGCGGACAACGGCTGCGGCGTGAGCGCGGCCGACCTGCCGCGCGTGTTCGAGAAGGGCTTTACCGGCGACAACGGCCGCACCACCAAGCGCGCAACGGGCATTGGCCTCTACCTGGTGGCGCGTCTGTGCTTCAAGATGGGTATCGATGTCACCGCGGCATCCGAGCCCGGCGAAGGCTTCGTCGTCACGTTTGCCTTCTCGACCAACAAATTCCAATACTTTGAGTAGTCGTCGCGGTGTAACGTCCCGGAGCGTCATTCACGTTAAGACAATTATCCCAAACGGGATAATTCCATCATGATGTGCTATGATTATCCCGTTTGGGATAATCATAGGGGATTAGCATGCAAGACTGGAATGAGCGAACGATTTTTGACCCAGCTGAACTCGGTGCATATTTGCGTGAGCGCCGGAAGAAGCTCGGTTATACCCAACGCGATGTGGCTGATTTCAACCAGTGCAGTTTGCGCTTTGTGAGCGAGCTTGAGCGTGGAAAGGCGGGTGCCAATCTTCGCCAAACCCTTCAAATCGCTAACAGCTTGGGGGTCGATTTGATCCTGAGGGAGAGGGGCGACGGCTCATGGCATTAAAGGTTTATCGTGAGTATCGGGGAACGTTTGAGCTGGTCGGAGAATTTGAGAGGGCCGACCCCGTAAACGAGACGTTTGCATATGATGAGGGATATCTTGAACGCGACGATGCTGCCGCACTCTCAGCTTCTCTTCCCTTGCGACATGAGCCATATGCCAGCAATGAGTTTTCGGCCTTCTTTTCGGGCATGCTTCCCGAGGGCCCGGTTCGGCATGAGCTGTCGATGCGTTTTCAAATCCCCCAGTCAGACTATTTATCGATGCTCGAGCGTTTGGGCGATGAGTGCGTTGGTGCCTTGAGGTTTCTCGGCGATGAGAAATCGAGCTACGATCCGGGCTATCGTCCTCTGCAAGACGAGGATTTTGAGGCACTTTCTAAGGCGGAAGTGTTTGAGATTGCAAATGATATGCAGGATTCGAGGCTGTCGTTGGCGGGCGCTCAGTCTAAAACCGGTTGGTTTTTACCGCGCGGTAAAGATGCAAAAAAGGCCGGGTCGGGGGATTGGATGCTGCCGCTCGGCTCTGCCCCCTCGACTCACATAGTCAAGATTGCTTCAACTAAACATCCGGATTTGCCGTTCAACGAATTAATTTGCATGACGGCAGCGTCTGCTGCTGGGCTTGAAATTGCCCGTTCAGAAGCTTCGGATACGATTCCTGGTGCGTTCTTTTCCGAGCGTTATGACAGAATCTGGAGCAATGAGCCGCCGTCGATGAGCGGATTCGATGTGCCTCTGAGGCTGCATCAGGAGGATTTTTGCCAAGCGGTTGGCTGGCCTTCGTATATGAAATACGAGACACGTCCCGATAGCTGCTATATGGCTCTTTGCGGCCGATTGATAAGAGAGCAATCGTCTAACGTAATTGCTGATACTCAAATGTTCGCTCGTCAGGTAATGGTCGATTATGCGTTGGGGAATTGCGACTCGCATCTCAAGAACCATTCGTTTCTTTATAGTCCGAGTTGGCGGGAAAAGAGGTTGGCCCCTGCATACGATATTGTTTGCACGACGATAATGGGATACGACCATAATCTTGGGATTGATATTGGGGATCACCGGGTGATCGATGGGGTGACTCCTGAAGATTTCGAATTCATGTCTCAAGATTTGCATCTGCCACTCAAGATGATCAAGAACATCGCGGCGGAAGTGGCTGAAGAGGTGTCTGCCCAGCTTGCAGAACTTGCCTCTGCAACCGGAGATTTGGGTCGGGTCGCTCTGAAAATTCAGACGGATTCCGTTGAGAGAATGAGGGTTCTGGAGCAATTCTCAGCCTAAAGCAAAGCGGGGCCACCGTAATGGTGGTCCCGCTCTTGGAAGACTTGGGCACGTGGGCTTGCGCTCCGCGATGCGTTAGGCGTACGTTTGCTACTTCACGACCAAGATGTCGCAGTCGGTGTTGCGCAGCAGGAACGTCGAAATTGAACCCAGGAGTGCATACTTGATCGAGGACAGGCCACGAGCGCCGCAGAGCACCAGGTCGGGCTTGACCACGTCGAGCATCTCGTCTTTGAGCGTCTCGCGAATGCGGCCGGCGCGAATCATGACCTCGACCTCGGGAATGTCGGGATTGGCCTTGGCCTCTTCGAGCTGCTTGGCGATGGAGTTCTTAAATGCCTCCTCCAGTCCGTTGACCAGATCGACCGGATAGGAACCAGCGCTCTCGAGTGCCGTGGAATCGATAACGTGGCCGATAATCAGCTTGGCGCCGTTGTTCGCGGCGACCTTGATGGCGCGTGCGAGCACAAAATCCTGCTGCTCAGTACCGTCGAGTGAAACAAATACCTTGGTGTAGCCCTCGTTCATGGTTTCCTCCTTGGTCTATCGCACGGGCGTGGGGCTCGTGCATCGGGCGGGCGCGGATGCGTGGCCGCCGGACACTTTATCTTGTTGCAGTTATACCCAAGGATTTGGGTTTGACCGCTCGCAATTCTGTGAACGGGCGAGTTTTTTGGTAAGGGTAGGCGCAGGCGCGCCGCCAACGGTTGATAATGGGACATCGCCCGCACCGTCCGCAGAACAATATCGGCGGGTGTCTAACGAGGGGGTCCCTTTGGATATCATTGAGCTTCTAAAATCTGCCTTCATGGGCCTGGTCGAGGGCATCACCGAATGGCTGCCTGTTTCGTCGACCGGTCACATGATCTTGGTGGACGAGTTCGTCAAGATGAACGTGAGCGAGACGTTCTGGAATATGTTCCTGGTCGTGATTCAGCTTGGCGCCATTTTGGCCGTCTGCGTTTTGTTCTTCTACGACCTCAACCCGTTTTCTCCCAGCAAGGGCAAGGAGGGCCGTCGCGACACCTGGGTGCTATGGGGCAAGATTGTGCTCGGCTGCATTCCCGCCGCGGCGATCGGTCTGCCGCTTAACGACTGGATGGAGGAGCATTTCTACAATGCTCCCGTCGTGGCGTTGGCGCTCATTGTGTACGGCGTGCTGTTTATCGTGATCGAGAACTGGCGCGCGAACAAGCGCGACCAGGCTGCTCTTGCCGGTTCGTTTGGTTCGCGTGCCGTGGTGGCGGGCGGACGTCCCGCCGGTGCGCATTTTGCCGCGCCCGCTGCGACTGCCGCCGCAGACGATGACGATAGCTTGGACTTTGGCTCCATCACTACGCTCGAGGATCTGAGCTGGAAGACCGCGCTGGGTATCGGTTGCTTCCAGGTGCTTTCGCTGATTCCGGGCACATCGCGCTCCGGCTCCACGATCATCGGCGGCCTGCTTTTGGGCTGCACGCGTTCGGTGGCGTCCAAGTTTACGTTCTTCCTGGCCATTCCCGTCATGTTTGGCGCGAGTGCGCTCAAGCTGGTCAAGTACTTTATTAAGGGCGGCACGTTCGGCACCAACGAAATCGCCATCCTGGGCGTGGGCTGCGTCGTCGCCTTTGTGGTGTCGCTCATTGCCATCAAGTGGCTTATGGGCTTCGTGCGCCGTCACGACTTCAAGTGCTTCGGCGTCTACCGCATCATCCTGGGCATCGTGGTGCTCGCGTACTTCTTTGTCCTGGAGCCTATGCTCGGCCTGTAACTTGGTTGACGCTGCGCGGCGACCAGAGCGACAACTTGTCATTCAAAGGGGGTGGCATGACCAAAAGGTCTATGCCGCCCCCTTTTCATGCCAATTTGTTCGCTCTGGCCGCCGCTCGCTGCTGCCATGACATCGTTGGCCCCCCAATGCACCAAATCCGCTGGGGCGGGCCTGACGGTGGCGCACGGAGTCGTGGTGTGATTTGCGTCGGTGTCCGCGCGGCTCGGTATACTGGTACGGCTCAAACTATGGCGCCGCCCGCAGGCGCGCCGTCCGTCAGATGAGGAGTCGCCCATGACCCAGCCCCTGCCCTGGGAAAAGAACGCCGCGGTACCCGTACCGCCCGCGCCGGAACCCGTGCCGCTCGATGCATACACCGCCCCCGCTGCGCCGGAGCCCGAGCTCGTTCCGCTCGACATCTACGACGCTCCCGTGCCGGCGCCCAAGCCCGCCAAACCGCTCGTCGACATCGACAGCCTTAATCCCGCCCAGCGCGAGGCGGTCCTGTCCACCGAGGGCCCGTTGCTGGTGCTCGCCGGCGCCGGCTCGGGCAAGACCCGCGTCTTGACCTTCCGCATCGCACATATGCTCGGCGACCTGGGTGTTAAGCCTTGGCAGGTTCTTGCCATTACGTTTACCAACAAGGCCGCGGCAGAGATGCGCGAGCGTCTGGCGGCACTCATTCCCAGCGGTACCCGCGGCATGTGGGTGTGCACCTTCCATGCTATGTGCGTGCGCATGCTGCGCGAGGACGCCGACCTGTTGGGCTACACCGGCCAGTTCACCATCTACGATGACGATGACTCAAAGCGCATGGTGCGCGACATTATGCAGGCGCTCGGCATCGAGCAAAAGCAGTTCCCCATCAACATGATCCGCAGCAAGATTAGCTCGGCCAAAAACGCCATGATCGGCCCCGAGGACATGCTCAAGAGCGCCGATAGCCCCAACGACAAAAAGGCCGCGCAGGTCTACCTAGAGCTGGAGCGCCGCCTGCGCGCCGCCAATGCGATGGACTTTGACGACCTGCTCGTGCGCGCGCTCGAGCTGCTGCGCACCCGTCCCGAGGTGCTCGATAAGTACCAAGAGCGCTTCCGCTACATTAGCGTCGACGAGTATCAGGACACCAACCACGTCCAGTACGAAATCGCCAACCTGCTGGCCGCTAAGTACCAAAACCTCATGGTCGTGGGCGACGATGACCAGTCCATTTACAGCTGGCGTGGCGCCGACATCACCAACATCCTGGACTTTGAGAAGGACTTTAAAAACTGCAAGACCGTCAAGCTGGAGCAGAACTATCGCTCTACGGGTCACATCCTGAGCGCCGCCAACGCCGTGGTGCGCCACAACTCGCAGCGCAAGGACAAGCGCCTGTTTACGGCCGAGGGCGACGGCGAGAAGATCCAGGCCTTCCAGGCAAGCGATGAGCGCGACGAGGGCCGCTGGATTGCCGGCGAGATCGAAAAGCTGCACTCCAAGGGCACGAGTTACGACGATATCGCCGTGTTCTACCGCACCAACGCCCAGTCGCGTATTCTCGAAGATATGTTCCTGCGCGCGGGCGTGCCCTACAAGATTGTGGGCGGCACGCGATTCTTCGACCGTGCCGAGATCCGCGACGTTATGGCCTACCTTAAGATGATCGTGAACCCGGCAGACGAGATGAGCGTCAAGCGCGTCATCAACACGCCGCGCCGCGGCATCGGCTCCACCTCGATCCAAAAGATCGAGCAGCTGGCGCGCGACAACCGTTGCTCGTTCTTCCAGGCTTGCGAGATCGCGTGCGCCGAGACGGGCATGTTTAGCGCCAAGGTGCGCAACGGCCTGTCGAGCTTTGTGTCGCTGGTGCGCGAGGGTCGTCGCATGGACGGCGAGCTCAAGGACGTCGTCGAGATGATCGTCGATAAGACGGGTCTGCTGCAGGCCTTCCGCGCCGAGGGCACCATGGAGTCCGAGAGCCGCGCCGAGAACATCCAGGAATTCCTGGGCGTCGCTGCCGAATTTGAGGAGACGCACGAGGATATCGAGGGTACGCTCGAGAGTCTAGAAGAGCTGCGCGCGGCCGGTGTTGCCGACGTGCCTGCCGGTGCCGAGCCCGAGCCCGTCGTGGTGAGTGCGCCCGTTCCCGAGCCGGGGCCGTCCGCACCGGCATCCTCGTTTGAGGCGCTCGTCGGCGCGCGCGATGCCGCGGGCTCCAATCCGCTCGATAGCTTGGCCGCCCCGGCGCTTTCTCCGCAGGATGCCCTGGCCGCCGCCATCGCGGGCAACGCGTATGCCGCGCCGACTGAGCTGCCGGCGGGCGCCGTGCATGCCGACGAGATCGAGCGCACCTACGGTCCGCTCACCTGCAAGGCGCTGCCGGCACTCATGGAGTGGTTGGCCCTGCGCTCCGACTTGGATTCCCTGGCCGGCGAGACGCATGCCATTACCATGATGACCATCCACTCCGCCAAGGGTCTGGAGTTCCCGGCGGTGTTCGTGGCCGGCATGGAGGAGGGTATCTTCCCGCACGTGCACGACTTTGGCGGCAGCGATGACCCGGGCAAGCTCGAGGAGGAGCGTCGCCTGGCCTACGTTGCCATCACGCGTGCCCGTAAGCGCCTGTTCTTGACTTATGCGGCCACGCGTCGCACCTACGGCTCGACCTCTGCCAACCCGCGCTCGCGCTTCCTCAACGAGATTCCGTTTGAGGATATCGAGTTTAGCGGCATCGGTTCTGCCGGTTTTGAGGGCACGGGCTGGGAGAAGCGCGGCGACCGTCACGGCACCTTTGGCTCGGGCATGGGCTCGGATATGTACGGCGGCAAGGTGTTTGGCTCGCATACGCGCTCGACCGGCGGTTCCGGTTCGCGCGGCGGATCGAGCTTTGACGATTTCTTTGGCGGCAGCAGTTACGGGACCGAGCGCCATCGTGGGGTTTCGCCTGACGCCGGCCGTGTTGCCTCGACTTTTGGTTCGGGCGCGTCGCGAGCCAAAAAGCCGTCTTCCAAGGTGTCCCCGACGGTGGAGCGCAAGGTCGATCGTGCCAGCGCATCGCAGGACTTTGCCGCGGGCGATACCGTGAGCCACAAGACTTTTGGCACGGGTACCGTGATCTCGGTCGCCGGAGACATGATCGAGGTTCAATTCGAAAAGACCGGCCAGACCAAAAAGCTTATGAAGGGCTTTGCTCCGATCGTCAAGCTGTCGTGATCCCGGTGGACCTGGACGGGCGTATGGGGCAACATCGCCTGCTCGGGCAGTCCTGCTCGCACGGATAGCACATTAAGTGCTCTCCGGCTCGTGCGGAACTCGCGATCGATGTTGCCCCATACGCCCGTCCAGGTCCTTAGATAACGTTGCTTGCGAACGTCGCTCTGCTCGTCCGCTTTTTTGATCTGGAGAGCCGGGTGGGCTGATAGATAAATAGATGTGAGTAGGGGCTCCCCCGTATATGGACGGGGGAGCCCCTTGTTGCGTTTGGGTTGTTGGTGCGATCTACAGGTGCGAGACGATCAGTTCCATCTTGCCTTCGAGGTCGATGGAGCTGACGGTGCTGGGGGCCAGCAGGTGGCTTCCCTTGTGGACGGGGTCGCCGCAGACGGTGCCTTCGCCGTCGATGACCGACAGGCACATGAAGGGCCAGCGCTGGTCGAGGGTCTTGCTGCCGTTGACGCGCACGCGATCGACGGTGTAGCAGGAGTTAGACTCGAGCTCGGTCACGCCGTCGACTTCGGGCGCGGTCACGGTACCGTCGACCGGAGCCTGAGCATCAAAATCGATGCAGTCGAGGCTCTGCTCAATGTGCAGCGGGCGCAGCTTGCCGTCGGTGCCGGGGCGGTCGTAGTCGTACAGGCGATACGTCACGTCGCTCGACTGCTGCGTCTCCAAAATGAGCGTGCCGGTCTTGATGGCGTGCACGGTACCGGAATCAATCTGGAAAAAGTCGCCCTTGTGGATCGGCAGCACGTTGAGCATGTCGTCCCAACGGCCTTCCTCGATCATCTGTGCGGCCTCGACGCGGTCCTTGGCGCGCTGGCCGACGATGATCGTGGCACCGGGCTCGCAGTCCAGTACATACCAGCACTCGGTTTTGCCCAGGCTGCCGTTCTCGTGCTCGGCGGCGTACTCGTCGTTGGGATGAATCTGGATCGAAAGGTCGTCCTTGGCATCCAGAATCTTGATGAGCAGCGGGAACTCCTTGCCCTCGCAATTGCCAAAGAGCTCGCGGTGCTCGGTCCACAGCCATGACAGCGTGTGACCGGCGTACGGGCCCTCCGCAATCTGGCAGTCGCCGTTGGGATGGGCCGAGATGGCCCAGCACTCACCGATGGGACCCTCGGGAATGTCGTAGCCAAACACGGTCTCCAACTGGCGGCCGCCCCAGATCTTCTCGTGGAAGATCGGCGTGAGTTTAATCAAATCGGACATGTGCATACTCCCATAAGGTTGTGCGGGTGCCGCGTAAGACGGCTCAAAACGAGCGCCCGCGTGACTACAAAAACCTATGCCAACGTTACGTTGTGCAACTCAAAGCGATCGCCAACGTTGCGCGAGATCGAATACTCAAAGGCGGCGCCGCTGTCCAAAAAGCCAATCTGGGTGAGCTCGAGCAGGGGAGAGCCAAGTTTGGTGTCCAGACGCTCGGCTTCTTCCTCGGTTGCTGCCACGGCGCGAATGGTACGGTGGAAGCTCGAAATCTTCAGCCCACATTGCTCGCGGATGAAGCGGTAGACCGATCCGTACAGGTCCTTCTTTTTAAGGCCTGGAATCAGCTCGAGGGGCATGTAGGTGTACTCGATAACGATGGGCTTCTCATCGGCCTGACGCACGCGCACGACGTGATAGGCAAAGTCATCCTCGGCAATTCCCAGCTGGGCTGCGATGTCCGCTGGTGGATTAACGATCGAGAAATCGTAGACCACCGAGGTCACCTTCTCCCCGCGATGCTCATACGAAAAACCCTGGGCACGGTCGTTTTTGCCTTGGAAAAACGCCTGGCCGGGAAGTCCCGCCGTGTCCTTAACGTAGGTACCCGATCCGCGTCGGCTGGTAATAAGACCTTCCTCGGTGATTTGCTCGATAGCTCGTTTGACGGTGATTTTGGAAACGCTATAGAGCTCGCAGAACTCAACGACGGTGGGAAGCTTGTCGCCCGGTTTAAGAGCGCCATCCTCGATAGTGCGACGAATATCTGCAGCTATCGCCTCGTATTTTGGGATCACGGAACCTCCTTTCCAACCTGATTGAGTATAAAAGAAAGTATAGTCAACACCTAAGTATCTCTATTGAGTTATTGAAAAGTTCGAGAAAGATAAAATTAAAAGTCGCCCCGCTTGAAAAATTAGAGCGTTTTAAATGATAAACATCTGAGTAGTGTCGTGTTGAGAAATGATCGGTCCGAGGACGGGGCCGAACCGATATAACACCCAGCGAACCGAATCTCGTACTCTGCGCTTCCCCAGATAAAACCTGCCAAAACAAACCTGTCCTTTTTGGTAGGTTTTTGCCTTGGGAGCGGTACCATACAGGCAATGTTTAAACGAGAAAGGCGGGCTCCCATGGAACCTAAGCAGTATTACATCGGCATCGACGTCGGCGGCACCTCGGTCAAGGAGGGTCTGTTCGATGAGGACGGAAACCTGCTTGCCAAGGCCAGCGTGCCCACGCCTCCCATCGTTGACGCTGCGGGCTTTGCCGCGGTGACCGAGGCTATCGACCAGGTGGTCGCCAAGGCCCAGATTCCGCGTGCCTTTGTGTCGGGCATTGGCCTGGCCGTTCCGTGCCCCATCCCGGCATCGGGCGATGCCAAGGTCAAGGCGAACATCGCCATCAACCTGCCCGAGCTCAAGATCGCCATCCAGGAGCACTGCCCCGACGCGGTCGTTAAGTACGAGAACGACGCCAACGCTGCTGCTATGGGCGAGGCCTGGCTCGGCTCTGCCAAGGGCGTACAGAACGTGGTGATGGTCACCATTGGTACCGGCGTGGGCGGCGGCGTTATCGTTAACGGCGACGTGGTATCGGGCGTTGTGGGTGCTGGCGGCGAGATTGGCCACATGTGCCTGAACCCGGCCGAGGAGCGCACCTGCGGCTGCGGCGGCCATGGCCACCTGGAGCAGTATTCCAGCGCCACCGGCGTGGTGAGCAACTACCTTGCCGAGTGCAAGAAAGCGGGCGTCGAGCCCATCGAGCTGACCGGCCCCTCCGATTCCAAGGACGTGTTCCAGGCCTGCCGTGAGGGCGACAAGCTCGCGCTGGCCGCGGCCGATACCATGGCTGACTATCTCGGCCGCGCACTGGCGCTTATTGCCAACGTGGTTGATCCCGAGATGTTCCTCATCGGCGGCGGCGCCTCCGCCTCGGCCGATGTCTACCTCGACAAGGTTCGCGAGCACTTTAAGCAGTACGCGCTTTCCGCCTCGCGCGAGACGCCTATTAAGGTCGCTTCGCTCGGAAACGACGCCGGTATCATCGGTGCCGCCTACGTAGCCCTGCGCGCCGCCGGCAAATAGCTGGTGCAAGGGGGACAGGTTACTTTGCACCAACATAGTGCAAAAGGGACAGCCTTGGCCCCCGTGCCTGCCCCAAAATATGCCGTGGCCCTTCCGTCTGCGAAGGCTCGGCATCGGCGTGCTACCATAGCTACGTCCAAGTACACATATCAAGTGGAGGATATCCATGGCAAACGTTCTTGTCTTTGGTCACCAGAACCCCGATAACGACGCCATCATGAGCGCCGTCGTCCTGTCCCAGCTGCTCAACCAGGTTGAGTATGCTGGCAACACCTACGAGGCTTGCGCTCTGGGTCAGCTTCCGGCCGAGTCCGCCAAGCTGCTCGCCGACGCCGGCATTGCCGAGCCCCGCGTGATCGAGTCCGTCGAGGCCGGCCAGCTCGTCGTTCTCACCGACCACAACGAGTCCGCCCAGTCCGTCGCCGGCCTTAAGGACGCCACGGTCTTTGGCGTTGTCGATCATCACCGCATTGGCGACTTCGAGACCGCCGGCCCGCTACACTACATCTGCCTGCCCTGGGGTTCCAGCTGCACCATCGTCACCAAGCTCGCCGGCGTGCTCGGCGTTGAGCTTTCCGACGTCCAGGCCAAGCTGCTGCTCTCGGCCATGATGACCGACACGCTTATGCTCAAGAGCCCCACCACCACCGATGTCGACCGCGCCGTCGCCGCCAAGCTCGGCGAGCAGGTGGGCGTCGACCCGGTTAAGTTTGGCATGGAGGTCTTCCTCACCCGTCCTTCCGGCTCCTTCACCGCAGCCGAGATGGTCGGCAACGACATCAAGATGTTCGAGCCCGCCGGCAAGAAGCTGCTCATCGGCCAGTACGAGACTGTCGACAAGACCCGCGCACTCGGCATGATCGACGAGATTCGCGAGGCCATGCGCGCCTACGCCGCCGAGAAGGGTGCTGACGGCATTGTCCTGTGCATCACCGACATCATGGAGGAGGGCTCGCAGGTCCTGCTCGAGGGCGAGACCGAGGCTGCTCAGAAGGGCCTGGGCATTGCCGACGAGCACGACGGCGTCTGGATGCCGGGCGTCCTCTCCCGTAAGAAGCAGGTCGCTGCCCCCATCATGGCCGCCTGCTAGGTTTAGTTGACCAAACGCCACGACCGGATCGCGGACGCCCCGCGCTCCGGTCGTTTTTTGTGCACGGCGCCGCGTCGTCTCTTGGACAGGCGAGCCTGCGCCGTTGAACAAATAATGTTCAACCTGTGGTTCCGCTTTTCGGCCATGCCTGCGTGCTTGTCGTGCAGGGTAGGCTAGATGCAAGCGTAATACGTTAGAGCGCGGCGCCGCCACTTGGGCGGGCCGTGCTTTTTTAAGACGGGAGCTTTCCCGTGAAAGGAGCCGCCCATGGCAGCAACTGAGCAGCTGTTCAACGTTCGTGAGCGCAAGCGCTTTGAGCGTCACGACATCTGGGAGCGCATCGCCGAGAACGGCACGATTTCCGCCGCCGTCATGGTCTTCGCCGCCATCGCCGCCGTCATTTGCGCCAATACCGATGCCTATGAGGCCATCCATCACTTTTTGGAGACCCCGCTGTATGTGGGTCTGGGCAACCTTACGGCCGGTCTCACCGTTGAGCTATTCGTCAACGACTTCCTCATGGCGATTTTCTTTTTGTTGGTGGGCATTGAGCTCAAGTACGAGATGACAGTTGGCGAGCTCAAAAACCCGCGCCAGGCTATGCTTCCCATGCTGGCGGCCGTGGGCGGCGTCGTCGTTCCCGCCTGCATCTATCTGATCTTTAACCATGCCGGCGCGCACAACGGCTGGGCCATTCCCATGGCAACCGATATTGCCTTTGCGCTGGGCGTGCTGTCGCTTTTGGGCAATCGCGTGCCCAACGGCGTGCGCGTGTTCTTCTCGACGCTCGCCATCGCCGACGACCTCATTTCCATCGCCGCCATCGCCATCTTCTACGGCCAGAGCCCCAATCCGTTTTGGTTGGGCGCCGCCGCGCTTGTGACCTGCGCGCTCGTGTGGCTCAACAAGACGCAGCATTACCGCCTTGCCCCGTATTCGGTACTGGGCCTGCTGCTGTGGTTCTGCATGTTCAAGAGCGGCGTGCATGCCACGCTTGCTGGCGTCATCCTGGCCTTCACCATTCCGGCCAAGTGCGGCGTCAAGCTCGATAGTCTGACCGACTGGCTGGGCGAGTGCCTGCCGTTGCTCGACGACCGCTACGACGACGAGGCGCACATCCTGGGCCAGCATGACTTTACCGTCTCGACCACCAGGGTCGAGCGCGTCATGCACCGCGTGACCCCGCCGCTCATCCGCATGGAGCGTCTGATCTCCACGCCGGTCAACTTTGTGATCCTGCCGATCTTTGCGTTCGTCAACGCACAGGTTCGCCTAGTGGGCGTGGACATGAGCACGCTGCTCACCGACCCGGTGACGCTCGGCGTGTACTTTGGCATGCTGCTGGGTAAGCCGATCGGTATCTTTGGCATGACGTTCGCCTTGGTCAAGCTCAAGGCCTGCGAGCTGCCGCACAATGTCAACTGGCATATGATTGCCGGCGTGGGCATTCTGGGCGGTATCGGCTTTACCATGTCGATTCTCATCAGCGGCCTCGCCTTCCCGACGGCCCAGTTTGAGGTTCTGGCTGCCAAGGCCGCTATTCTCGCCGGCTCTGTCACCGCGGCCGTACTTGGCATGATCTACATGAGTGTGATCTGCAAGCACCCCGCGCCCAAGAACGAGTAGGCGCGTAGAAACAGACGCCAGAGCCTGCTCGAGCGCGTGTAAAACGCGGTTTTGAGTGGTACTTGCCACCTGCCGGACACCCCAGTGGCCAAAAAACGCCGTTTGTGAGTACTGTCACAAACGGCGTTTCATTTTAGGCGCGAAAAATAATGTACAAATCTATTCTGTCTGTGCATTAACGATTGCGTGGCTGGACGAAAAATGCTGATGCATCCTTCCAAAACCGGACACAAAAGGCCAAGACTGGCCTTTTTAATTCAAAATCGCTGTTACTAAAAAAGTAACAGTACTCATATTTGCTATTTTTTGACCACAGGCCCCAATGACTAGGTTTATTCCACGGTGCCGTAGATGGCGCCCCAGCCGTGGGCGGCCAAGGCGGAGTTGAGCTGGTCGCAAAGTGACCGGCGGTCGTAATAGCCGGGCGGTAGCAGGTTCACGATTTCCATGAGATCGGGCGCCAGGTCCAAGATTTCGGCCTGTACGATCAGATCCAGGCGGTCGATGGCGTGGCGGTCGTAAAACAGTCCGTCGACCAGGCGCTGAAGGTCGCCGAATTCCTCGGCCTGGAACGATCCGTACTCCATAGTGCCTCCTTGGGCGCTTCATGCCGGCATGCGCGGCGATTCGTAATTCATTGCGATGGACTTAATCTATCACGGCTTCATAACGTTGCGACGGTGGCGGTCTATACTTAGAAGAATTGCAACGTACCGCTTCGTGAAAGGTCGCACCCATGCAGACGATCTACCAGAAGATGGAAACCACCGAACTCGATGCCGCCATCGAGGCGCTCAAAGCCGAGGTCGCCGAGGTCAAGGCCAAGGGCCTGGCGCTCGACATGGCCCGCGGCAAGCCGTCGCCCTCCCAGGTGGACATCTCTCGACCCATGCTCGATATCCTCAATGCCGATGCCGATCTGCACGACGGCAATGTCGACTGCTCCAACTACGGCTGCTTTGAGGGCATTCCTTCGGCACGCAAGCTGGCGGGGGAGTTCCTGGGTTGCCCCGCCGAGCAGACGCTCGTGCTGGGTTCGTCGAGCTTGCTGATCGAGCACGATATTGCCGGTATGTTCTGGCGTTGCGGCTCGTGCGGCAGCGAGCTCTGGGAGGCTTATGAGGCCGCGCACGACGGCAAGAAGGTCAAGTTCCTGTGCCCCGTTCCCGGCTACGACCGCCACTTTGGCATCACCGCCGATCTGGGTATCGAGAACGTCCCCGTCGCGATGACCGACAACGGCCCCGACATGGACGAGGTCGAGCGCCTGGTTGCCGCCGACGACTCCATCAAGGGTATCTGGTGCGTGCCCAAGTATTCCAACCCCACGGGCATTACCTTTAGCGAGGACACCGTGCGTCGCCTGGTCGAGATGCCCACGGCCGCGCCCGATTTCCGCATCTTCTGGGACAACGCCTACTGCGTGCACGACCTGTACGACGAGACCGACGAGCTCGCCAATATCTTCGACCTCGCTCGCGCGGCGGGCACCGAGGATCGCGTGGTGGCCTTCGCCTCGACGTCCAAGATCACCTTCCCGGGCGCCGGTATCGGCTTTATCGGTGCGAGCCCCGCGGTCATCGCCGAGTTCTCCAAGCGCCTGAAGGCAGGCCTTATCAGCGCCGACAAGCTCAACCAGCTGCGCCACGTGCGTTTCCTTCCCACCATCGAGGCGGTCAAGGAGCACATGAAAAAGCATGCCGAGTTCCTGCGCCCGCGCTTTGAGGCCGTCGAGCGCAAGCTCACCGAGGGTCTGGGCGAGACGGGCTGCGCCACCTGGACGCACCCCCGCGGCGGCTACTTTGTAAGCTTCGATGGTCCCGAGGGCTCGGCCCAGAAGGTCGCCGCGCTCTGCGCCGACCTGGGCGTCAAGCTCACGCCGGCTGGTGCCACCTGGCCTTATGGCAAGGACCCGCGCGACACCAACATCCGCATCGCGCCGAGCTATCCCACGGTCGAGGACCTGGAGGCCGCGCTCGATGTGCTGGTGCTGGCCGTCAAGCTTGTCGCTGCCGAGCTTGCGCGTGCCGAGCGCGCCTAACGCGCGGCTTCCCGTACTATCCGCACTTTCGATACGTAAAGGAGCGTATACATGGATTTGGGTATTTCCACCAACCCCACGCCAGAGCTCTACACCATTAAGGTAACCGGCGAGATCGATATCTCTAACGCCGATAGCCTGCGCAATGCCATCGACCTGGCGCTCGAGCAGCCCACTGAGGCCGTTGAGCTCGATTTTGCCCAGGTGAGCTACATCGATTCGACGGGCATTGGCGTGCTCGTGGGCGCCGCGCACCACGCGGTCGACCACGGCAAGCGCTTTAGCTGCACCAATGTGCAGCCCCCGGTGATGCGCGTGGTTCAGCTGTTGGGTGTCGACCAGGAGATTTCGATCACCGCTGCATAATCTTTGCCCCCAAAAGGGCATGCCGTTTGGCATATGTTTGTGATGCGCTCGGACGTTTTGGCGTCCGGGCGCTATACTTGACCGAATGAATAGACGAGTTCCGGCCGAATGGCGCGGTGCGGGCTCGACTCACATCGAGCCTTGGAGGTATGTGTGTTTGGTATTGGAGAGGGTGAGCTCGCGATCATCGTGGTCTTCGGCTTTTTGCTGTTTGGCCCGGATAAGCTCCCACAGATGGGCCGCACGATCGGCCGTGCCATCCGTCAGTTCCGCGAGACGCAGGAAAAGATGACGGCCGTTGTTCAGTCCGAGATTATCGATCCGGTGAGCGAGGCCGCTTCGGCACCGGTCAAGCCCAAGAAGACTGCCGTCGATGACGATTCCGATGCGGACGAGGATGCCGCCGAGACGGCAGCGCCCGCCAAGAAGGAGACCTTTGCCGAGCGCCGTGCCCGCCTTGCTGCCGAGAAGGCTGCGAGCGAGGGTGCCGCCGAGGGCGAGGGTGCTGCTGAGGAGTCCGAGGCCGAGGGCGCCGAGCCTGCCGCTGCCGCCGAGCCTGTCGTCGAGCCCGAGCCTGCTGCAGAGCCCGAGTCCGAGCCCGAGCCGACAGAGCCCACGACGGCTGACCTCTACGCCCGTCGTCCCCGCAAGCGCAAGGCCGTCGTCGACCAGCTCGCTCGTGAGCTCGAGGCCGAGGACGACGCCGCTGCCGCCGATGCCCCGAAGGGAGGCGATGAGTAATGCCTATCGGACCTGCGCGTATGCCGCTCTTCGATCACCTGGGAGAGCTCCGTCGCCGCCTGACCATCGTGGTTGTGTCAGTCTTTGCCGCCGCCATCGTGCTGTACTTCGCCACGCCCGTGGTGCTCGACATCTTGGAAGATCCCATCCGCTCCTTTGTGCCGGACGGTAAGTTCTACATCACCACCACACTCGGCGGCTTTGGCTTGCGCTTCTCGCTGGCCATCAAGATGGCCGTGGTCATGTGCACGCCCATGATTATCTGGCAGATTCTGGCGTTTTTCCTGCCGGCGCTTCGCCCCAACGAGCGCAAGTGGGTCGTGCCCACGGTGCTCGCCTCGACGGTGCTGTTCTTCCTGGGCGCAATCTTTTGCTACTTCATCATCATCCCTGCGGGCTTTGAGTGGCTCATTGGCGAAACTTCGGCCGTCGCCACGGCGCTGCCCGACCTGGAGAACTACGTCAACATGGAGCTGCTCTTTATGATCGGCTTTGGTGTGGCGTTTGAGCTGCCGCTCATCATCTTCTACCTGTCCGTCTTCCACATCGTGTCCTATGCGGCTTTCCGCAGTGCCTGGCGTTATGTATACGTTGGCCTGCTTGTGGGCTCGGCTGTGATTACGCCCGACGGCTCGCCCGTTACGCTGGGCCTCATGTATGGTGCCCTGCTCTCGCTCTACGAGATTTCGCTCGCCATTGCCCGCGTGGTCATTACCGCGCGCGAGGGCAAGGAGGGCTTGTTTGTGAGCCGTCTGGACCTGTTCTCGGACGATGAGGACGACGAGGAGTAAATCGGTATGCACGAGGTTGGCATTGTCAACGGCATACTCGATACAGTGATTCGCGCGGCGCGTGGGGCGGGGGCCTCGCGCGCCGTTTTGGTAACGCTGCGTATCGGGGATATGACCGAAGTTGTGCGCGAGGCGCTCGACTTTGCGTGGGAGACATTTCGCGATGAGGACCCGCTCACGCGGGGCTGCGAGCTCGCGGTTGAGGAGATTCACCCACAAAGTGAATGCCTGGACTGCGGCGAGGTCTTCGACCACGATCGCTTCCACTGTCGCTGTCCCCAGTGTGGTGGTGCCAACGTGCGCCTACTGCACGGCCGCGAGCTCGATATCGCGAGTATCGAAATCGAAACCCCCGACGATTAGCCCGCTAGCCATCTGGTGATGGGGTATAAAGGGGCCAAAGTAAGGAGCGCTAAGTATGGCTGAGAAAACGATTGATATCGCGTCGCCGATTCTGTCGCGCAACGAGCGCCTGGCAGATCAGCTGCGTCAGCGATTTAATGAGACAAACACCTATGTGATCAACGTCTTGTCGAGCCCCGGTTCGGGCAAGACCACCACGATCCTGGGCACCAACGAGCGCCTGCGTGACAAGGCCGGCCTGCGCTGTGCCGTCATCGAGGGCGATATCGCCTCGGATGTCGACGCCATCACCATGAAGGAAGCCGGCATGCCCGCCATCCAGATCAACACGGGCGGCCTGTGCCACCTCGAGGGCAACATGATCATGGAGGCCGTTGACGCGTTTGACCAGGCTGTGGGTCTGGAAAACATCGACGTCATCTTTATCGAAAACGTGGGCAACTTGGTCTGCCCGGTCGACTTTGACCTGGGTGAGAACCTGTCCATCATGATTCTCTCGGTGCCCGAAGGCGACGACAAGCCCATCAAGTACCCGGGTATCTTCCAACACGCCGGCGCACAGCTGCTCAATAAGGTTGACGTGGCCCCGGCTTTCGATTTTGACATGGATAGGTATACTAAGACACTCGATGACCTCAATCCGCAGGCGCCGCGGTTTGCCGTGAGCGCTCGCAAGGGCGAGGGCATGGATGCCTGGTGCGATTGGCTCATCGGGCAGATTGAGCAAGCAAGGGCGTAAGTCGGCCGCCAAAAGGCGGGCGTAGCCGCAGAGATACGAGATAGGAGCCTCTTTTGAAGCTCATCATCGCCGAGAAAAACGACGCCGCGCGCCAGATCGCCGAGCGTCTGTCCACGGGTAAGCCCAAAAAGGACAAGGTGTACAACACCGCCATCTACCGTTTTGAGTGGAAGGGCGAGGAGTGCGTGACCATCGGCCTTGCCGGTCACATCCTTGCGCCCGATTTTTGCGACAGCGTGCTGTTCGATAAAAAGCTGGGCTGGTATTCGGTCACCGAGGACGGCGAGATGCTGCCGGCCGATATGCCCGATGGCCTGGCACGTCCGCCCTACGACACCAAGCGCAAGCCGTTTCTTGCCGATGGTATCTCCATCAAGGGCTGGAAGCTCGAGAGCCTGCCTTACCTCACCTGGGCGCCCGTCATTAAGCTGCCGGCCGAGAAGGAGCTCATCCGCTCGCTCAAGAACCTTGCCAAGAAGTCCGACAGCGTCATTATCGCCACGGACTTCGACCGCGAGGGCGAACTGATCGGTTCGGACGCCCTCAACAAGGTGCGCGAGGTTGCGCCGGACTTGCCGGTTGCCCGCGCCCAGTATTCTTCGTTTACCAAGGCCGAGATCACGCAGGCCTTCGATAACCTTGTCTCGCTCGACCAGAACCTGGCCGACGCCGGCGAGAGCCGTCAGCACATCGACCTCATTTGGGGTGCGGTGCTCACGCGCTACCTGACGCTCGCCAAGTTTGGCGGCTTTGGCAACGTGCGTTCCGCCGGCCGCGTGCAGACGCCGACGCTTGCCCTGGTGGTCGAGCGCGAGCGCGAGCGCATGGCGTTTGTGCCCGAGGACTATTGGCAGATCCGCGGCATGGGCGCCGCACAGGGTACTGCCGAGGACGACCGATTTAAGATCGCGCACAAGACGGCACGCTTTACCGACAAGGATGCTGCTGAGACGGCGTACGGCCATGTTGACGGCGTCGCGACGGCAACCGTCGCCGCGGTGACCAAGCGCTCGCGCAAGCAGCAGCCGCCCACGCCGTTTGCGACCACCTCGCTGCAGGCTGCCGCCGCAGCCGAGGGCATCTCGCCTGCGCGTACCATGCGTATCGCCGAGTCCCTCTACATGGCGGGCCTCATCAGCTATCCGCGTGTCGACAACACCGTGTATCCCGCGACGCTCGATTTGGGCGCCGTGGTGAGTGACCTGGCAAAGATCAACCCGGCGCTGGCGCCCGTGTGCAAAAAGGTACTCGCTGGTCCCATGAAGCCCACGCGCGGTAAAGTCGAGACCACCGACCACCCGCCTATCTACCCCACGGGCGAGGGCGATCCGTCCACGCTCGACGGCGGCCAGCGCAAGCTCTACGACCTCATCGCCCGCCGCTTCCTGGCGACGCTCATGGGTCCCGCGACCATCGAGAACACCAAGCTCGAGCTCGATGTGAACGGTGAGCCGTTCGTGGCTTCGGGCGATGTGCTCGTGACCCCGGGTTTCCGCGAGGCCTACCCGTATGGCCTTAAACGCGACGAGCAGATGCCGCCGCTTGAGCAGGGCGATACGGTCGACGTATTCGACATTAAGCTCGAGGCCAAGCAGACCGAGCCGCCCGCGCGCTACAGCCAGGGCAAGCTCGTGCAGGAGATGGAGAAGCGCGGCCTGGGCACCAAGTCCACGCGCGCGAGCATCATCGAGCGCCTGTACGCCGTGCGCTATCTCAAAAACGATCCCGTGGAGCCGAGCCAGCTGGGCATCGCCATCATCGACGCACTGACGCAGTTTGCCCCGCGCATCACGAGCCCCGATATGACCAGCGAGCTCGATGGCGACATGACCCGTGTGGAGCGCGGCGAGGATACCGAAGAGCATGTCGTGACGCACTCGCGCGCGCTGCTGGCTGGCGTGCTCGACGAGCTGCTCAAGCATACGCAGGAGCTGGGCGACGCCATCAGCGACGCCGTCACGGCCGATGCGCGCGTGGGCGCCTGCCCCAAGTGCGGCAAGGACCTGGTTATGAAGACGAGCGCCAAGACCCGTGGCAGCTTCATTGGCTGCATGGGCTGGCCCGACTGCGACGTGACCTATCCGGTGCCGAGCGGCGTCAAGGTAAGTCCGCTCGAGGGCGAGGCAGCCGTGTGCCCCGAGTGCGGCGCGCCGCGCATTAAGTGCCAGCCGTTCCGCCAGAAGGCCTTCGAGATTTGCGTGAACCCCACGTGCCCCACCAACTACGAGCCTGACCTTAAGGTGGGCGAGTGCAAGGTGTGCGCCGAGGCCGGACGCCATGGCGACCTGATCGCGCACAAGAGCGAGAAGAGCGGCAAGCGCTTTATCCGCTGCACCAACTACGACGACTGCGGCGTGAGCTATCCACTGCCGGCGCGCGGTAAGCTCGAGGCGACGGGCGAGACCTGCCCCGAGTGCGGCGCCCCCATCGTGGTGGTCAACACGGCGCGCGGCCCGTGGCGTATCTGCGTGAACATGGATTGCCCGACCAAGGAGAAGAAACCCGCCCGCGGCCGCAAGACTGCGACCAAGGCGAGCACGGCGAAGAAGACGACCGCGGGAAAGAAGACGACGGTGGCAAAGAAGGCCACGGCGGCCAAGAAGACGGCCGCCAAAAAGACGACGGCCAAGAAGTCGACTACCAAAAAGACCGCTGCCGACAAGTAGCCGCACGGTCGAAACATCACCTAAAACAAAAACGAGCGAGGACCTCAAAATCCTCGCTCGTTTTTTATCCGGCAGTTAGGGACGTTTCTTTTCTGCCGGCAGTTTAGGAACGTCCCTAACTGCCGGCTCGGGAACGACAAAGCGCTAGTTCACTTCGACGGGTTTGGCGCCGGGATAGCGCTCCTCAAAGTCTAGGCGGTACTTATTGTCATTGGTGCCCGCCACGTTGTCGCGCGACAGCGGCGCCACGATCTCATTCTTGTGGTCCGCAGGCTTGGCGTATTTCAGGCTGATCTCCCAGGCATCACAGATTGCGTCAATGCGGTGATTCAGGTCGTCGTACAGGGCAACGATGTCTTTCCAGGAGCTGTAGTTCTTGGAGCTCGTCGGGACGTCTAGGTCCTCGACGATGTCGTAATACTGCTCGATGGTGTCCTCCGTGCGCTCGGCGACGTCGGCGAGATTTTGACGGGTGGTTCGATCCTCTTCCAGATAGCTGCCGTTGAAGTTCTGTGCGCAGCCACGGACGTAGTTGTCGAGGTCTTCGAGCAAGTCGTAGTATTCGCTCAGTCGGCGGTAGAGGTTCTGCTCGGAGAGCGTTGCTTCGCCGCCATCCTCGTCGTCATCGTCATCATCGTCGTACAGGCTGTTGGGATCGCCGAGAGGCTTTAGGTCATCGTCATCGACGTCATGGTGCAGCTTAGCTACCTCGGCAGTCGTCTGCGTGGCGGCGTTGTCGAAAGGCTTGATCACAAAGAAAACGACCAGGGCGATGATGATCGCCACCAGCACAACGATAACGGCGATAAGCGGCCCGGTGCCGCTCTTTTTGGGAGCGGGGGTCTGTGGCGAAGCGGGCGCGTATGCGGGAGCCGGCTGCTGTTGGGGCGAGCCGCTCGCGACGGGTATGCGCTGCGTGGTCTCGACGGCCGCGGGGCCTGCGGCGGGGTCGGGGCGATAGGCGAGGGGGTCGTCCGCCTTGGCTTGCGGCGTATCAAGGGAGCCGGTCTGCTCAAAAGCGGGCTGGCTATCGCTCGCGGTTGTTTGCTCAACGGGTGCACCGCACGAGGTGCAGAACTTGGCATTATCTGCAAGAAGCTTGCCGCACGAGGCGCAATACCGAGACATTGCCACTCCTTTCGCCACATTTCAATGCAATACGACGATTATACCCAGCGTCCAAAATTCCCCATCATAAGTTGCGGTGAAATAGGGACTGTTTGGCGGTCTCAGGGCTTCAATCAGTCCCTATTTCACCGCAACTTTGGAAAGGCGCCTTTAGCCATTGGGGACGCGCCGAGCACTGGGGTATCATGGCTTGGTTGCTATAACTTGCATTTACGCGCCTTGTAGGAAGGGGCTGCGCCCATGGCTTTTGAGCCCGCTCAACATAGCTTCATTACGCTCGAGGGTGTCGATGGCGCCGGTAAATCTACGCAGGCGCGCCTGCTTGCCCGTGCGCTCGAGCTCGCTGGCTACCAGGTTGTGAGCCTGCGCGAGCCGGGCGGTACCGCCATCAGCGAAAAGATCCGTGCTCTGCTGCTCGACCCCGCCAATACGGCGATGGGCGACACTTGCGAGCTGCTGCTGTATGAGGCCGCCCGTGCCCAGCTAGTGCATGAGGTTATCGCGCCCGCCCTCGCGGCCGGCAAGGTGGTCCTGTGCGACCGCTTCTACGATTCCACGACCTGCTATCAGGCGTTTGCCGATGGCCTCGATCGCCAGATAGTACGCGACGCCAACAACCTGGCCGTCGCGGGTACGCACCCGGCGCTCACGCTCGTCTATCACATCACGCCCGAGCAGGCGGCGCTGCGCATGGCAGCCCGTGGCGCGGCAGATCGCATGGAGGCAAAAGGCATGGCCTTCCAAGAGCGCGTCTACCAGGGATTTTGCGCCATTGCCGCCGAGGAACCAAACCGCGTAAAGCTCATCGACGCGACCGCGTCCATCGAGGAAGTCTTCGCGCAGACGGTCGAGCGGGTTCGCGCCTACGGCCTCGACATTTCCCAGGACGCCGTCACCGCCGCGCTTGCCCAGGAGGCCGAGTAACATGGCCCCCGCTCAGGCAAGTCTGCTGGCCAAGCTCGACACCCAAGAGCGCGTGCGCGACTTTTTGACCAATGCCGTCGCCAGCGGTCGCGCATCGCACGCCTACCTGTTTTTGGGCGCGCCCGGCGCGGGCAAGCTCGACGCCGCGTGGGCGCTCGCCCAAGCCTTCCTGTGCGAGCAGGATGGCTGCGGCTCATGCGATAGCTGCGTGCGCGTCGCCCGCCATACACACCCCGACGTGCACTATTACACGCCCGAGAGCGCCACGGGCTACCTCATCGCCCAGACCCGCGAGCTGCTCGACGACGTGCCTCTGGCGCCCATCCGTGCCAAGGCCAAGGTCTACATCATCGACCGGGCCGAGCAGCTGCGCGCCAACACCGCCAACGCACTGCTCAAAACACTCGAGGAGCCGCCCGAGGGCGTTATGTTTATCTTGCTGGGCACCTCGGCAGACGTGATGCTGCCCACCATCGTGAGCCGCTGCCAGTGCGTGCCGTTTCGGCTGGTGTCGCCCGCCGTCGCCGCGCAGGCCGTGAGCCGCGCCACCGGTCAGGACCCTGCGCGTTGCCGCATGGCCGTCGCCGTAGCGGGAAGCCCCACGCGTGGCATCGAGTTCCTCAAGAGCGCCGAGCGCCAGGACGCCCGCCGTCAGATGGTTCGCGCCATCGATTCGCTTATCGCCGCCGACGAGGCCGACGTGCTCAGCCGCGCCAAGTCACTCATCGTCGCCGTTAAGGCGCCGCTCGCCGAGGTCAAGTCCACGCAGGAAAAGGTGCTCGAGCAAAACGCCGACTACCTGTCGCGTGGAGCATTGAAGCAGCTTGAGGACCGCAACAAGCGCGAACTCAACGCGCGCGAGCGTTCGGGTATCATGGAAGCGCTGGCGAGCGCGCGGACGCTCATGCGCGACGTGCTGCTGACGCTTCAGGACGAGGCGGCCGACGTGGTGAACGAAGACGTGCGCGACACGATCGGTCGGCTTGCTGCCGCGACCAATGTTGCGGGTGCCACGCGGGCGCTCGAGGCAGTCGCGACCGCCGAGCGCAACATCGCCAGAAACGTTACTCCCCAGCTGGCCATCGAGGTCATGCTGTTCGATATCAGGAAGGCACTGAAATGCCGTTAGTCGTACCCGTTAAGTTTACCTACGCCTCGCGCGACCTGTGGTTCGACCCGCAGGATCTGGATATCCTCGAGGCCGATTATGCCATTTGCTCCACCGAGCGCGGAACCGAGATCGGCCTGGTCACGGCCGATCCCTTTGAGGTGCCGCAAGACGAGATCGGTCAGCCGCTTAAGCCCGTGCTGCGCGTGGCGAGCGACATCGACCTGCAGCTTGCCGACGACCTGGCCATCCAAGGCGACGAGGCCATGGTCGACTTCCGCCGCCTGGTCAAGGAGCTCGATCTCGAGATGAAGCCGGTGGGCGTCGAGTACCTGTTTGGCGGCGAGAAGGCCGTGTTCTACTTTGCGGCAGAGGAGCGCGTCGATTTTCGCCAGCTCGTCAAGGATCTGTCCTCGACGCTGCACATTCGCGTCGACATGCGCCAGATCGGCGTGCGCGACGAGACCCGCCTGGTGGGCGGCTATGCCCAGTGCGGACAGGAACTCTGCTGTACGCGCTTTGGCGGACAGTTTGAGCCCGTCTCGATTCGCATGGCAAAAGAGCAGGACCTACCGCTCAACTCGTCCAAGATTAGCGGCGTTTGCGGCCGCCTGATGTGCTGCCTGCGTTATGAGTTCGAGGCGTACAAGGACTTTAAGAGCCGTGCGCCCAAAAAGAAGACGCTCATCGATACGCCGCTTGGCAAGGCGCGTATCCAGGAATATGACACGCCGCGTGAGCAGCTGGTGCTGCGCCTGGAGAACGGCAAGGTCTTTAAGGTCAACCTGGCCGATATGACCTGCTCGGAGGGCTGCAAGAAGAAGGCTGCCGAGCAGGGCTGCAATTGCCGCCCCGACTGTGTGACGCGTGACGTGCTCGAGCGCATCGAGTCGCCCGAGATGCGTCTGGCGCTCATGGAGCTCGATCGCGAAAACGGCGTCGATGTGGGCGATGGCCTGTCGAGTGCCGACCGTCTGGCCGGCACGTCGATGCCCAAGCGCCGTCGTCGCGATGCTGAATCCGATGCTCGCGCCGGTCAGAGCCAAGGCGAGGGCCGTGGCCGCGGAAAGGGCCGTGGTAAGGTCGAGGCACCCGAGGCCGAGGAGGCCGCCGGTGGCCGTCGTCGTCGCAAGCGCTCGGGTTCGGGCGATGCCGGCGAGGCCGCTCCCGCAGGCAAGAACGCTTCCCGCGAGCGCGAGGCTCAGCAGCCCCAGCAGCAGAATCGCGGCGGTGGCATGAACCCCACACGTCGCCGCCGCCGTCATCTGTCGAGCGAGGAGCGCGAGGACGCCTTCCGCGCCGCAGCTGCTCGCGAGGCCGGTGCCGCTTCCAAGGGTCCCTCGGTCTCCGATGCGTCTGCCGACAAGGGCGGCAAGTCACGTGGCGAGGAGGAGCGCGCGCCGCGTCCGCGCCGTCGCCATTCCTCGGGCGCGCAACAGAAGCCCTCAGTGCCCTCCGTGGCCGATCAGGTCTCGGATGGCGAGGTCAAGGTCACGCGCCGTCGTCCCGGGGATGGCGGGGGAGCGGCTGCCAAGGCTTCGCGTGGCGCCGCTCGCGACGAGCGCGAGCCGCGCGAGGATCGCGGTGGCGAGGGCTCGGCCGACCAGGGTCAAAAGCGCCGTCGCCGTCGTCGTTCCCGCAAGCCGCGCCAGGATGGTGGCGAGGGCTCGACCCCGTCTTCGTCCGCACCACAACCGCCCGCCGGCGAATAACGCCCGCGAGCGGATTTAGCCCGCCTTGCCCCGAGCGCATCGGGGTATCATAGCGCCGAATCAACAACCCTCCCTGCGGCCGAACGTAGGGAGGGTTGTGTCTTGAAGAGCCATCTGAACATATTGAGCTGTTTGCAGGGTGCCGGTGCCCTACCGTTTGCGGACGAATTGCTACCGTTTGCCGAGTGGGTGGCACGCGAGGCGCTCGAGGCATTGTCGCCAACACGATGTGCCGGCTGCGAGCGCGCCGGTGCGCTTATTTGCCAAGACTGCCTGGCCGCGCTCACGCTCATCGACCCACGTCATAGCTGCACCCGATGCGGCGCCCCGTTTGGGGATTTGCTATGCACTGAGTGTTCGGTCGAGGGCACGTCCTCGGCAATGGCGGAGGCGCTCGACCGCTGCCTGGCGTGCGCCGTCTATGCGCATCCGCTGCCGCGCATCATTAAAGCGTACAAGGATGCGGGCGAGCGACGTCTGGCTCCGTATCTGGCGGAGCTGGTCTACGACACCGCCCTGCATGCCCAGGTCGTAGCGCCCGATCGCTACGGAGGTGTGCTGTCCGGTGCGGATGCGGTGGTGTTTGTGCCTGCGACGGCGGCAGCGTTTCGGCGGCGTGGTTTTGATCATATGGAGGCCATTGCGCGCCCATTTTGCGAGCTGTCGGGTGTTCCCTTGCTCGATGCTCTCGTCAAGTACGGGCATGGCGACCAGCGCGAACTCGGTCGTGAGGAGCGCCGCGAGCGTGCCCAAGGCATGTACGAGACGGTTGAGGACGTGCACGGCCGCCGCTTGCTGCTTATCGACGACGTTATCACCACGGGTGCGACGATGGCCGCGGCTTCGGCGGAACTCAAGCGCGCCGGCGCCGCAGCAGTCGATGGCCTCGCTATCGCACGCGTTTGGTAGGGGTGGTTTTGTGGCAGTGAAAATAGCGCGGTGTGACGAGCCGACAAGCGAGCAACTGGCGGCCTCCATAATTCTGACCGGCGCCTCGGCGCTACGCATGATGCGCGCCGAGCGCCGACAAATGGGTTACATCAGCTGGAGGGACCTCGATCCCGATGAAGAGCGCCGTGTGCTGCGCACGTCGTCGCCCTCGACCGAGGACATCTACCTTCCCGACTTGGTGCGGATTGGGGCCGCAAGCAGCGAGGTGCAAGAGGATTTGTGCTTGCTGGTAGGGTCTGCAGCGCAGCGCCGCCGCATTCTTGGCGTGGGCTGGTCCGTGTGTTCCGGGTTGCCTGCCGGCTCGATTCTAGAGGTGGAGCCGGGTGTATACAGTCTATCTCCCGAGGCCCTTTGTGTTGCCGTTGCGCGCGAGGCCGGCTGCATCCAGGCATTTGCCCTGGCTCAGGAGCTGTGCTCTAAGATTTCGCTGAGTGACCGCGGGAAGTATCTGCCTCCCTACACCTCGCCCGTTACGAATAAGCTTGCAAAGGACAAGGACCAGCCAGCAGACGTGGGCTACTTTGAGGTTGAGCCGGTGCTGACGCCCGATCGTCTGGCAGATTACCTCGCGGTATGCAAGGGGAATGCGGCCAAAAAACTGCAGCGTCTGTGTCCCTACTTGTCAGAAAACTTGCGCTCGCCCATGGAGTGCATCATGCTCGCTCTGTTTTCGCTTCCGTTTTCCTATGGCGGATTTGCCTGCGGTCCCTTTAAGACCGACTACAAGATTGAGTTCGATGACCGCGCGCAGGCAATCTCGGGGATGCCGCATGCAGTTTGCGATGCGTATCAGGAAACAGCCCGGTTTGACCTGGAATACAACGGTGAGCTGGGCCATTCCTCCCGGAGGGGACGTATCCATGATGAAAAGCGCAACACGGGCTTGATTACTATGGGAATCGAGGTCGCGACGGTCAACAACGAAATGCTCTGTGACATGGAAGCGATGGAAGCGCTCGCATGGCGCATCCACCAGCGCATGAGTAAGCGATATCGCAACCGTGTTGACGCTCGCAGAAAGAAACAAGAGGCGCTATTTAACACGCTGCGGGCGTGTTTTGGGCTTAAACCCGCCTAACAATGATCTGAAACAGGGGGTTGGATATATGCTCTGGCCAAAATATAGCAAATATGAGTACTGCTACAAATTCAGTAACAGCAAAATCAGGGATTTTGGGACTGGAAGATGGCGTAAATTAGAAAGTTATTAAACAAATGTGGAATATCCTGGCATCAATCTGACGTTATAGAGCGTGAAAACAGCTTGCAGAGCCAAAAACTCCTGCTACTAAATTGGTAACGGTACTCATATTTGCTATTTTTTGGCCACGGCGCCCTAAGACGGGTGTGTTGAGGCTTTCCATAGGGGAGTGACGGGCTCAATCAGAGCGTGTGCGGTCCGTCCTGACCTGCGAAATCTGTACTCGCGATGCGAATAACGCCCCTAACCTTAAACTTTAGCTTGAACTTAGCTATAATGCGCTACGTTCCTGCCAGGCTGTGGTTGCGGACGGACGAAATGCCCGTCCTAGTCCAAGACAGACGCGGTCAAAGGGATCCACGTAAGCGACCGCGTGCGCGCGGCGCGATCATGGCGCGTCCTAGATGTAAGCCGCACCGTCCGTTCTACTTTCTTTGGGGCAATACCGCCTCGCGGGCGAGCGGGCCAGTCGTGAAGGTGGCTGCGGCCTCCCGAGCAAACACCCCGGTGCGCAAGTGTGGGGTCAAATACCAGGTCAGCTGGTGGGAACAACCTGATATTCCGCGCAACGCACGGATCGTATACGACACAGAAGGCAGGGTAGTGGACATGGTGAGGGGCAGCTTGATGCACGCGGCTCGGTTAGGTGCTGGGACCGCAGCGGTCATCGCCGTTTTGGGCCTGAGCGGATGCGCGTTCAACCCGCTGTCTACGTTCACGACTCCCACGATCGACCAGATCGAGTACGAGACCGTCACGCCGGCGGTGTCGGACGATGCCCTGGTCACTCCCGGAACCCTGACGGTCGCCCTCGATACTTCCGATGCGCCGCAGGCAATGCAGGGCGCCGACGGCGAGCTCACGGGATATGCGGTCGACGCCGCCCGCGCCCTCGCAAGCCGCATGGGCCTTAAGGTTGCCTTTGTCGATGCGTCCTCGGCAGGTTCCGCGCTCGGCGACAAAAAGGCCGATATCTTTATCGGCGAGATTAACTCCACGGACGGGGACATTAGCTCGCTCGGCACCTGCCTGTACGATGCCACTTCCGTGTTCGGTAAAACTAGCGATGGTGGGTCGCTAAGCGTTTCCACCGATACCCTTAACACGTCCACCCTGGGCGTTCAGGCGTCCTCGGCCTCGCAGGAGGCGCTTGCTAAGCAGAGCATCACCGCCAACCAAAAGACCTACTCCAACATCAACGAGTGCTTTGAGGCGCTCGAGTCCGGCGAGGTCGACTATGTGATCTGCGACTCCACGGCCGGCGGCTACCTTGCACGCCTGATGAGCGAGATCTCCTATGTCGGTGCGCTCGAGGCGCCCTCGACGCTTGGTGTTGTGGGCCTCTCGTCCAATGACGAACTATGCCGTGCCGTGAGCGATGCCCTCGACGGTATTACGGCCGACGGCACGCTCGAGGCGGTCCACTGCGTCTGGTATGGCACGATGCCCTACGACCTCACCACTAAGACGGTTTCGGGCGCTAACGTGCAGCCGGGCGACTCTGAGTCCAGTGAGACCACGTCCTCCGGCAGCGAGTCCTCCGATTCCAACAATGAGACCGCATCCTCCGAGGACAAATCGTCCAGCCAGGAAGGCGCCATCACCGACGACGACATTAACAAACTCAATAGCTAGTTATTGCTAGGGGTGGTGTCTCCTATACGTTGGAAAGGACACCACTTCACGGTTTCAACACGCACTGCCGGGTTTCCCCAATAGGGGAGCCCGGCTTTTTCATCCCTATAAAACCAGCAGGTCAAAGCCAATTTTCGAGACCAAATACAAATCTGTGGGCTCCCTCCTATAGCGCACTTTGCCATGGAAAAGTACGAGACTTCGGTATGCGGTATCAAGCAATCGTTATTCGGGTCTTTAGGAATCCGCGTGATTAAATGCACGGCAATGGGTACATAGCCAGTACAGTAAGTCCCCGAGGCAGATTGGAGCCACGTATGGATATCAAGGTTTCTGGACGCAAGACGACGGTAACCGATGCTCTGCGTGCGCATGTGGATGAGAAGATCGGCGAGGCGCTCAAGGTTTTCGATATCGAGCCCATGACGGTCGACGTTGTACTTCGCTATGAGAAGAACCCCTCGAACCCCAACCCGGCAATCGTCGAGGTTACGGTTCGTGCCCGCGGTTCGGTGATTCGCGTTGCCGAGCACGGTGCAGATATGTACGCCGCCATCGACCTCTCCGCCGATAAGGTCACCCGCCAGCTGCGCAAGTTCAAGACCAAGGTTGTGGACAACCGCCAGGGCGGTGCCAGCGCCGCGGATGTCGCACCGGTCGAGCGCGTTGAGGATCTGGCCGACCTGCTGCTGCCCGAGGAAGAGGACGACCTGCTCGTCCGCGAGAAGGTTATCGACGTCACCCCGATGACTGAGGAGCAGGCGCTGGTGCAGACAGATCTGCTCGGCCACGACTTCTACGTGTTCGAGAACGCGACGACTGGCCTCATCAATGTGGTGTATCACCGTAAGAATGGTGGATATGGCATCATCAAGCCCCGCATCGAAACACTTGACGAGTAAAATACGTTAACTTGCATGAGTTAACGGTTGGCGGCCATCCCATGCGGGTGGCCGCCTTTTTACGTAAGGAGTCGCTTTGATGGACAAGGCCGCATCCGCCGGTCATTCGGACCGTTGCCGCATCGTCGTCGATACCTGCTGCGACTTTAGCCCCGAGGTCGCCGCGAACCTCGATGTCGATATCCTGGGTTTCCCCTTCATTATCGATGGCGAAGAGCGCACGGACGACATCTGGTCGAGCATCACACCCAAGGAGTTCTACGACCGGATGCGCGCCGGTGCCCGCGTGTCCACCTCGGCTGTGTCGCTCGGTCGCTATATCGAGTTCTTTACCGAGTGCGCCAAAGAGGGCACGCCCACGGTCTACCTGTGCTTTACCTCGGCGCTGTCGTCGAGCTACAACTCCGCGTGCCAGGCGGCAGATGCCGTGCGCGCCGAGTATCCCGATTTTGAGCTTTACGTGGTCGACAACGCTCTGCCCTGTGCGACCGGCGCGCTCTTGGCGCTCGAGGCCGTGCGCCAGCGTTCGGCGGGACTGACCGCCAAGCAGCTGGTCGATTGGGCAAACGAGGCAAAGACCTACGTCCACGGCTACTTTACGCTCGAGAGCTTCGACGCACTGGCTGCCGGCGGCCGCATTCCGCCCGCGGCGGCGCAGCTCACGGCAAAGCTCGATGTCAAGCCCGAGCTCTCCTACGACCTGGCCGGCTCGCTGTCGCTGATCGGCGTCAACCGCGGCCGCAAGAAGGCGCTCAAGTCCATCCTCAAGTCGTTCCGCGAGAACTACGTGCCCGATCGCACCATGCCCATCGCCATCATGACGGCCGATGCCGAAAAGGATGGTGACTGGCTCGAAGCCGCCATCCGCAAGGAGGAGGGTTGCGCCGACGTCACGATCATTCGCGGCTCCGTGGGTCCCACCATCGGCTCGCACGTGGGCCCCGGCATGGTGGGCTGCGCGTTTTGGGGTAAGAACCGCGCCGACAAGGCGTCGCTTTCCGACCGTATCGCCCGCCGCGTGCGCGGTCAGTAGGCAAGCGCTGCGTCCGTAATCGCCCTCGACTCACAGCCCAAACGCTGGCACCGAGTATTCAACCTGGTAACAACACCCAACCCAAAAGGAAAGGTTTCATGGCAAACAAGCTCTCCGTCGCATTCATCGGCACCGGAATCATGGGTGCCCCCATCGCCGGCCACATCCTGGACGCCGGCTACCCCGTCACGGTCAACAACCGCACCAAGTCCAAGGCCGCAGCGCTTATCGAGCGTGGTGCCGTCTGGGCCGATACGCCGGCCGATGCCGTGGCTAACGCCGATGTCGTCTTTACCATGGTGGGCTATCCCTCCGAGGTCGAGGAGCTCTACCTGGCGGGCGACGGCCTGCTCGCGTGCACCAAGCCGGGCGCGGTTTTGATCGACCTCACCACGAGCTCGCCCGAGCTCGCCCGTGACATTGCCGAGGCCGCTCAGGTTTCTGGTCGTATGGCGTTTGACTGCCCCGTCACCGGCGGCGAGTCGGGCGCCATCGCCGGCACGCTCGCGGCTATCGTGGGCGCTACCGAGAACGATATCGCCCCGGTCCGCGACATCCTTTCCACCTTTGCGGCAACCATCTGCTGCTTTGACGGCGCCGGCAAGGGCCAGGCTGCCAAGCTCGCCAACCAGGTGTCGCTGGGCGCCTGCATGGTCGGCATGGCAGACGCCATGGCATTTGCCGAGTTGAGCGGCCTCGATCTGGAAAAGACCCGCCAGATGATCATGGGCGGCACCGGCAAGTCCGGCGCTATGGAGAGCCTGGCGCCCAAGGCGCTCGACGGCGATTACAAGCCCGGCTTTATGGTCGAGCACTTCATCAAGGACCTGCGCTTGGCGCTCGCCTATGCCGACGACCGCGAGCTTGCGCTGCCCGGCGCCGACGTGGCCTTTACGCTCTATGACATGCTCGACGCCATCGGTGGTGCCAAGCTGGGCACCCAGGCCATCACGGTCCTCTATAAGGAGGAAGCCGACGCCATTGCCGCCGGTCTGGACTGGTCGCAGTATCGTCCCGAAGAGCATGGCGCTCACGAGGAAGGCTGCGGTTGCGGCGAGCATGGCGACGACCACGAGTGCGGTTGCGGCCACCACCATGGCGAGGACCACGAGTGCTGCGGCGGCCACGGCCATGACGACGGCCACGAGTGCTGCTGCGGCCACCATCACGGGGAGTAGCGCCCATGAGCTGGACGTTCGTGGTGCTTGCGCTGGTGCTCTTTCTCTTTGCGATCTACATCGGCTTTTTGTGCGGCCAGTGGGCGTGCGAAAAGCGCGTCATCACCAAACGCGACTACTGGATTGCCAATTTTGTAGGCGCGGCGGCAGTCGTCCTGCTGACCTGGGTGTTTTCGCTGTTCCCGCTGGTGCAGTTTGCGCCGATCGGCTGGCTCGGCGGCTTTATCGCCGGCCTTAAGATGAGCTTTGGCGAGTCCGTCGGTCCGTGGCGCAAGCACGACGAGGTCTTTAACGTCAACAAGGCTCACCGCGCCGCCGCCGACGCGGGCGATGCCGAGGAACGCCGCCGTGCGCGTCGCAATGGCGCGGCCGACCGACAGCTCATCTCGGTCACCGATGACAGCAAGGGTGCTGGCAAGCACGCTAAGAAATAGTAAGAAGAGGTAACTATGGCAGAAAACAAGGAAGAACAGCTCACCGACGAGGAGCTGGCACAGCTTCAGCTGGCAGAGGAGAACGAGAACGCCGTCGATCGTCTGGTCAAGGAGCTCGGCTGCCCCACGCGCCGCATCCGTCAGTTTGCCGCCCGCGTGCTGCACCTGCTTGCCGAGCGCGATCCGCAGCGCGTCGTGCCCTGCGTGCCCGCGCTGATCGAGGCGCTCGACCGCCCCGAGGCTCAGACCCGCTGGGAGGCCCTCGACGCCCTGGCGGCGCTCGCCACCACCTGCCCCGAGCAGCTGGGCGATGCCTTTGAGGGCGCCGAGACTGCGCTGTTCGACGAGATTTCCTCCACGCTGCGCTATGCCGCCTTCCGCCTGCTGTGCGTGTGGGGTGCCACGAGCGTCGAGCGTTCGCGCGAGGCTTGGCCCATCCTGGACGAGGCTATCCAGTGCTACCACGGCGACCTTGAGTATCGCGACATGCTCGGTTGCCTGTACGAGTTTGGCCAGGGCGAGATTGACGCCGAGGTCGCCGAGAAGCTCGCGCTGCGCCTTAAGTTCGACGCCGAGAACGGCAAGGGCAGCTATCTCAAGGCCCGTTCGAGCGAGATTTGCGAAATGCTTGTTAAACGTTTTGGCCTGGATCTCTCCAAAAAGAAGAAGCGTGCTAGCGTTAAAAAATCTGACGACGCCGAAGACGAGGAGTAACAGATTATGGCGCACGATGTAGTCCTGATCCCCGGTGACGGTATCGGTCCCGAGATTACGCAGGCCATGCGCCGCGTGGTCGAGGCCACCGGTGTCAAGATCAACTGGAACGTCCAGGAGGCCGGTGCCGGCGTCATGGACGAGTTTGGCACGCCACTGCCCCAGCACGTGCTCGATGCGGTCGCCGAGACCAAGGTTGCCATCAAGGGCCCCATCACCACGCCGGTCGGTACGGGTTTCCGCAGCGTCAACGTGGCCCTGCGCAAGCACTTCGACCTGTATGCCTGCGTGCGCCCCTGCCTGTCGCAGCCGGGCGACGGCTCGCGCTTCCGCGACGTCGACCTGGTCATCGTGCGCGAGAACACCGAGGACCTCTACGCCGGCATCGAGTTCGATGAGGGCGCTGCCGAGGTCGAGGAGCTCTCGCAGCTCGTCGAGCGCTCGGGTCAGAAGACCTTCGCCGCTGATTCCGCCATCTCAATTAAGCCGATCTCCATCGCCAAGAGCCGCCGTATTGTGGAGTATGCCTTTGAGTATGCCCGCCGCTGCGGCCGCAAAAAGGTGACGGCCGTGCATAAGGCCAACATCATGAAGGCGACCGACGGCCTGTTCCTGCGCGTTGCGCGCGAGGTGGCCGCCAACTATCCCGATATCGAGTTCAACGATAAGATTGTCGACGCCACCTGCATGGGTCTGGTCCAGAACCCCAACGACTTCGATGTCCTGGTGCTGCCCAACCTGTACGGCGACATCGTCAGCGACCTGTGCGCTGGCCTGGTGGGTGGTTTGGGCATGGCCCCCGGCTCCAACATCGGTGCCGACTGCGCCATTTTCGAGGCAACGCACGGCTCCGCGCCCGATATCGCTGGCCAGGATATCGCCAACCCCACGGCCGAGATTCTCTCTGCTGCGATGATGCTCGATCACCTGGGCGAGAACGACGCTGCCAATCACATTCGCGCCGCCGTATCTGCCACGCTTGACGAGGGCGAGCAGGTTACCGGCGACGTTCGTCGTGCCCAGACCGGCTCCGTTGAGGGCGCTGTGGGCACGCAGGCCTTTGCCGATGCCGTTATCGCGCACCTGGCCTAAGGCATGCAGGCTGCAAACGCCTAAATAGTACTTAAGTGTTTGCGTATAACCTGAGAATCAATACGCCCGGCGCTCTGTCGGGCGTATTCTATTGCGGACTATGTTTCCTAACAAGGAGTAACTGATATGGGTCTGATTCAAAAGAAGGACGAGAAGGACGAGATCGACGGCATCCAGATCATCGAGCGCGGCGAAGGCCCCGACGGTGACGAGGACGAGAAGATCGATCTGGTCGCCGGTACGTCTGCTGAGCACATTGCTGCCGGTACGACGGCCGAGGAGGAGGACGCTCACCTGGAGGCAAAGATCGCCGCGGACGCCGCCGACGAGAACCTCATGCCCGAGGAGCAGGACGAGGACGACGATATCCTGGGTTCCGACGAAGACGACCGCGCATCCAAGCACAAGAAGACGATGATTGCCGCCTTCGTGGTTGCAGTCGTGATCGCTGCTGTGGTCGGCTTCTTTATCGGCAACGGTGGTTTTGGCGGCAAGGGCGTCGGCTCGGCGACCCTGTCCGAGGACCAGCTCGATTCGACCGTGGCGAGCTATAGCTACAACGGCAAGAAGAGCGACATCACCGCGCGTGAGGCCATCGAGAGCCAGTACAGCCTTGACACCGTCAAGGACGACGACGGCAACTACACCGCTCCGTCTGCCGACGTTATCCTGTCCTACGTGCGCAACCAGATTCTGCTGGACGCTGCCGAGGACGAGGGCATTACCGTCTCTTCCAAGGAAATGAAGCAGTATGCCGAGGATTCCATCGGCACCTCCGACTACAAGACCATGGCCACGCAGTACGGCGTGTCCAAGGACCAGGCCAAGCAGATCGTCCGCCAGTCCGCGACGCTGCAGAAGCTCTACAAGAAGAAGGTGGGCGATAGCTCCGCAAGCATGCCGACCGCCCCGACCGAGCCTGCTGACGGCAACGAGGAGACCGCGAGCAAGGACTACGCTGACTACATCATCAACCTTGCCGGTGACGAGTGGGATAGCGAGAAGGGCACCTGGAAGGATGCCGACAGCACCTATGCCAAGGCCTTCGCTGACGATGCCTTTACGGCCGATAGCGCTACCTATAAGCAAGCCATGACCGCCTATTACACCGCCTACCAGCAGTATTCCTCGCAGGCTTCGAGCGCCAGCTCCAAGTGGACCGAGTATGCGAACGGCCTCTACGCCAAGGCCAACATCAGCATCTACGGCCTGTTTGCGTAAGGTTTGCCTGCACTACTGCGCGCTAACCGATCTACCTGATTGAGCCCGCTAGAACGGACAACGTTCTAGCGGGCTTTTTGTTGCCGAAATCAATAGGATAGGCCTCGCGCCCGCACAAGCGCTCCATCGGGTTCCCCTAATTCATCTGGGAAAACAACTGCAAACGATTGCAAGTGACCGGTGAACGGTCGAAAACTACCGTTCACCGATAATCTCAAAACTGGTTCTAACTGGTATTAAGTCAAAAAGACCAATTCACATATCTTCACAATGACCTGCAATTTTTCTACACGCTATTTTTAGCCGCCCTGCGTTGTTTAGACACCGGGAAAGATCCGTTCTTTTGCCAAAGCGTTTCGAAACGGTTTCAAAACCGCAGGTAGAAGTGTTAACGAGCGGTAAACGGTCGAAATATCACCGTGAGCGGTGCAAAAACGTTTTACTGTTTGAATCAGCGAAAGCGATCTCTTCTGGGGTGATATAGTGACAACAACACATCACGTGGTTACTACCAGTTTAGAAACCACTGGTCTTCAAAGAACGCTTTCTAAGAAGCTTTAAGGGCAAGTGCCCGCTGGCTTCCGAAAATCATCGGACTCAGATCGTACACACCTTCGGAAGGGAAATTTGAATGGTTGGCTTTATTCTTACCGGTCATGGACAGTTCGCACCCGGCCTTGCAAGCGCTATCGCTATGGTTGCCGGCGACCAGCCTGCTTTTACCGTCATTCCTTTTGAGGGCGATCAGGCCGCATCCTACGGTGAGGATCTCCGCGCCGCTATTACCGCCATGCGCGAGGAGTGCGATGGCGTGCTCGTCTTTACCGACTTGCTCGGTGGTACCCCGTTCAACCAGTCGATGATGATTGCCCAGGATGTCGACAACGTCGAGGTTCTGACTGGCACCAACCTTCCCATGGTTATTGAGCTCCTGTTCCTCCGCGGCAATGCCACGCTCGCCGAGCTTGGCGAGCAGGCCGTGACCGTTGGCCAGACGGGCATCACCGCCCAGACGGTCGCATCCGTTGCCGGCTCCGAGGAAGAGGATATCTTCGGCGACGAGGACGGCATCTAATGGCCGATTTCGGAGCCAACGTCCTGAGCTCCTCGGTCGCCCTTTTAGGCCTGCTTGTCATCATGGGCTTGATTTACACCATCTGGTCGCAAATCAACATGAAGAAGAAGCAGAAGTACTTCAAGGAGCTGCACACCGAGCTCAAGCCGGGTCAGGAGGTTCTTTTCGCCGGCGGTATCTACGGAACCGTCAAAGGCATCGAAGGCGAGAAGGTCCAGATCAAAGTCCGATCCGGAGCCGTCGTAGATGTTTCGCGTTACGCGATTCAGGAGATCAAGTAACTGTCGTCAGCAAATATCGAAAGGAAGCTGATCAACATGGCAGAACCCAACATTCTTCTTACCCGCATCGATAACCGACTGGTTCATGGTCAGGTTGCCACCCAGTGGAACTCCACTCTGGGCTCCAACCTCATCCTCGTCGCCAACGACGACGTGGCGTCCAACACCATGCGCCAGAACCTCATGAAGATGGCCGCTCCCGCCGGCGTCGCTACGCGTTTCTTCTCCCTGCAGAAGACCATCGACGTCATTGGCAAGGCGAGCCCGCGCCAGAAGATCTTCATCGTGGCCGAAACACCGGAAGACGTGCTTACGCTCGTCAAGGGCGGTGTGCCTATAAAGAAGGTAAACATCGGCAACATGCACATGTCGGAAGGAAAGCGCCAAGTCGCCACCTCCGTCGCAGTTAACGACGAGGATGTCGCTGCGTTTAAAGAGCTGCAGGAATTGGGGGTGGAGTTGGAGATCAGGCGCGTTCCGAGCACGCCAGTTGAGGACACGAGCAAGCTCTTCTCGTAATCCTCGTGATCCACGTTGTCAGGAGTGAAACCCTGACGTTCTGTACGTGATATCCAAAGTGCGTACATTCATTTTGAAAGGAGGAGCAAGATGGAATACTCGATCATCCAGATCGCTCTGGTCTTCGTCGTCACGTTCATCGCGGCAATCGACCAGTTTGACTTCCTCGAGTCTCTCTATCAGCCCATCGTCACCGGCGCCGTCATCGGTCTTATCCTTGGCGACCTCAACACCGGTCTTCTCGTGGGTGGTACCTATCAGCTCATGACGATCGGCAACATGCCGATCGGAGGCGCTCAGCCGCCTAACCCCGTCATCGGCGGCATCATGGCAGCCATTCTCGCTATCGCCACGGGCCTCGAGCCCAACGCGGCAGTCGGCCTCGCCATTCCGTTCGCTCTGCTTGGCCAGCTTGGCGTTACCCTGGTCTTCACGCTTATGTCCCCGCTTATGTCCACGGCCGATAACATGGCTCACAACGCGGACACCAAGGGCATCGAGCGCCTGAACTACTTCGCCATGGCTCTGCTTGGCCTGATCTTCGCTGTCGTCGTCACCCTGTTCTTCATCGCTGGCGCTACCATCGGTCAGACCATCGCTTCTGCCATCCCGACTTGGCTGCAGACCGGTCTGTCCGCTGCAGGCGGCATGATGCGCTTCGTCGGCTTCGCCGTCCTGCTCAAGGTTATGATGAACCGCGATATGTGGGGCTTCTTCCTCATGGGCTTTGGCCTCGCGCTCATCACCGTTGCCAACGATTCGCTGGCAACCCCTGCTCTGCTCATCCTCGCTCTCATCGGCTTCGGCATCGCTTTCTGGGACTTCCAGCAGCAGACCGAGCTGAAGGGTGCAGCTGTTTCTGACGGAGGTGACTTCGAAGATGGCATCTAATGAGTATGTGATCCCGGAGCACTACGAGGATCTCACTCCTGCTCCGCAGCTCGACCAGAAGACCCTCAACAAGATGGCTTGGCGCTCCTGCTTCCTGCAGGCATCGTTCAACTACGAGCGCATGCAGGCCGCTGGCTGGCTTTACTCCATCATCCCCGGTCTGGAGAAGATCCACACCAACAAGAACGACCTCGCGGCTTCCATGAGCCACAACCTGGAGTTCTTCAACACCCACCCGTTCCTCGTCACCTTTGTTATGGGCATCGTGCTTTCGCTCGAGCAGAACAAGGTTGACATCCCCACGATCCGCGCCGTCCGCGTCGCCGCAATGGGCCCGCTCGGTGGTATCGGTGACGCCCTGTTCTGGCTGACGCTCGTGCCTATCACGGCCGGCATCACCTCCAACATGGCCATCAACGGCAACGCCGCTGCGCCGATCATCTTCCTGGTGATCTTCAACGCCGTCCAGTTCGCTCTGCGCTTCTGGCTCATGAACTGGTCCTACAAGCTTGGCACCAGCGCTATTGACGCTCTGACCGCCAACATGCAGGCCTTCACGCGTGCCGCTTCCATCATGGGCGTCTTCGTCGTCGGTTGCCTGGTCGTCACCATGGGTGGCACCCAGATCAACCTCCAGATCCCCAACGGCACCACCCGTGGCCTCTCCGCTACTACCGTGATCGTCTCCGAGAAGGAGGCCGAGAACTTCACCGGTATGGAGGGCATCGATACCGAGACCGCTGAGGCCGGTACCATCGCCATGACCGATAAGGACGGCAACGCCCTTACCGCTTCCGATGCCGACGGCAACGCTGTCGAGTGCGGCGTCACCGATCTGGGTAACGGCATGGAGTCCGTTACCTACGGCACCGTTACCGAGGATCCGGTCAACTTCTCTGTTGCCGACACCCTCAACACCATCGTCCCGAAGCTCGTCCCGCTTATGCTTACGCTGCTGCTTTACTACATGTTCGCTAAGCACAGCTGGACCCCGACCAAGGGCATTCTCCTGCTCTTCGTCCTTGGCATCCTGGGCGCTGGCCCGCTTGGTCTCTGGCCGAGCATCTGGTAAGGCTCTAGCTTGAGGGGTGTGTCCCTACGCGGCTCACACCCCGACCCCTTAAGCCATGTGTATGTTAAAAGCCGCGTGCTCGAAAGAGCGCGCGGCTTTTGTTTTCTTGATGATTCTGGTGTGGCAGACAGATAATGCTAAACACCCTAGGTAGTTAGCCGAATTCGAGCAAAAGGGAGGATAGGATGGCGATCGGAGCGCGTAAGCAACCGCTGTACGATCAGCTGGTCGATATTCTGACCGAAAAGATCGACCATGAATATCGCGCCGGTGACATGATTCCTTCCGAGCGCGAACTTTCGGAGCGCTATGGTCTCTCGCGCACTACGGTACGCCTGGCTCTGCAGGAACTGGAGCGTTTAGGACTGGTGGTTCGGCAGCACGGTCGCGGTACCTTTGTGACCGACCGTTCGGCAAAGGCAACCAATCTCATGCAGTCCTACAGCTTTACCGAGCAGATGCGCGCGATGGGTCGCGACCCCGAGACCACGATTCTCGAGTTTTGCGAGATGGAGGCCGATAAAAATCTGGCCGAGCATATGGGATTGCGTATAGGTGATCGCATTTTTAAGCTTAAGCGCCTTCGTTCTGCCGACAACATGCCCATGATGGTCGAACGCAGCTATCTACCAGTTCGTCAATTTCTGTCCCTAAAGCGACCGCTGCTGGAGCGTAAGCCGCTTTACGATGTGATTGAGCAAGACTTTCAGCAAAAGATACGCGTGGCCGAAGAGGAGTTCTATGCGAGCATAGCCCGTCCCACCGATGCTCACCTTTTGGGAATTGTCGAGGGCTCGCCTGTGCTCGATTTGGTCAGGACTACGTATAACGAGTCAAACGAGGTTGTGGAGTACACACTCTCGGTTGCTCGTGCCGATCAGTTTAAATACAAGGTTTACCACCAGCGTAGCGACTAGTGTTCGCATCGTTTCCATATGATGATTTTTTGCATTTAACTGGTTACTACCAGATAACCAACCGAAGTGTATAATTGCACGTCAGAGGATTACTTCTAGAGAGAGGTATTAGAAATGTTCGAGAAGAGTGTCGAGGAGCTCACCGAGCTCGGCGCCCAGATCACCACGGCCGAGATTGCTCAGCAGCCCGAGCTTTGGCGTGATACGCTCAACATCTATCGCGAGAACAAGGAGGCCATCGAGGCTTTCCTGGCCGAGGCTCGCGCTATGGGCGAGGGTCGTCTGTCCGTTGTCTTCACCGGTGCCGGTACGTCCGACTACGTTGGCGATACCTGCGCCCCGTACCTGCGTCACGCTGGCAACACTGATCTCTACGACTTTAAGCCCATCGCCACGACCGACATCGTGAGCGCCCCGCGCGACTTCCTGCGCGCCGAGGATCCCACGCTCGTGGTTTCCTTTGCCCGCTCTGGCAACAGCCCCGAGAGCCTTGCGGCCGTTGCCGTTGCCAAGGAGCTCGTCCACAACGTCAAGTTCCTCAACATCACCTGCGCTCCCGAGGGCAAGCTCGCCGTCGAGTCTGCCGATGATCCCAACGCGCTGACGCTGCTCATTCCGCGCGCCAACGATAAGGGCTTCGCCATGACCGGTTCTTATTCCTGCATGACCCTGCTCTCCACCCTTATTTTCGACACTGCCTCTGACGAGCAGAAGGCCGAGTGGGTCGAGACCATCGCCAAGATGGGCGAGGAGGTCATCTCCCGTGAGCCCGAGATCGCCGATTACCTGGCTGGCGACTTCAACCGCGTGACCTACTTGGGTTCTGGCTCCTTCGGTGGCCTTGCCCAGGAGAGCCAGCTCAAGATCCTCGAGCTCGCTCACGGTCTGGTCGCTACTTCCTACGACACCTCCATGGGCTATCGTCACGGACCTAAGTCCTTCGTCGACGATAAGACGCTCGTCTTCGTGTTCGTCAACAACGACGCCTACACCCGTCAGTACGACATCGACATCCTCAACGAGATCGGTGGCGACGAGATCGCTCAGCACACCATCGCCGTTCAGCAGGAAGGTGCCACCGTCTATGAGGGTGAGTCCTTCACCTTTAAGGGTTACGAGGCACTTCCCGAGGGCTACCTTGCTCTGCCGTTCGTGATGTTTGCCCAGGCTATCAGCCTGCTCAACTCCGTGCGCGTGGGCAACACGCCCGATACGCCGAGCCCCACCGGCACGGTCAACCGCGTGGTTAAGGGCGTGACGATTCACCCCTTCATCGCTTAATCGCGTCCCCCTGTAAGGGCGTTAATTGCGTATG
>CABUCA010000010.1 GCA_902489965.1 uncultured Collinsella sp.
TCGAGCGGCCCGTTTTGTCCTGGACCAAGGGGCAGTGGTCATAGAAGCGGGCCCGAATCGCTCGATCCGGGCCCGCTGGGGACTGGCGCGCGACTACGCGCGGCGCTTCATGGCCCAAGCCAGCAGCAGAGCTGCCGCGCCGGCTGCGAATACGGCACCAGCCATGGCGTACTCGCTGTCGCCGGACTCAGGCAACGTCTCCTTGCCAGCCTTCTTCTTAGGCTTGGAAGTCGTAGTCGTGGTCGTAGCAGTCGTGGTGGTCTGACCAGGAGCGGGCTTGGCAGCCTCGGCAACGGTAAAGGTCGTCTCGGCCGTGCCCGTGGCCGAAACCACGCTCAACTTATGCTCGCCCACGCCGAGCGTCTTTAGGAAGCTCGTCTTGAGCGTCACGATCGTGGAGCCCTCGGTGAGCACGTAGTTCTCGGCGGCGACCTCCTTGTCGTCGACCAGCACCTTCTGGAAGAACTCGATCGGCGCGCTCGAGCGGAAGCTCAGGTCCTTGGCGGCGTCGATCACCACCGTCTGGCCCTTGCCGTCGATGATCTCGGGCGTCAGAATCGCGATCTCCTCGGACTTGCCCTTCTCACCGCAAACAGTGCACTCCTGGTGCTTCTCGCCCTTAGCCTCGACCGTCGCCGGCTTGTCAACGACCCACTCAAAGGTATGCTCGGCCTTGTCGAGAACTTCGCCGCAGCGGCAGACATGCCAGTGATTCTTGGCGTCGTTTGCCCAGCCAGAGCCGTCGGGCTCGTGCTTGAGGACACCCTCGACCGTCACATTCACGTCGCCCTCGACATCCTTGAGCTCATAGGTGCCCTTGGCGGAAAGTTTAACGGACGTGCCGTTGACCTTGACGGCGTAGTCCTTACCCGCAAAGTACGCGCTGTCGATGCTCATGGTGAGCGTTGCAGTCCCGTGCCAATCGAGCTCGGTTGCCGTCGAGGTGAGCGCGTAGCCCTCCTGATTAGTCGGCAGTGACACGACCAGTTTGCGGCCGGCAGCCACGGTGACCTCGGTAACAGAAGATGCATCGTAGTTTGCCTTAGCCTGGTAGCGTACCTCGTACACACCGGCGGCAAGGTCCTTGAGCTCGGTTACGCCCTCGCCCACCGCCTGATACTCGTCAGTACCCTTGGCACGCCACTCCATCGTCGCGTCGACGCCCGTGATCTTGCCGTCACGCTTGCCGCTCACGGTCTCGGCCGTAGCCTGGACCACCGGCGCGTCCTGAGCGGCGTTCTTGATGGAGAACTCGCACGTCAGGCCCTCGGTCGGCAGCGCGTAGTTGCCAGCGGCCTTGCCCGTCAGTGCGGTGAGGTTCGCCTGGTACGAATCACCGGCCTCGACCTGGGAGCCCTCGACGGTCGCGGCAAGGTCATCCTTGTCGATGACGTTGCCGAGCGTTGCTTCGGGGCAGTGCTCCTTGCCATCGTAAACAAACTCGCTGGTGCCCCACGTCACAGTGAGCACGCGCTGGTTGATGGTGAACACGCCGTCAACAAACGTGATGTTGTAGTTGGGGTTAGCGTCCTTGGCCTGCGTCAGGTGCAGAGCATAGCCGCCCTCGCGCACGTTGTCGCTATCTTCGCGATCGATCTCGATGCCCTGAAGCGTTTCGCCCGCGATGAGTTTGCCAGAAGTGACATCCCACGTAAACACGGGGTCAGCCTCGCCGTAGGTCTTGGAAGCGTCCTGGGCGGTGACCGTAATCGCGCACGGCTTGACCTCGAGCGTGACCTCACCCTCGGCGGTCGCACCGTCAATCGTCACCTGGTAAGCAACGGTCAGCGTGCCAACGTCGCGGATCTTGGGGGCCTCGGGGGACCAGTTCTTGCCGTCAGTGCTGTACTTTGCCGTTGCACCCTTGGGCAGACTCGTCGCATCGACCGTGTGATACGCACCGTCGTACTCATCGGAATAGCCAACGATAGCGGCAGCCGGAATTTCGACCTCGGCCAGCTTGTGACCGCAAACTTTGCACTTCTGTTGCTTGGATCCCTTCTCGGTTGCCGTGGGAGCCTTGACGACGACCCACTCAAAGTCGTGCTTGGCCTCGTCGATCTTGTCACCACAGGCGCACTTATGCCAATGCGTGCTGTCGTCGGAGAGCCGCTCATCGTTCACGGCCTCGTGCTTGCGCACGCCCTCGACCGTGACGACGAGGTCGCTCTCGGCGTTCTGAACGGTGAACTCGCCACGCGCGTCGGGCATCACAACGACATTGTTGACCTTGACGGCATAAGAGTCGTTGTCAGTAAAGTAGCCGCTCTCGATACTGACCGTGAGGGTGGTTGATCCGTGCCAGTCAAGCTCGTCCGGGCTCGCCGTGATCGTATAGCCAACCTGCTTGGCAGGCAGCGTCACGACAAACTTGCCGCCAGCGTTAACGGTAACCTCGGTGGCGGAGGAGGCGTCATGGTCGCTATCGGCGCGGTAGCGCACCTCATACGTGCCGACAGCGCGGTCCGTAATCTCAGTCACGCCATCGGGCACGCCCTGATACTCGCCAGACCCCTTGGCTCGCCACTCCATCTTCGCGTCGACACCCGTGATCTTACCGTCGGACTTGCCGCTCACAGTCTCGGCCGTGGCCTGGACCTTTGGCGCGCCCTGGGGCGCCTTCTTGATGGAGAACTCGCACGTCAGGCCTTCGGCGGGAAGCTTGTAGTTACCCGCGTCGTCGCCCGTCAGCTCGGTGATTTTCGCCGTGTAGGTGCCGGCCTTGACCTTGGCGCCGTCGACGTACGCGGAAAGATTGTCATCGCCGACGACGTTGTGGAGCTTCGCCTGGGGGCAGTGCTCCTCGCCGTCGTAGGTGAACTCAGTAGTGGTGTCCCACGTTACGGCGAGCTCGCGCTTACCGATCGTAAAGGTGCCATCCTTGAACGTAATCTTGTAGTTGGGGTTGGCACCCTCAGGCTGCGTCAGGTGCAGAGCATAACCACCGGCGCGCACGACGTCGCAATCTTCGCGCTCAATCTCAATGCCCTGAAGGCTCTCGCCCTCAACGAGCTCGCCAGAAGTGATGTCATACGTAAACTTGGGATCGTCCTCACCGTAGGTCTTGGAGGCGTCCTGCGCCGTGACCGTTATCGCGCACGGTTTGACCTCAAGCGTCACCTTGCCGTCGACCGTCGCGCCATCAATCGTAACGCGATAGTCGACCGTCACACTGCCGGCATCCTTGATGCTGGGCGCAACGCTCGTCCAGCCGCCGTCAGCAGCCTTGCATTCAACGACGGAACCTTCGGGCAGGGCCGAGGCATCGACAGAGTGCTCCTTGCCGTCATATTTGCCCGAGCAACCCTTAACAGCCAGGGCCGGGATCTCCACCTCGCCCGACTCATGGGCGCACACGGAGCACGTTCCATGTTTGGAGCCAGTCTCGGTAACCGTCGGCTGCTTGTCGATCGTCCATTCATACGCATGCTCGGCGTACATCTTGATTTTGCGGGTCTCCGCATTGCCGGCGGCATCCGTAGCCACGATTACGTGCTCGGCACCAACATCACCCTCGTCGGCCTTGACCGTATACCTACCGTCCTTGCCTGTCTTGAGTTCCTTGCCGTTGTCAGTGACCGTCACCGTCTCGTCGCGATCATCGAACACGTCAAACGAAACGCTCTCACAGTAGGCCTTATCTAGCCACAGGTCATAAATGGTGGGGGCGTAAGTGTCCACGTAGGTATAACGTTCTTCATCCCATTTGCCGCTGCAAACCCTGCAGACCTTTTGACGAACGCCATCGGCCTCGGGCGTGGCAGGCGTAACGATCTCGTATTTCCACCTGCAGGGCTGGCGCTCCTGAGTCTTCTTGCAATACTTGCAGACCTTAACGTGGCCACCTTCGCCATTCGGCTTCCAAGCTGCATTGTCGGCAACAGCATGGGGTCCCGGCTCGATCTTGACCTCGGCATCGGCAGACGCATTGTGGTTGCTATCCTCGGCAAAGCGGACGTAATACGTTCCCGACTTCGCAAGACCGGTCAGCTTATCGTCAGACGTTATCTTCTGGTAATCCCCACTCGACCCGCGACGATATTCCATCGCCTTGGTCACGCCCGAGATGGAACCGTCCCTGCTGCTGCACGTAGTCCAATTATTGCCCACGAGCCCAGCCGGCGCGTCCTGATCGGCCTTGGAAATCTTCACAGTCGCGCTGCCCGTGACGGTCAGGTAGTCAGAAGCCGTCACACGATAGGATGTCGTGTACTCGGCCGCATTGCGATAGGTCGGCTTTTTCGTCGTCCAATCACCGCCGTCTTCACGGTACTCAATTTTCATATCCGCCGGAACGGGGTCATTCTTAACGTTGACCGTAATGCCGTGCTCGTCGCCATCATAGGTGCCATCGAAGCCAGCGACCTCGAGGTCAAAGCGCGAAACGTCAACGATCTCCCATTTGAGCGTCAGAACACTTGTGGTGCCGCCATCGGTCGTGAAGTTACCCTTACCGATGACAATGCATTCGTATTGCCCTGGCTCGGTCTGCTTCAGTCCGGATTCACTTCGAGCGTCGAGCACGTAATCCTTGCCCTCGACGAGATCGACCCACTCGCCGGCACCGTTCTTGAACTTTGCACTTTCAACGACGGGCTGATGCTCCTTGCCGTCATAGGCATACTTGCCCGCGCCCTTGCCGCCGTCTTTAAGGGTGAACTTGTAGGATTGATTCTTAATCAGGCGACGCGGAGAAATCTCAAAGGCCTTCTTGCCCTCAAGCATCTGGCCAGAGGCGGTCTTAAAGCTCGTAACGACATAGTAGTAGCCGGCGTCCGTCGGGGCGCCCTTGAGCTTGGTACCGTTTTTATATGCCTCGGCGTCCGCCTGGGACTTGCACTGATACCACGTGAATTCATCGCTGGCCGTTACGCCCATCTGCTCCAGATTCCACGCGCCGTCCTTATTCAAAGCAATCTTGACCGGGCAACCGTCATAGACAAGTTCGGTGCTCTGAGAGCTCGTTGCCTTGGACATGGAAAGCTTATACGTGGCCGTCAGGTACTTTTTGGGCTCGCCGTTCTCGTCCTTGCCATATTCGCACTCGCTGTTGCGGAACGGACCCACGCACGATGCACGAACGCCCAAACCGTCAGCTTCAACGTTCCACTTGTGCTGGTGGATGGTCTCGCGGAAGATGAGGTCACCGTTGAGGTTCACGACCTCGTACTTGTCGGAGTTGTCATCGTTCTTGGACGAGCCGTCTGGCACAACGCCTTCGATCTTGTTGGATTCGCAGGTGCCAAGGACGCGCGACTTTACGCCATTACTGTCCGCAGTCTCCTCAATCGAGATCCAGACATTGTCTCCAAAGCCTCCGCGTACGGAGAAGTCAGACGCGATATTCAGCGCCGGGACGTTGGCATCGACACTCTTTTTCTTCGGGACATACAGGCTCTTGGCGGTTCCCGTAGCTTTATCAGCTTCAGTGTACTTGTCGCCATAATTAGTATCGTCGGCGTGGCTGTTCTTCCAGTAGCTCGCGATTTCCGGCGATCCGTTGAGGGTAAGAGTTCCGGCGGCGTATACCACGCACGTATTGCCGCGTGCGCCATAGCGTTCAATCGTGCCACCGTTTATGTTGCAGCGAGCGCTTCGTGCAACATTAAGGGCATCGACTGTCAAAGTGTTGTCAGGCGAACTCGAGCGCGTGCTGTGGAAGTTGCTCATCGTGCAGTCGTTAAGGTTAACCGTAGCGTTGGTGACGCCCATCACGCCGGCGACGGCATAGGTATTAAGAATAGAGGAGTTAGCAAAATAACGAGACGCTTCGACCGACTCATAGCTATTGTTCGTCTGCCTGACGCCCAGGTTCTCCCCATTGCTGCCACTGAAGCTGCAATTGTTGAACGTCGCCGTCATTTTTGCGACAGCGCTTCCGTCTTTGGGCATCTTGAAGCTGCTGTTGCCATCAACGGAAACAGCGCCATTAAAGTCTCCGGACGTATCGTAGAACACACAATCGGTAAAAGTCGCTGCGAAGGGCTTGGTGTTGCCGCCAGTCGTATCCCGGCCCTCACGGAAGAGATGCACGGGGACGGCATACTCTTGAGCATTGCCCGCCACTGCACCCGATTTGCCAACATAGCCTTGGACCTTCAGTTTTTCGAACTTGGCAGTCAACTCGCCCTCGGTGCTACCCAAGGAAATCGCAGGTACCTTTTGCTCGTACTTGCTGCCATACGAGAGAATGAAGTTCTGCGAGCCGTCGCCAACCCCCAGGCCAACCGAGATGTCGCCCGATGCCTTTTTGTAGCCACCGCTGTAATAGCGGTCGGTTAAAAAGCCGCTTACGGACTCAAATTGCTTTTGGTTTCTATGGAAGCTGACGCACGGATTGTTGACACCGATGAACTCGATATTGCTACCCTGTTTGATGTTGAACAGCCATCGAGTTTGCTCAACCCGCCAGTTAGTCTTATCGTTCACGTAGACCGTGCCATCGATGTAGATCCTCACAGGATTAATCCGGGACGCATCCGGCGCGTCGATGGTGTAACCCGAAGATGGCGTGACCTCACCCTCAGCCGTCTTAAGTACGTAACTGCCCGGCTCGGTGATTTGGACGGGTTCGTTGTTGGCCTGCGTAAGCGGCAGCACCTCCGCCTTCACCCCGTCGGGCATGACCTGCGTCTCGGCGCTTGCCACCGCCGGCGTCGCCACGAGCGCGCATGCCACGGTTGCGATACCCAGCAGACGCGTCAACACGGCGCGCATCCCCATCTTCTTCCCCTTCATCGTTCAGCTCCCCTACCCCTATGCTTTCGCGATGTCCGATATCGCTTGGCGCGGCCGGCATGGTCCCTCGCCAGCCGGCAGCTCAAATTGACATATATATCCACCTGGTATTGTGCAACCGCATGTTTTGACACCCTGCCGCTCGGCGCGAGTTGCGTACCGTGGGGCGCAAACGGAACGCACCCCCGCGGGTGGCGCGTGCACGATGTGGCAAAATCGAGGTACTAAGGGGGCCCAATATGCTCAAAATCATCGCCTGCGACGACGACGTCGCCTTTCTAGATAACCTGCACCGCATGATCAACCGCTGGTCGGCCGAGACGGGTACGGCGGTCGATGTTGCACTCGTTACGCGCGGCGAGGACCTGCTGGCACGCCATGCCGCATCGCGCGCCGACATTATCATGCTCGACATGATCATGCCGCTCGTCAACGGCATGGACACCGCCCGCGAGCTGCGCCAATCCGATACCGCCGTGCACTTGGTGTTTCTGACCTCATCGCCCGAGTTCGCGCTTGAGTCCTACGAGGTCCGCGCCTTCGACTACCTGCTCAAACCCGTGACCTACGAGCGCTTGGCACAACTGCTCGACGAGCTGTCGAGCCTGCGTCCGGCAGCGACCAACGAGCTCGTCATCAAAACGTCCTTTGGCTACCATGCCCTGCGCCTATCCGATATCGAATATGCCGAGGCTCGCAACAAGCACGTGATCTTCCACCTGCGCGATGGCCGCGATATCGAGGCGCTCGAGCCGTTCCGTAGCATCGAGGACCGGCTGGTCCAAAACGCGACCTTCTTTAAGTGCCACCGCAGCTACCAGGTCAATCTGCGCAACATCGACCACTTCAACCGCACGGAAATCGTCATGCGCTCGGGCGCGTGCATACCGCTCGCGCGCAGCTGCAAGCAGGGATTCCAAGACGCCTACTTTGCAGTGCGGTTCGAGGGCGGGAGACGCTGATGCTTTCCTCGGCGGAACTGGTACTTTGGGCAATCCACCATGCGACGACGTTGCTCTTTGGCGTCTTTGCCTCGGCGGCGCTGTGCGGTGTCGAGATCAACGGCCGCCATTCGCTCGAGTTGGTGGGGGTCGGCGCCGTAACCGGCACCGCTTTTGCGATTGCCAACCTCGTCGGTGGTGAGCTGCTTGCCCGACACGCCTATCCACTCGTCGTGCATCTGCCGCTTGTCGTCTACCTGTGCGTACGCTATCGCCTGAGTCCGCTGCTCGCCATCCTGGGCGTTACCAGTGCCTACCTGAGCTGCCAGTTTAGCAACTGGATGGGCATCGCCGCATTCGCCGCCACCGATTCGCAGGTCGCGTACTACACGGCGCGCATCATTACCACGCTCGGCGTCTTTGCCGTCTTGTTGCATTGGGCAAGCGAGATTGGCCCCCGCCTGGCAATCAAAAGCCCCACCGAGCTGGAGATTCTGCTCATCCTGCCGCTCGTCTACTACATCTTCGATTACGCCACCAACGTCTATACCACGCTCTTCCACTCGGGCTCGGTGGTAACCGTTGAGTTTTTGGCGTTCGCACTCTGCGCCTTCTACCTTATGTTTCTCGCCGTCTACCTTCGCGAATACGAGGCAAAGGAAATCGCCGAGCGCGAGCGCTGGATGCTCGCGACCCGCGACAGCGCGGCCATCAAAGAGCTCGAAGCCTGGCGCCAGTCCGGACGCGAGCTCTCGGTTCTCCGTCACGACATGCGCCACTACCTGCGCGGTCTAGCGGCCCTGATCGAAGAGGGCCACACCGATGAGGCGCTCGAGCGCATCGACGCGCTCTGCGAGGCCAACGACCGCACCGCCGTGCGCCGCTACTGCGCCAACGAAACGGTCAACATTGCGCTCTCGTCGCTTTCCGCGGACATCAACGCGCACGGCATCACCGCCGACCTGCGCGCCGCCGTGCCCGAAACCGTCCACGTAAGCGATGTCGATCTGTTCAGTGTGGTATCGAACGCCCTGGACAATGCCATCGCCGCAGCGAGCGCCGCCCCCGAAGGCAAGCGGTTTGTCGACCTGGACCTCCGCTACGAAGACGGTCAGCTTCTATTGCTGGTTTCCAACACGTTTGGCCGTGCGCCGCACATGGTCGACGGCATGCCCGTGGCTCAGCACACTGGACACGGCTTTGGCACCAAGAGCATTAAGCTTGCCGTCGAGCGCATGAACGGCAACTGCCAGTTCCGCATTAACGGCGACCGGTTTGAGCTGCGCGCCGTGATGTAGGGGCTGCCGCCAGCCTCGCTACAGCGGTGCAGCCGCCGGGGTCAGCTGCTTAATGTAGGCCCACATGCGCTGCTTGGCGGCCTTGTCGGTGAGCGCCGCCTCAAAACCGTCGAGCGCCAGCACGCGGCGCCCCTGCACATGGGCGACCAGGCCGGGCTTGAGCATGGCGGTGTCAAAGTCATCAATTGCCACAAGCATATCGGCATAGGTCTCGCGCATGACATCGGCCGCACTGTTGTCCAGCAGCAGCACCGCCTCGGGGTCCAAGGTCTCCAGCGCCTCGCGGAACAGGTCGCACGTCAGGGCCTCGCCCGCCGCGACCGCTCCGTCGCCCGCGCCGGCGACGCTTGCCAGCACGCAAAAATCCTCGGGGGCATATCCGATGGCGCCGAGCGCCTTGCGCAACGCGGCGCCATCCGCGCCGGCAGCCAGCTCGCCACCCGAGCACTCGGCTTCATCCAAATCGCCTTTGACCAGCACAATCGGCGAGCACGCGTTGCCCGCGATACGCACGCCGCGATCTGCAAGCGACGCGAGCTCCTGCTCGGTCGCCTGGGCGATGGCTTCTTTTTTCTGGCTTTGTGACGTGGGCATGCGCTCTCCAATCATTTGCGTGCCCACCATTATATAAAAGAGCCGCCCGCGAGTGGTTGCTTTACGAGCCGCTGGGTATAAGCACGGTCGTACTGAGTTTTACGCGGCCGAGCCGCGTTGTATTATGGAGGTCACCATGGCTGACATTAAGCAGATTACCCCCGAGAACTTCGACGCTGTCGTCAACGATAGCCTGCCCGTACTGGTTGATTTTTGGGCCCCGTGGTGTGGGCCGTGTCGTTCACTCTCGCCCATCGTGGACGAGGTCGCCGACGAGCTGGCCGGCAAGCTGGCCGTGGCCAAGTGCAACGTCGATGACAACCAGGACCTGGCCATGAAGTTTGGCGTCATGAGCATCCCCACGCTGATCGTCTTTAAGAACGGCGAAGAGGTTGACCGCTCGGTCGGCGCCTTACCCAAGGCAAGGCTTCAGGCGCTGCTGAAGAAGCATCTGTAATACGCTTGTTACGTATCTGCCGTCCATGAGCGGTTTTGAACCGCTCGCCGGAGTGCCGGGCACAGGGCGCGCGACCACGGATAGTATGGTAGACACAAACAGCCCCCAGTGAACGGGTGCGGGTCAGACGGACTCGCACCCGTTTTCTTATGCAGCGGCGCCCGGGGCGGGCGTAGTAGAATCTGAACCACTGGATTGCCCCGTACAAAAGGAGATTCCCATGCATGACGTTGGAATGAACATGAGCCAGCTTGCCATGAGCGTCAAGCAGGTCGACGACACCATCGAGCTCGCCCACGAGTGGAGCCATCAGCTGCTGCATGCGACCGAGAACTTTGACATGGAGCGTATTGGCGCCAAGCTCGAGGCCGCCATGGCTGCGCTGCACGAGGCGCATGACGCGCTCGAGGGCTACGAGGACGCCATCGAGGCCGACCACAACTCCGTCGGCTCCGTGAAGCTGGTGTAGCGTGGCCGAGCACGAGCACGAGCACGGCTGCGACCACAAGCACGAGCATCCGCACGGTCCGGCCGACCAGGCGAGCTGCCGTTGCGCCGGCTCCGGCTCCGAGCTGGTCCGCTTTTCGGTTACCGCACCGGACGACCTGCTGCGCCGTTTTGACGAACAGATCGCGCGCCGCGGCGACGTGGCCAACCGCTCCGAGGCCGTGCGCGACCTGATTCGCGCCTCGATCGCCAAGGAGCAGATGCGCACGCCTGATGAGCACGTTATCGGGTCGCTCACCATGATCTACGACCATCACACCGGTGATCTGACGCGCCGTCTGGACGAAGTACAGCACGACTACACCGACGAGATCGTATCGACCATGCACGTGCATCTGGATCACCACAACTGCTTGGAGATTCTGGCGCTCAAGGGTCGCGGCGAGCGCGTCTACGAACTAGCCGACCGTCTGCTGGGACTGCGCGGTGTTAAGCACGGTGAGCTCACCTGCGCTGCCACCGGACAAAGCCTAGGACTGTAGCGGGATTTCCCGCAGCGCACCTGCCAAAAAGGGACAGGTTTGTTTTGGCAGGTTTAGAAGTTTTACCTACCAAAATAAACCTGTCCCTTTTTGGTCGGTTTTGATGAGGGAGAGCCGCATGCGGCATGTGCATATTCATGTGACGGGCATTGTGCAGGGCGTTGGCATGCGGCCGTTTGTGTATCGCGAGGCCATGGCGCATGGCATCTGCGGCTGGGTGCTCAACGCAGGCGACGGCGTGCATGTCGAGGCGCATGCCTCGGGTGCGGCCGTCGACGGCTTTGTCGCCGCGCTGTCGGAGCACGCACCCGCGGCTGCCCGCGTGGAGCGCGTCGACGTTGCGGATTTGGAGCCCGGCACTTGGGATGCTGCCAATGAACAGGGCTTTCGCATTGTGGCGTCACAGGACCAGACTGCGCATACGACGCTCGTCTCGCCCGATATCGCCACCTGCGACGACTGCCTGCGCGAACTGTTCGACCCCGCCGACCGACGCTATCACTACCCCTTTATCAACTGCACCAACTGCGGCCCGCGCTTTACCATCATCCGCTCGCTGCCTTATGACCGAGCGGCCACCTCTATGGATCGCTTTCCCATGTGCCCCGAATGCGCCGCGGAGTATGCCGACCCACTTGACCGGCGCTTTCATGCGCAGCCCGATGCCTGCTTTGACTGCGGGCCGCATATTACCTGGCGCGAGGCGGCAGGCGGCATGGTGCTCGAGAGCTCAGAGGCGACGCCGGCTGTCGGCGACACGCGCGAGTCTAGCGACGCTATTATCGAGCGCTGTGTCGAGCTGCTCGAGGCCGGCGGCATTGTTGCCATCAAGGGCCTGGGCGGATTCCATCTGGCTTGCGACGCCGCCAACGAGCAAGCAGTAGTCGAGCTGCGCCGTCACAAGCGCCGCAGCAACAAGCCGCTTGCCGTTATGGTGCGCGACCTTACCGATGCCGAGCGCCTGTGCCGTGTCAACGACGCCGAGCGCGACTTGCTGGCCGGCAGCATCCGCCCCATCGTGCTGCTGCGCCGGCGTGGTGTTGGCATGGGAGATTCCTTCGATGCTCTCGCACTTGCGCCGTCCGTTGCGCACGATCTGCCCGAGCTCGGCGTCATGCTCCCCTATACCCCGCTTCAGCATCTGCTGCTTGCCGCGGCAGAAACGCATGGCATGCACGCGCTGGTTATGACCAGCGGAAACTTGAGCGAAGAGCCCATCGAGACCGATGACGATCTTGCCTGGGAGCATCTCGTTGCCGCCGGCATCGCCGACGCGCTGCTCGGCAATGACCGCGCGATCCTCTCGCGCTACGACGACTCCGTGGTACGTGTGGTCGACGGGGTCGTTATGCCCGTGCGCCGCGCTCGCGGGTACGCCCCGCAGCCGTTGCCGCTGCCGGCACTCGCCAGCGCCGCGCCCTGTGTGCTCGCCTGCGGCCCGCAGCAAAAGGCCACGATCGCACTCACGCGCGAAGACGCGAATGGAACGTCGGCCTGTTTTGTGTCGCAGCATATCGGCGATGTCGAAAACGGTGCGACTTTCGATGCGTGGAATGCGGCACGCACGCGACTGGAAGACCTTTTTGACCTAGCGCCCGCCGCGCTGGCCTGCGACTTGCACCCCAGCTACCTATCGAGTCAGTGGGCACGCGAACAGGCGCGCGAGCGCAATCTGCCGCTTATCGAAGTCCAGCACCATCATGCGCATATCGCGAGCGTGATGGCTGAGGCTATCGCCACAGGACAGCTTGCACCCAATGCGCGCGTACTTGGCATCGCCTTCGATGGAACGGGCGCTGGCACCGACGGAACCATTTGGGGCGGTGAGTTTCTTGTCGCCGGCCTCGCCGATTTTGAGCGCACCGCGCACCTGCGTACCTGGGCACTCCCCGGTGGCGCCGCATCTGTGCGCGACGCCCGACGCAACGCCTTTGCCCTGCTGAGCGAGCTCGATCTACTCGAACATCCGGGTGCCGCGGGACTCCTGGGCGGCCTCGATGAGCAGACGCGCAGTATCACGACCACGATGATCGAGCGGAACATCAACAGCCCGCGAACGAGCAGTATGGGCCGTCTGTTTGACGCCGCGGCGGCGATCTTGGACATCTGCGGCACTGCAACCTACGAGGGCGAACCCGCCATCGAGCTCGAGGCCGCCGCTTGGCGCGCTCTTGACGGCGAAAACAGCCATTTCACCGGCAATCAGGCGGGTGTATCCGCATCCGCTTCAACATCGCTGGACAGTTTGTTCAGATACGTATTAACTACTGACCCCCTATCCGGCATTTTTGCCTCAGATTTGGCCAAAAAAGGCTCTCCAGACACCCTATTTGCGGCAAATATGGACGCTGGATACCCCAAATCGACCCATTTGAGGTGTTCGCGGACGGCTTTTGCCACCCAGAGCCCATCACAAAAATACGTATCTGAACTAACTGTCCAGGCGGCCTCGGACAACCCCCTCATTTTGGATCCCAAACCGCTTTTTGAGGCGCTTTTGAGTGGAATCGAGGCCGGTGTGCCGGCCGACAAGCTCGCACTCGACTTCCATATCGCCATTGCACGCGCATCGGCACGTATCGCAAGCGAAATCTGCGCTCGCGAAGGCATCGACACCGTCGCGACCTCGGGCGGCGTATTCATGAACCGGCTTTTGCTTCGGCTCCTCACGCGCGAGCTCAAAGACGCCGGTCTTGCCGTCTTGGTTCCCCACACCGTGCCCGTCAACGACGGCTGCATCGCCTACGGCCAGGCGGCGGTCGCCCGCGCTCGGCTCGCGCAGGTCATACCGCAGTAGGCTGTTTGGCCAGCCCATGCGCAGCCGTCTCACAGGTGTAACGCGTTTGCTCGTGTCCCCCGCGAGCGCTACCATCAACTGATGGATTATTAGGCGCCTATCCAGCGCAAAGCGTATAAAAGGGGAACATTATGTGCCTTGCCGTTCCCGGTAAAGTGGTCAAACGCGACGACGACCTAAAGGCGACCGTCGACATGATGGGCATCGAGCGCCCCGTGTCGCTGCGACTTGTGCCGACGGCGCAGGTAGGCGACTATGTTCTCGTACACGCCGGCTTTGGCATCCAGATTGTCGACGAGCAGGAAGCTCAAGAGACGCTCGAGCTGGTCAACGCCATGACCGAGCTGGTCGAAGAGGACCAGCTCGCCACCAACCCGGCCGAGGCATACTAGTGGCGGCGGCACAACCGGTTCACTCCGGTATCGACTTTTCGGCATTCCGCGACCCACGGCTCGCTCGCGAGCTCATCGACCGCATTCATGAGCTTGTTGGCGATCGCAGCATCAACCTTATGGAAGTCTGCGGTACGCATACCGTGAGCATTGGCCGCTATGGTTTTCGCTCCATTATGCCGGCGGGGCTCAAGCTGTTGAGCGGCCCGGGCTGCCCCGTCTGCGTTACCGCGAACCGCGACATCGACCACGCAATCGCACTCGCCAAGATGGACGGCGCCATCATCACTACCTTTGGTGACATGATGCGCGTGCCCGGATCGTCTACCTCGCTTGCCGCGCAAAAGGCAGCCGGACGCGACATCCGCATCGTCTACTCGCCACTCGACGCGCTCGATATTGCCGAGCACAACCCCGACCGCCCGGTCATCTTTATGGGCGTGGGCTTTGAGACCACGACGCCCACCATCGCCGCCACCATCCTAGAGGCAGATGCGCGCGGGCTCCAGAACTTCTCGGTCTATTGCGCCCACAAGACCACGCCACCGGCGCTGCGCGCGATTGCCAACGACCCCGAGACGACCATCGACGGCTTTATCCTGCCGGGCCATGTCGCCACCATCACAGGGCTTGCACCCTTTGGCTTTTTGGCCGACGAGTTTAAGACCCCGGGCGTGGTTACCGGATTTGAGCCGGTCGATATTCTGCAGGGCATCTGCATGCTAGTGCAGATGGTCGTTGAGGGGCGGCCCGCGATCGACAACGCGTACCGTCGCGGCGTCAATGCGGACGGTAATCCCGTAGCGCGCCAGCTGGTCGAGCAGGTGTTTGAGCCGTGCGATACCACGTGGCGCGGGCTGGGACCGATTGCCGCCTCGGGCCTTTCCATCCGCCCCGAGTTCTCGCGCTTTGACGCCGGCGTTCGCTATGACGTTCCGATCGAGCCGACGGTCGAGCCGCGCGGATGCCGTTGCGGCGACGTGCTGCGCGGGGCAATCGCGCCGAGCGACTGCCCGTTGTTCGGCCACGCCTGCACGCCCGAGCATCCTGTTGGCCCGTGCATGGTGAGCTCGGAAGGCAGCTGCGCGGCACATTATCGTTATCATGACTAGCCCAAACACCCTCGATTGGAGTTTTCGATATGTCCCATAGCGTCACCGATAGCACTGTCCTGCTGGGCCACGGCTCCGGCGGGCAGATGATGAAGCGCATTATCGACGAGGTCTTTCTGGATGCCTTTGGGTCGCCCGAGCTGCTCGAAGGCAACGATGCCGGTGTCGCCGCCCTGCCCGCGAGCGGGCGCATCGCCATGTCGACCGACAGCTTTGTGGTGACGCCGCAGTTCTTCCCCGGCGGAAATATCGGCAGGCTCGCCGTGTGCGGAACCGTCAACGATGTTGCGACCTCGGGTGCCAACGTGCGCTTCCTTTCGTGCGGCTTTATCCTCGAAGAGGGCTATCCTATGGATAAGCTGCGCCAGATTGTGCAGACCATGGCCGAGACGGCGCGCGAGGCGGGCGTCAAAATCATCACCGGCGACACCAAGGTGGTCGAGCGCGGCGGAGCTGACGGCGTCTACATCAACACCGCCGGCGTGGGCGAGGTTCCCGCGGGCGTGACGCTCAGCGGCGCCAGCTGCCAGCCCGGCGACGTCGTCCTGGTCTCGGGCACGCTGGGCGACCACGGCATCGCCATCATGAGCCAGCGCGAGGGCCTGGCGTTCTCGAGCAGCATCGAGAGCGACGCCGCGCCGCTCAACCACCTGATTGCCGACGTGCTGGCCGCCGCCCCCGATACGCGCTGCTTCCGCGACCCCACGCGCGGAGGCCTGGCCTCCACGCTCAACGAGTTTGCGCAGGCCAGCGGCGTTGCCATGGAAATCGATGAGGACGCCGTACCCGTGCGCCCCGATGTACAGGCCGCCTGCGAGATGCTCGGCTACGACGTTCTGCAGGTGGCAAACGAGGGCAAGATGGTCGTCGTGGTGCCGGCCGAGCAGGCCGATGCCGCGCTGGCGGCCATGCGCGCCGCCCGCTACGGCGAGAACGCCGCCATCATCGGTCGCGTGCTGCCGCTTGCCGAGGGCGCTCGACCCGCCGTGCGCGTACGCACCGGCTGGGGATCGACCCGCATCCTCGACATGCTCGTAGGAGAGCAGCTGCCGAGAATTTGCTAGGGCGGAATTGCACGGCTGACGCGATGTGGCTCGATAACCCTAAAGATGTTCAGATTCCAAGCACGCCCAACGCGGAAGCCCAGTATTATGAGGTGCGTTTTGAAACCCAACGACGGGAGCTTTCATGGCAGCAGCTTTTTCCCATGTGATTTTTGATTTAGACGGCACCCTCCTCAACACGCTCGAGGATTTGGCGGCCGCCGGCAACCACACCTGCGAGATGCACGGCTGGCCCACGTTTGCCGTGGACGAGTACCGCTACAAGGTGGGAAACGGCATGCTCAAGCTGGTTGAGCGCTTTATGCCTGCCGAGTATGCGGGCGACGGTCGCGCCTTTGAGCAGACGCTTGCCGAGTTTAGGGCTTACTACGGCGAGCACAAGGAGGACCACACCGCCCCCTACGCCGGCACGATTGAGATGCTCGACCGTCTGCGCGCAGCGGGCGTTCAGCTTGCCGTGCTCACCAACAAGGATCATATTTCGGCAGCCCCGCTTATCGAGAAATACTTTGGCCCCGAGCGCTTTGCGCTGGTACAGGGCCGTGTGGACGCATTTCCGCCCAAACCCGAAGCACCCGTCACGCTGCATGTGATGGAGGAGCTGGGCGCCGATCCGGCAACCACACTCTATGTGGGCGATTCGAATGTCGATGTTCTGACCGGCCACAACGCCGGCCTTAAGAGCGTGGGCGTCAGCTGGGGCTTCCGCGGCCGCGCAGAGCTGGAGGCCGCCGGCGCCGACTACGTGGTGGACACCCAGGACGAACTCGCGGCGCTGATCTTGGGCGAGTAGCGAGCGGCACCGCTTAACGTAGCTGCGACAATTCTTCCGCGCGGAAAGCGCATCCCGTTTTGGAGCTCCGGAATGGGGTGCGCTTTCCGTTTGAGGCGCGTCAGGGAAACCGCATCCCGTTTCAGAGCAATATTCCGGGTCGCGCTTTCCGCTACCCGACCCATCTGGAAACCGCAACCCATTATTCGCCCAAAAACCGGCTCGCATTTTCCCGAGCATTCGATGCAGCGCTGGTGCAAGGAGTGTCCCCAACTGCCGGCAGAAAAGGAACGTCCCCAAGTGCCGCCCCAATGACTACCATGGCAATGCCGCAGGTAGAGGACGGACAGCGAGCGACGTCCAGGACGAACAAGTTGGCATGAAAAAGGCGAGGCATAGACCTTCTGGTCATGTCTCGCCTTTTGAATGACAAATTGTCGTCCTGGGCGGCGCGCAGCGTCGAGCAGTTGCGGCGTTTGGTAAAACGCCGCAACTCCCTAGCTCATCATGGCATTCATCATCTCGTTGGTTGCGGAATCGTCGGCAGACCACTCGCCGTCGTCATTGCAGGAATACTTGAAGGTGACCTTGGTGTCCTTGGTCTTAGCAGCCTTGGTCACATCGACCATAACCTGACCGGCCATCTTGTACAGCTCGTCATCGGAAGGCATCGAATCGAGCGCGGCGACCTTCTCCTGGTACTGGGTGGCAAAATCCTCAACGATCTGGTTCATGGACTTGCAGGTAATGGTGACCTCGGCAGTTGCGGTGCCCTTGTCCTCGTCGACCGTCACGTCGCCGATCTTGTAGTCAAAGCCCTCGAGATAGCTCTTGGCGTACTCCTTGGGATCGATGCCCAGCTGCTCAAACTCGTCGCCAGAGGCCTCTTCCAGGCCGGCGAGGAAGTCGTCGCCACCGTTCTTGACCTCGTCAAACTGCGTCGTAAGATCCTCGGTGATGAGCTCCTCAACCGAAGGACCTCCGCAGCCGGAAAGCACAACCACGCACGCGACCAGAACAGCCATCAGGGGCACAAGCAGCAGCTTCTTCTTCATGACATTCCTCCCAACAAGCGGCACCGCGCCTCCCGACGCGGTGCACGTCGTAACAATAAGGCCATACTAGCCTCTAACGAACACCCCCGGCAAAGCAAAGGCGCAGTCGGCTCGATTTAACGTCCGAACGGTTTACCGGTCCGTCCAACGCGCAATAAAACGTTCCGCCGCATTGTAATAAAAAAGGGTGGTCGGATAATTCGACCACCCTTGCACATCCTTTGGATGTCGCGGTCTACTTGCGGACGACCTTAACGATGGCGTCACCAGCAGCGACGGCAGACTCGGCCTCGACGGCAAGCTCGACGTCGGCGAACTCGGCGGTGTTGGACACAGCCACGACGACGCAGTCCTTATAGCCGGCAGCGGCGATCTTGGCGCGGTCGATCTTGAGCATGGGCTGGCCAGCCTTAACGACATCGTCAGCCTTGACGAAGCCCTCGAAGCCGTCGCCGTTCATGTTGACGGTATCGACGCCAACGTGCACCAAAACCTCGATGCCGCTATCGGACTGCAGACCCACGGCGTGACCCATGGTGACGGTCACCTTGCCGTCGCAGGGAGCGTAGACCAGATCGTCCTCGGGCCACACGGCGCAGCCCTTGCCCAGCACCTCGCCGCTAAAGACGGGATCGGGCACGTCGGCCATCTTGATGACCTTGCCCTTGACGGGCGAGCACAGCACGTCGGCGCCGGCAGAAGTAGAGATGGAGGCAGGAGCAGCGGCAGCCGCGGGCTCAGCCTTCTTCTTGAACATGTCAAACAGACCCATACGTTTTCTCCTCTTGATTAAGCGCAACGTTATGCGCATGCCTATGGTGATTATAGTGCCAAATGGCCAAATTGCTAAGGTAAGAGCTCGAGTCGAGAGCCCTTCCAGGCCCTTCCCAAAACCTTTTCCCCAGTGGCACTCATATTGTCGATTAATCCTCGATAAGCCCCAGGCGAACGAAAGCGTTCCAGATGCCGCCGTCATCGACGTCGGTGGTCACGCAATCGGCTGCCTGTCCGGCGTTCGGCAGAACGCCGGAACTCAATCGCCGAAACTCAATTACTCCAGGCCCTCGGCGCCGTTGGACTTGATGATCTTCTGGTAGGCGTAGAAGCTGTCCTTGCGGCGGCGCTCGTAGGTACCGGTGCCGTCATCGTACTTATCGACGTGAATAAAGCCGTAGCGCTTGCGCATCTCGCCGGTGCCGGCGGACACCAGGTCGATGGGGCCCCACCAGGTGTAGGCGATCAAGTCGACGCCGTCGGCAATGGCCTCGCCCATGGCTTTGATGTGGCTGCGCAGGTAGGCAATGCGGTACGGGTCGTGGATGGAGCCGTCCTCCTCGACCTCGTCGTAAGCGCCCATGCCGTTCTCGACCACCATCAGCGGAATCTCATAGCGGGCGTAAATCTCGTTGAGGGCGATGCGCAGACCCAGCGGATCGATCTGCCAGCCCCAGTCGGTGGACTCCAGATAGGGGTTCTTGCCGCCAAAGGTCATGTTGCCCTCGGTCATCTCGTGGTCCTTGTGGGTGCCCACGGTGCCGGACATGTAGTAGCTAAAGGTGTAGAAATCAACCTTGCCGTCGGCGATATCCTGCAGGTCGCCGTCCTCCATCACGAGCTCAACGTCGTTCTCGGCCCAGAAGCGCTTGGCATAGAACGGGTACTTACCGCGCACCTGCACGTCGGAGCAGTACCAGTTCATGGTGTTCATCTCCTGCTGCGTGGCGAACACGTCGGCCGGATCGCACGTGGCGGCATAGGAGAGGATGAAGCAGTCCATGTTGCCCATCTTAAACTGCGGGTAATGCTCGTGGGCATAACGCACGACGCGGCCGCTGGCGACAAACTGGTGATGCAGCGCCTGCATACGAGCCTGCGGCGTGGTGTGGACCGCCGACGCCGGACCCTCAAAGCCCTGAATCATGCTGGTCTCAAAGAGGTTCCCTATGTCCTGAGTACCGCAGTTGATCTCGTTGAAGGTGAGCCAGAACTTGACCTTGTCTTGATAGCGGTCGAAGACGGTCTGGCAGTACTTCTCAAAGAAGCCGATGAGCTCGCGACTCGCCCAGCCGTTGTATTTCTCGACCAGGTGATAGGGCATCTCGTAGTGCGAGAGGGTCACGAGCGGCTCGATATTGTGGGCACGCAGGCAGTCGAAAACGCGGTCGTAGAAGGCGAGGCCGGCCTCATTGGGCTCAGCGTCGTCGCCGTTGGGGAAGATACGGCTCCAGGAGATGGACATGCGGAACATATTGAAGCCCATCTCGGCGAACAGCGCGATGTCTTCCTCGTAGTGATGGTAGAAATCGATACCGTCATGATTGGGGTAGAAGCGGTTGGGGTCGATGTCGATCGTAATCTGACGCGGCTCCTTGTAGCTGCCTCCCAAGAAGTGGTCGTCGACGGAAGGACCGCGGCCGTCCACGTTCCAAGCGCCCTCAAACTGGTTGGCGGCGGTGGCGCCACCCCAATAGAAGCCCTCGGGGAACTTGATGTTTGCCATGAGCATCTCCTTTGCATCGCGGGTCGATAAGCTGAGTATCGCCCACGCGCGCGGCAGGCAGGGGCAGGGGTGCCAAACCCGACACTTCTTTTCGTTCTCAAGTCCTGCCGCCGCCCCGTCCCTGATACTTCCTGATACCTGCCAAAAAGGGACAGGTTTATTTTGGTCGGTTTTATCTGGGCAAACGCTGGCGATACGCTGCCGGCGTGCAGCCATAGCGCTCGGCAAACTTTTTGTAGAAGAAGCTCATGTTGGCGTAGCCGGCCTCGTGCGCCGCGACTTCCGCAGTGGAGCCGGCGTCGAGCAGTGTTGCCGCGCGTGTCAGGCGACTCTCCTGCACGAGCTGCATAAACGTGCGCCCCGACTGCCGTTTGAGCAGCGCGCTTGCGTAGTTGGGACTCAGATGGAGGTGGCGAGCTACGTCCTCGAGCGTACAATCGCAGGCATGGCGCTCGATGTATCCCACGGCGGCCGCGACCTGCGCCGAAGGCAGCCTGGGCATGTCCGCCTGCAGCAGCGATGTCTCATAGCTTTGCATAAGTTCGACCAGCAGCAACTCAAACAGCCTCGACACGATCTGGGGACTCGCCGCCGTCGGCTCCAGAAGCTCGCACAGCATCTCCTGCATATATCGGCGCACGCGGCGGCTGTTGACCGTGCGGAAATGCACATGACCGCGGTGGTCGGTTTCGTCATTGAGGGCATTAATGAGGAACTGCGAGACGGTGCTTGACGGCGACAGGCTCTGCTCTAGGCTGCGGTGCAACATCGGCCGCGAGATGACGATGCTCAGCATAATGTCATGCTCGCCGAGCTCGCCCACGGCATGTGGACAGGCCGCGTCGAGTAAGAGCACCTCGTTTTGGGCAAGCGTAAGCTGTTCGCCGTTGACGGTCTGCGGCGCATGCCCACGATAGACATAGCCGATTTCGACATAATCGTGCACATGCTCCGGTACAGGGTTGAAGCGCGAGTTGCGCACGATTGATAAGCCCTCGGGCATGCCTTCTTGGTGTAAAGCTCGCGTCGGGTCACCGATTTTATGGATATGTTTTTCACCGATATTCTGTTGATGACCCCAGCTGAACGCATCATTCCAGTCATAGCGGGCGCCTGCGTGGTAAGCACGCTCGCTGTCGGTCAGCTCGAGCAGAAGGCTGTCTAAACGTGCAAGATCCATGACATCACAATCGTTGATTCGGTCATATTCTGCTGTGGTTTTGATATTAGCAGGACGGCGTGCTCGGCGTACTCTGACTTCAATCGATTTAAAAGGTTGGTTTTAGAGGAGTGGATATGGCGGCATACGACAACCATGTGCTTCCGTTCTTGTGGCTCAAGGGCGAGGCGCACGAGACGATTACCGAATACTTGGAGCAGATTGCCGGTGCGGACATCCGCGAGGTCTGCCTCGAATCACGCACGCATCCCGAGTTTTGTCGCGACGGCTGGTGGACTGACCTGCGTTTTATCATCGGCGAGTGCAAGCGCTTGGAGTTGAAGATCTGGCTGCTCGACGACGCCCATTTCCCCACGGGCTACGCCAACGGCGCGCTTGCGGGCGAGAACGTCGACCCCGCGCTTAGGAAGACCGTGCTCAAACATCGCACGGTTACGGTCGTTGGTCCCCAGCCGTCCACGGTCATTAAGCTCGGCAATCTTATGGATCCCACGGAGCGCTTTGTGGGCGCGGCGACTTTCGACGCCGCCGGTGCACCGCTCAATCTTGAGCTCTCCGTTGAGCAGGCCGACGGCACCCCCGCCCGCCTGCGTTTTGACGCCCCCGACGGCATCGCCACCGTCGAGCTCTACGTCACCAGCCAAAAGACCGGCTTTCGCGATGAGTACATCAATATGGTCGACGCCGATTCGTGCCGCGTGCTCATCGATGCCGTCTACAAGCCCACGTTTGAGCACCTGGGCGACGAGTTCGGCCGCACCATCCTGGGCTTCTTTACCGATGAACCCGGCTTTATGAACGAGAAGGGCACGGCTCTCGACGATGCTTCTACCAGCAGCCTTATCGGACGCGGCGATATGGCACTGCCCTGGTCGGACGAGCTTGCCAGCCGTTTGCACGAGGCGTTGGGCGCGAGCTGGCTCACCAAGCTACACGGCCTTTGGACACGCGAGGCAGATGACGCCCGAGTCCGTCACACCTACATGGACATTGCCACGCAACTCTACCGCGCATGCTTTGACGAGCAAATTGGCGACTGGTGCCGCGAGCACAGCGTCATGCACATCGGACATGTGATTGAGGACAAGAGTTGCCACACGCGCCTGGGCCAGGGCGCCGGACACTACTTCCGCGCGGTCGCCGGGCAGGATATGGCGGGCATCGACGTTGTCATCAACCAGCTCGCCCCCGGCATCGACCACGAGCGCTACAGCTACTTCCGCGGCGCGTGGAACATGGAGTTCTTTACCTACGCGCTTGCCAAGCTGGGCTCTTCGGCCGCGCGTCTCGACCCAAAAAAGCAGGGGCGCTGCATGGCCGAGGTCTTCGGCGCCTTCGGTTGGCACGAGGGCCTGCGCGAGATGAAATGGATCGCCGACCACATGCTCGTCCGCGGTATTAGCTGGTTTACGCCGCACGCGTTTAGCATGGCGCCCTTCCCCGATTGGGACTGCCCGCCGCACTTTTACGCGCACGGCAACAATCCGCAATGGCCGCACTTTAGCCAGCTCATGAGCTATATGAACCGCACTGCCACGCTGCTTTCGGGAGGCAGCGCCACGCGTCCCGTCGCCGTCCTGTACCACGCCGATGCCGAGTGGGCCGGCAGCGCCATGCCTATCGAGCGCGTGGCTGCCGAGCTCACGCGTGCGCAGATCGACTTTGATTTTGTGCCCGCCGAGGCTTTTAAGGATGAGGACCGTTACGAGGTTTCGATTGCCTATGGAATGCTTACCATAAACGATTGCCGCTACCAGGCGTTTGTTATGCCAGGAGCTGCATTTATTGGCTCGGCGACGGCGCAGGCCGTGAGGCGCATGATGGCGGCGGGCGTTATGGTCCTCGCCGTCGACGAGGTGCCGAGCACGCTTTACGACGCCGATGGCGTGGTTGAACTGGGTGAACTTGCAGCGACTCCGCTTGCCGATATGGCGGGCGTGCTGGCGAGCGTTGGGCTGCAGACGGTTGTCACCGACACGCCCCAGCCCTGGTTGCGCGTGCTTCGCTACGAGCACGCCGGCGAGACCTACGTCATGCTGGTCAACGAACACCCGCACGAGCGCATCGACTGCACAGTTAAACTCGCGCAGGGCGAGCGACTTTGCGGCACGCGCCTCGACCTGTTGAACGGCACCGATCCCGTTGCGTTTGACGGAACGCTTGAGCTCGCACCCTTCGAGAGCTGCTTCGTTGCCTTGGAGACGGACGGCGAGCTTGAGTCCGGGGACGGCGCGGACATGGGCTCGAGCGATGCGCTCGCCCTCGACATCAACGGACCTTGGACCGTCGCCCTCTCCCCTGCCGGCAGCGGAACCTTTGGCGCCCCGCAGGAACTCGAGCACTTGTGCGATCTCACTGCCGAGCGATTCCCCGATGCATGCGGGACGTTCCGCTATCGCACATTGTTCGAGCTGGCGAACGACCTTGCCGATGTCACAATCGACCTGGGAGATGTCTACGAAGTCGCGACACTTACGCTCGACGGACACCCACTCGGCACACGCATCTGTCCGCCCTATCGCTTTGCCATCGATCATCTTGCTGCCGGCACGCACGAACTCACTGTCGACGCCATCAACACGCTCGATCATGCGATTCCCGACATCTTCGCCCTCACCGAACCCATCGCCCCGAGCGGCATCCTCGGTCCCGTTACCCTTTGCGGGCAAAACCTGCCAAAATAAGCCTGTCCCTTTTTGGCAGATTTGTTGAGTGTGGGAGTTCGCATGGATATCAAACGCAAGATTTCCGAGGCACAGGGCCTTACCCCTACCGAGCAACAACTCGGCATCTCGGCCCTTGCCATGGGCGAAGACGTCCGCGGACTCTCCATCAAGGAATTTGCCGCCCGCACCAATGTTTCGGTCGCGAGCGTGCACCGCTTTTGCAAAAAGCTCGGCCTCGAGGGATTCAAAGACCTCAAGGTCGAGCTCATCCGTCAGGCAGCCGAAGCGGGTAACCGGCGCGACGTGGACATTAATTTTCCCTTCGATGCCACCTCCACTCCTGCGCAGGTGATGGAGCGCATGGAAAGGCTCTACCAGACCACCTTGGCCGAAACGCAGGAGCTGCTCGACCCCGCACAGCTCGACTACGCCGCCAAGCTCGTCATGCGCGCCGGCACCGTGGACATCTACACGGGCTCGCACAACCTCTATCCAGCGGGAATGTTCCACGATCGTCTGCTTTCCGCCGGTAAGCGCGCGACGTGCTACGGCGGCATCGAGGCCCAGGTGCGCACGGCGCTCACCTCGGGCCCCGACCATGTGGCAATCGTCATTTCCTACAGCGGCCTTGCCCCCAACTTCAAGGAAATCTTGCCGATCCTCAGTAGTCGGCATGTCCCGGTCATCGTCATCGGCACACCATACTGCGCCCGCATTCACCCCGGCTTTGCCGCCTATCTCATGGTGAGCGACCACGAGAGCATGACGCACCGCATCACGCAGTTTGCCAGCCACATCGCCGTGCAGTACGTGCTCGATTCGCTCTATAGCAGCTACTTTGCCAAAGATTTCGCCCGCTGCTCCGAGTTCCTCGAGCGATTGTTTCCCTACACCCGCCTGCCCGGGCTTAAGTAGCGACGAGCGTGGATTTTCGGACACTAACCTAACGAGCGTGGATGATCTCCCACTTTGAGGTCGTCACCGAGCCAAAAACGGGAGATTATCCACGCTCATTTCAGACTGGTCATTGGGAACGTTCTTAAACGACTAGTCAAACAAAAACGCCCCCAAGTGCCGCATCGCCAGCAACGGGAGTGCCAATGCCTTGGTACCGACAGCGAAAGCCCGCCAGAGCGAGCAAGGTGCCTTGAAACGAGGCGGCATTGACCTTCTGGTCATGCCGCCGAAGTTGAAAGGCAGATTGCCGCTCTGGCGGGTTTGCAGCGTCGAGCCGTTACGCGGTTTGGTAAAACCGCGTAACTAACGAACTCCGTACTGCTCGTAGTAGGCATCGATGGCGGCCTTGAGCTCGTCATCGATGACGACCTTGCCGTCGATCTCGTGGTTGTAGAGAGTCTCGACGACCTCGGCCATGGAGACGATGCTCGCGACGGGGAAACCGTACTTGGCCTCGATCTCCTTCTGCGCGGTGGTCACGCCACCTTTGCCGACCTCCATGCGGTTGAGGGACACGATCAGGCCCTTGATCTCGACATCGGCAGCAGCCTTAACCTTGGGATAGGTCTCGTCGATGGACTTACCGCTGGTGGTGACGTCCTCGACCATGACCACGCGGTCGCCGTCCTGGGGCTCATAGCCCAGCAGGTTGCCCTTGTCGGCGCCGTGGTCCTTGGCCTCCTTACGGTCGCAGCAGTACTTGACCTCCTTGCCGTACAGCTCGTGGTAGGCAATCGCAGTCACGACGGCCAGGGGAATGCCCTTGTAGGCCGGTCCAAACAGCACATCAAAGTCATCGCCAAAGTTATCGTGAATAGCCTGGGCATAATACTCGCCCAGCTTCTTGAGCTGATAGCCCGTCACGTAAGCGCCGGCGTTCATAAAGAACGGGGACTGACGGCCGCTCTTGAGCGTAAAGCTGCCGAACTTAAGGACGTCGGACTCAACCATAAACTTGATGAACTCTTGCTTGTAAGCCTCCATGCGGGCTCCTCTCGTAATCGCGTACGTGCCCTCCAGTTTAGCGCAGGCGAGGCGTCGATGCCGGCACGCTTTGAGGCCACGTCAGTCTGTAAAGGCTTTGTCAGAGACGATGGTTTTCCGAACAATGGGGTTGACATTGCAAACCCCCTCGTCAAGAATACGGGCGAATAAAAGCGGGTACGAGATACCCAAAGCGCGCAGCGCTCGGCCTTAAGGAGGTGTGCCATGGAAGGCAGTCATAGTCGAAAAACCTGCATGTCGCCCTCGGCACGCCGCGAGGATTCCGCACACGCATAAGCGCCACAAACCGATCGTCAAAACCACCACAAAGGTGCCTGTCCTCTTTGTGGTGGTTCGTGAGCTTGACGTGAGCGACATCTAGGTTTTTTGCAACTCAATACGACACGTACGCTAACTCCCTTCAACAAGGAGGACCCTATGCTGATGCTCAAAACCGCCACGGTACTCGAAGCCATCTCCAAGCGCCGCCGCACGGCGCGCCCCGCCGCTCATACCGGCCTGTCCAAGAACACCATATTCGCCGTCACCCATAGTGCCGAGGACGCTCTCGTACTGCTTGACGCCACGGCAAACGGCCTCACCGCCGAGCAGGCAACCGAGCGCCTGGACGCCTCCGGCCCCAACACCATCGAGGCACCGACCAAGACGCTCGCCCGCCGCATCGCCGACGCGTTCATCGATCCTTTCGCCGGCATCCTCGCCGCGCTCGCGCTGGTCTCGCTCTACATCGACGTGCTCGCCGTGCCCGAGCCGCAGCGCGACCCCTCCACGGTCATCGTCATCGGCATCATGCTGCTGGTATCGGGCGGCATGAAGTTTATCCAAGAAGCCCGCAGCGGCAATGCGGCAGAGGCCCTCAAGGACCCGGTCTCCAACACCTGCACCGCCCTGCGCGACGGCGAGCGCATCGAAATCCCCTTCGACGAGCTCGTCCCCGGCGATGCGATCCGTCTCTCTGCCGGCGATATGGTGCCGGCAGATGCCCGCATCATCACCGCGCGCGACCTGTTTGTGATCGAGTCCGCACTCACCGGCGAGAGCGAGGCCGTCGAGAAGACCACCGCCGTCACCGTCGTCGAGGGCGCCGACGGCTCCGCACTGCCACTCTCTGCCTGCAAGAACATCGTCTTTACCGGCACCTCCGTGCAAAACGGCGCCGCCATGGCGCTTGTCGTTGCCACCGGCTCGGACACCTACCTGGGCGGCATCGCCAAGATGCTCAACGGGCGCGGCGAAAAGAGCGCGTTTGACCGCGGCGTCTCGAGCGTCTCCATGCTGCTGGTGCGCCTGATGCTCGTTATGGCGCCGGCCGTCTTTGCCATCAACGCCGCCACCAAGGGCAACGTCATCGACGCGCTGCTGTTCGCCACGAGCGTGGCCGTGGGCATCACGCCGCAGATGCTTCCCGTCATCGTGACCACGAGCCTGTCGCAGGGCGCCAAGGACCTCGCCCGTCGCCAGGTTATCGTCAAGGAGCTGCCGGCGATTCAAAACCTCGGAGCGATGGACGTCCTGTGCTGCGACAAGACCGGCACCCTCACCGAAGACCGCATCGTGCTCGAGCGCTACCTCAACACCGATGGCAACGAGGACGCGCGCGTGCTGCGCCATGCGTTTTTGAACAGCTTCTTCCAGACCGGCCTCAAAAATCTTATCGACCTGGCCGTAATCGACCGTGCCGATGTGACGCCCTCGACCGTCGCACCCGATTCCATGCTGGGCCAGAGCCTGCGCGACCGCTACACCAAGGTCGACGAGGTTCCCTTCGATTTCTCGCGCCGTCGCCTGAGCGTAGTTGTCGCCGACGCCCAAGGCAAAACCCAGATGGTTACCAAGGGCGCTGCCGAGGAAATGCTCGAGATCTGCTCCTTTGTCGAGATCGATGGCATCGCTCAGCCGCTCACCGACGAGAAGCTCGCCCAGATTCGCAAGCAGATCGCCGGACTTAACGCCGAGGGCCTACGCGTAATTGCCGTGGCGCAGAAGACCAATCCGCGCTGCGTGGGCGAGTTTGGCATCGCCGACGAGTGCGACATGGTGCTGATGGGCTTTTTGGCCTTCCTCGATCCGCCCAAAGCAAGTGCCGCGGGCGCCGTCGCCACCCTCGAGGCCAAGGGCGTGGCGGTCAAGGTCCTAACCGGCGACAACGACCGCGTCGCCGCCACCGTCTGCGAGCAGATTGGTATCGATGCGAGCAACGTCTTGCTCGGCTCCGAGATCGATACGCTCGATGACGCCGAACTTGCCGAGCGCGCCGAGAAAACCCACCTCTTCGCCAAGCTCTCGCCGCTGCAGAAGGCGCGCCTGGTACGTGTCATGCGCGAGATGCTCGACCGCACCGTGGGCTTTATGGGCGACGGCATCAACGACGCCGCCGCCATGCGTGCGAGCGATTGCGGCATCTCGGTCGATTCGGCCGTCGATATTGCCAAGGAATCCGCCGATATCATCTTGCTTCAGAAGGACCTGGGCGTGCTCGAGCGCGGCATCATCGAAGGCCGCCGCACTTACGGCAACCTGCTCAAGTACCTCAAGACCACGGTGAGCTCCAACTTTGGCAACGTGCTGTCCGTGACCGTCGCGAGCCTGTTCTTGCCGTTTTTGCCCATGAGCGCCCTGCAGCTGGTACTGCTGTCGCTGGTCTACGAGATCGTGTGCATCGCACTGCCGTGGGACACCGTCGATGACGCCTGGACTGCCCGCCCGCGTGCCTGGGACGCCGCGTCCATCAAGGGCTTTATGCTCGAGCTGGGCCCCGTGAGCTCGCTGTTTGACATCGTGACCTTCGCCGCGCTCTTCTTTGTCGTGTGCCCCGCCGCCGTGGACGCAAGCTGGCCCGAGCTTGCCGCCGCGGGCGACGTCGCGGGTATGGCGACCTTTGCCGCACTCTTCCAGAGCGGCTGGTTTGTCGAGTCCATGTGGTCGCAGACACTCGTGGTCCACATGCTGCGCTCCCCGCATCTGCCGAGCCCGCGCGACCACGCCGCGCCCGCACTGTGCGTTCTCACCGTGCTGGGCCTGGCGCTCGTCACTTGGCTGCCGGCAAGCCCCATCGCCGATGCGCTGGGTCTCATGCCGCTGCCGCCAATCTTCTTCGCGCTGCTCATCGGCATTGTCGCCGCCTACATCGCGCTCACCCAGCTGGCCAAGCGCCGCTACATCGCCCGCCACGGTGAGCTGCTGTAACGCACGAGTTGTGACGCTCGACCCATCAGGCGATCAAAAAGTCCCGCCTCAAATTAAACCGCCCCCATTTCCCGTGCTAAGGAAATGGAGGCGGTTCACGCCGGCCTTTCTCTTCTTCGGCAGCCTCGTTTGGCTCGCGCTACACCAGGCGCATGGCCTCTTGAACAGCACCGTAAAGGTTGGCGTCGTTGCCGAGCTCGGCCGCCTTTATCTGCGGCACAGGAATGCCGGCAAGGGTCCCTTCGTAACTCGCGAGGGCCAGCGGCATCTGCGCACGCAGGGCATCAACGAGCTCGGGATGGCACGAGATGCCGCCTGCGATCACAAAGACCTCGGGGTCGAGCACGGCCTGCAGGTTGATGAGCTGTCCGTCAAAGGCGCGAGCGTAGCGGTCGAGTGCGCGCTGCGCCGCCATGTCACCACTCGCGATCCACTCAAAGACGCGGCGGCCGTCCACCGGAGAACCCGCAGGCAGGCCCTTCTCGGCAACGGCAGCATCGCGGAGCGCACGCCAACCGCCCGAATCGGCAAAGGAGTTTCCCATGTTCGCGGCAGTCGTGACATCGTTGCGCAAGAAGCTGAACTCGCCTGCAAAGCAGTGCGCGCCGCGCAGGACCTTGCCGTCGATGACGATACCGCCGCCGATGCCCGTGCCGATAGCGAGCACCACGCCAAAACGCGTCCCGCGCAGAGCGCCAGCCGCATACTCACCGAGTGCACAGCACTTACCGTCGTTATTGACGGCAATCGGCACCCCCAGTGCCTCGCGAATGAGCTTTCCGAGCGGACAGCCATCCATAAACGTGAGCGCACCACCGCGATGGATCGTTCCTGTGACATCTCCCTCGTAGATGCCGCCGGGCGCACTCACGCCCACGGCGCTCACGCGCTCGCGATACGGCTCGACGAGCGAGATCAGCGCCGCGACCGTCTCCTCAGCCGTGGTAAAGCCCGTCGGCAGGCTTCCGCGCTCGCGGATGGAAAAATCCTCGCCCAGCACAGCCCATTTAACGGCCGTACCGCCCACATCGATTCCAAAAAACTCCTGCATGTTCACTCCTTACAAGCGTAGCCCCGGACGCGCATCGCCGCGACCATCACAGGGGCTACCCCCCCTGCGATGGTCGTGCAGCAAGTCACGCCCGGTGCCGATTATCTCTGTTTTACGCCTCTAATTTGGTCAGGCGAAGCATCATATACTGCTTACTTGGGAGATCGATGCGGAACTTGCCCTCAAAGGTTCCGGGAAGCTCCTCCTCCGTCATGCCCCATGTGTCCACGACACTCACCTTGTATCGAGCGCCCGACTCGCCCTCAAACTCACGAGACCACTCATTTAAGTACGTCCCCAATGAGCGTGGCGGAATGGCTCCCCTTGGCAGCTCAAAGCCGTCATGCAGGAACCATTCCGTCGCAGCCTAATGAAAGGGACTGGGTTGTAAATGTTGGAGAAGAGCCGTTAGCGCCCGGGGGCCAGGATCACCAGAGCGTCGTGCTCAAAGGGATGCTGAGCCACGCGCACGGTGCCGTCACCGTTATCGCGGACGGGCAGCTTGGCGATGCGCTTGTCCTCCATGTCGAGGACCGTCGCCGTCCAGCCGCGCGCGCCGTCGAGCTTAAACTTGAGCGCCGTGGTGCGCGGCAGGTACGTGACGACGCGATCGCCAACGCGCGCCACACGAATGGCCTCGCGCGCGTCATCGAGGAGCTCCTGCGCCGGAACCACGGCAAGCGCGTCGTCGGCAGCCGTGGCACCCAGGCCGGCAAGCACATGCTCAATCGCGCCAAAGTCCCACACGCCCGCAAACTGCAGGCACTCTTGCCAGCGGAACGGCATGTCGAAGCCCTCGCCCAGCACCGAGCCTTGGCTGCGCGATGTCTGCCAGTTCCAAACGCCGTGTGCGCCGTAAGTTACGCCGGCACTGGCGCCGGCAAGAATCGACGACCATACGCTCGCGCGGCAATCCTGCGCGGTGAAGCGCCAGTACACATTGCGCGACGCACCCATCTGCTCGTAACAAGGCTCAGAGTTGACCATCGGCTTTTTAGGGTAGTTGGCGATAAAGTCCTGCGGCAGACGCCATGCCTCGGGCTGGCCCTCGTAGTTGTGGCCGGGCTGGAACATATAAAAGTCCAGACGGTCCAGATACTGCGCCGGAATGGTGCGATTGGCGCGGTTGATATGCATGGTGCGCAGCGCCTCGGGCGCGCGCTTGACGACCTCGTCGAGCGCGTCCTCGTAATAGGCGATCGCCTCGTCGCCGGCAAAGTCGGTATCGCCCGTCACCACGTAGACGGGGTTGAACTCGCCCAGGTTCTCGACGACGCGGGCAACGTGGGCACGGACCTCCTCACGCGGCATAACCTCGGCGCCGCAACGCTCGGCGATCTTGGCACCCCAGGTACCGGGCACGTAGTTGCACCACATAAGCACGAGCGCCGGACGGATGCCGTGCTCGACGGCAGCACGGCACATGGCGGCGGCGCGGTCCCAATATGCCTGGTTGGGACGGGACCAATCAAAGTGCACGCCGTCCTCGCTGGCATAGGGCCAAATGCCCAGGTCGGGGCAGCAGCGGTCCCACTGCGGCAGCGTGTTGATCTGCAGCACATTCATGCCCTGCTCGGCACGGCGGGTCAGGTAGTAGTCCCAGTCATCCTCGGCAATGCTCGTAAATGCGCTCCAGCACGTATCGGCAAACCAGAAGAACGGTTTGCCCTCGCACAAAAAGCCGTCCTGGCGACCGTTGACGGTCAGCTTTCCCAAACTCATCTGCATGTCCTTTCGTTTGATAAAGGATTTGCGAACCGCCGGGGGCTTTCGCGGTAACCCCGTGCGAAAGCCCCTGCCGCTTGGCAAACCCTCGCGGGCGAATCCCGTCCGCCCCATCAGTCTACCTTGCAAGAAGGGCCCCGCCGGGCTTACGCCTGACGGGGCCCTGTCGTGTAGGTGAGGTCATATGTGACCGAACGGTTTGGCCTTAGGCCTCCATCTCGGCGAGTTCCTCCTTGGAGAAGCCGCAGGCAAAGACGACGGCAGCGGCGATGACAAAGGAGATTGCCATACCGACGATAGCCCAGACGGTGTTCATCTGGCCACCCTGCAGGTAGTTGGTGAAGACCAGGAAGTTGGAGGCACCGCCAGCGAGGTAATAGGTAACGCCCATGAGGCCGGAGAACACAGCGCCGATGGCACCGCCGATGAACATACCGAACATGGTGCGACGGAAGCGTATGAGGATACCGAAGAGTGCGGGCTCGGTGACGCCGCCGGCGATGGCGGAGATGACGTAGCCCAGGGCAAGACCCTTCTCGTCGGGGTTCTTCATCTTGAGGAAGGCACCGAAGGCGCAGCCCCAGACAGCGGCCATAGCGCAGTTGGTGGAAACGAAGACGAAGGGATCGTAGCCGGCAGCGATGATCTGAACCTGAGCGAGCAGGATGACGGGCATGTGCATACCGCAGACCACGAAGAGCTGCCAGAAGGCGCCGAGGACGGCCATGACGAGCAGGATACCGATGCCACCCATGTCAGCGAGACCGAAGAGGGCGTTAGCGATGAGGCTGCCGATCTCGTTGCCGAGCGGGGCGAGGACGATGAAGGCGATGGGGATGGTAACGATCATGGTGCAGAACGGCGTGAAGACCGTGGAGAGCACGTCGGGCATGACCTTCTTAAAGAACTTCTCGACGAAGTAGAGGACAGGCACCGAAAGGATAATCGGCAGGACGGACTGCTGATAGTTGGCAGCGGCGATCTGAATGCCGTAGACGGAGATGATTCCGCCGCCATCCTGGGTCGCGACACTCACGACGGACGGGGCCATGAGGGCGCCGCCGAGGAGCATGCCCAGAACCGGGGAGGCGCCGAGCTTCTTAGCGGCGGCATAGCCCAGGTAGATGGGGATAAAGGTGAACGTGGCCTCGTACAGGGTGGTGTAGAGGAACGTGTAGGTCGGATCGGTGTCAGAGAGAACGCCGAGCATGGTGGGACCGAGGACCGCAGCGATGGTGCGGAACAGACCGCCGGCCATGAGCAGCGGGATCAGCTGGGTCATGGAGCCCGACAGATAGTCGAGGATGATGTTCGGCAGGTTCTTGAGCTCGAACTTCTCCTTGGGAGCATCGAGGTTCTCGTCGACCGCGGCACCCTGCTTGACGCCGGACATGGCGACGAACTCGGCGAGCACCTTGGGCACGTTCTGGCCGATGATGACCTGGAGCTGGCTGCCGGCGAACTGGCAACCCAGAACACCCTTGACCTTCTTGATCTTCTCCACGTCGGCCTTGTTGTTGTCCTTGAGCGTCAGACGCAGACGCGTCATGCAGTTGGTGGCGACGGAAACATTCTCCGCACCGCCCACGAGCTCGAGGACATCGGTGGCAATCTGCTTGTTATCTACTGCCATGGGACCCCTCCCCATATCATCGTGTGCCTACTCGTTTGGGCGTAGGCACGCCTTTGGCTCGGCGACTATAACCCCTTACGGCCACCGAACCCTTGGATACGCTGTCGTAAACAATGTGTTTACTGAACGTTTACGGGCTTTAGTTTACACGGAACGTCTAATTTGTGGCAATTTTGCCGTCTGTAGTCCGGTGAACGGTAGGAAATCGGGGGTGAACGTACTTGAACGGTAAGGGATTGTCTATTTGACGCTCTGCTGCTAAATGCCTATTTACGTGGTCTTTTAATTTGGTAAACACCTCTATTCTTTGTTGACCCATCAACAAAAGCCCTGCTAAATGGTGATAAACGAATGTTTAGTAATTTGTTGAGTGTTCATTTTGACCGTTTACCGAGTTCATCTGCCTGTTCTGTAGCTCTGCATTAAACTAAACATGTTTAAGTTGTATTGCCGCTGATGTTTACCACTCGCGGCGCAGAGGAGGCAGCTCATGGAACTCAAATCGTGCACCTACGCAACCGTCACCACGCTGGGAGACTTTGGCCCCTGGATCAGCAAAGTCGTGCTCGACCTGCCGTGCACCGTTCGCGCCAACGATATCGATGCGCGCACCTTCCATATATATGTAGAGCGCCATGAACGCACGGGCGAGATCCTGATGCGCAAAGAGCGCGGCGCCGACCACGCCGCACCTTCCGTAGGCTATGTCGACGTCCTCGCCGCCTATCCGTGCGATGAGTGCGGACGCAAGCTCGCCTTTGGCACCCATGTGGCGCTCGAGATCGCCGAGCAGCGCCTGACCAAGAAGATCGAGGGCAGCGTGATGGGCTCGCGCTTGCTCGACGACCAGCTGCGCATCACGCAGCTCGCGGCCCTTCCCGGCAATGACGGTGACAATCCAACCTGCGGCCTGGTCTTTGACACCTGCCGCGGCGACATCTGTCCCGCGCTCAAGGGCTGGAGCAATGCCACGCAAAAGACCGCCGTCAACGGCATCGCGCTCGAGTACGGCTTCTTTGAGCCCAGCTTTAAGGCCGAGGACTCCGCCTGCTTCAACCCCTTCGCGCCCGAAACGACAGTCGTGCCCCAGAAGGCCCCGCTCGTGGTGTACCTGCACGGCGCTGGCGAGGGCAAGGGCGCTACGCAAGGCGAGGGCGCCACGCGCGCTTATATCGGCAACCGCGTGACGGCCATCAGCCAGGCGCAGATCCAACGCTACTTTGGCGGCTTTGCCTGGGTTCTCGTGCCGCAGTCGCCCACGTTTTGGATGGACAACGGCACTGAGCAGCTCGGCCACTCCAACCAGAGCATCTACTCCCCCGTCATTAAGGCGCTCATCGACGAGTTTGTCGCCGAGCATGCCGACCGCATCGACACCGACCGCATCGTGGTCGCTGGCCTTTCCAACGGCGGCTTTATGACGCTGCGCCTGTGCGCCGACTACCCCGAGTTCTTCGCCGCGGGCCTTCCCTGCTGCGCGCCGTGGTACAACGCCACGGACGAGGACGTTGCTGCCCTTGCCAAGACACCGCTGTGGTTTACGCACTCCAAGGGCGATGAGCTCGTGATACCGCAGGAGACCGTGCTGCCGCTCACGGCTCGCCTGCGCGCTGCCGGCGCCAACGTGCATCTCACCTACTTTAGCCATGTCGAGGACCTGACCGGGCGCTACCGCGAGGCCGACGGCTCGCCCAAGAAGACGTTCAACCATGGCGTGTGGATCCACCAATTCAACGACCTGTGTTATCAAGACTTCGACGGGGGCAACGTACTCATCGACGGCGAGCCGGTGGGCTGCTGGGAGTGGTCGGCCAGGGTCGACAGGTAATCCTTTCCCGACGCGGGGACCGGGGCTTAGTTTTGCAAACGTCCTCGGGCATGCATGGGTCGGCGCTTTGCGCTTCGCGCTGCGCCGACCCATGCCCCCTGTGGAATGTTTGCAAAACTAAGCCCCGGTCCCCGCTGCGTTGACGTTGCTGTTGACCCTGGGCGAGCGCTTCCGGCGGGCCGCCGGGTTGACGACGATGAGGGCGGGGGTCCCGTCTTGCCTTGCGCGTGACTGACTGAAATGATTTTGGTTGGAGCTTTCTTATGACTCGCGATTTAACTCGGGTGATTGTTACTACTGATATGGAAGTCGATGATATGAACTCGCTCGTTCATTTGGCTCTGTATCTCAACTTGCTCGATGTTCAGGCTGTGGTGTACACGGCTTCGCAGTATCATTTTCTTGGGGATGGCGTGCATTCGCTTGGCGAGGTGAATCCGCATTGGCGTACCAAGGGTCACCGTTCCTATGAGTGGGATGTGGTGCCTCATGAGCCTGATCCGCTTGCTGGGGAGCTTCGTGAGTATCGACCGTTTCCTGAGCATTGGATCGAGAGCCTCTGGAGCAATGAGTATGCCCAGGCCTGGCCTCAGCTGCAGGCTAATGCGGCCGCTGCCGGCGAGTCTCCGTTTCCCTCGCCTGCTCAGATGATTGAGCGTACGTTTGTGGGCAATGTTGCCTTTGAAGGCGATGTGCGTGAGGAGTCTGAGGGTTCGCGCGTGATTGCTCAGGCGATTTTGGATGATGACCCGCGCACGCTTTGGCTGCTCAGTTGGGGCGGTATAAATACGATCGTTCGCGCCCTGATGAGCATTGCCGAGCGCTATCGCGCCACACCCGAATGGCCTTCTGTGCAACAGTGTGTCTATCAGAAGGTACGCGTGATGGGCGTTGCCGATGGTGTGGGGCAGGACAATTCTTGGCTCGACCATGGGCATGAGCTCTTCCCCGATCTCATCTTTTGGTGTGTGCCCTATATGTATGGCGGCTATGTCGATGCCAAGATGGCTCAGCCCGATACGCTGCCGCTCTTTCAGGCTCCCTGGCCCGAGCAAAATCTCACGCAGGGCAACGGTCCCCTTATGGCGCGCTATATGCTCTATGGCGATGGCAAGGTGTACGAAAACGAGCCCGAGAGGTTCCAGTTTGGCAAGCATGCCCGCTTGGATTGGGGCTTAGAAGGCATGCCCGCGATGCAATTTGAGCGCGGCGATTTTATGGCCGAGGGCGACTCGATGACCTATATTCCGCTGCTGCCGTTTGGCCTGCGCGGCATCGATAACCGCTACTTTGACACGTTGCTCGGCCGCATGTTCCTTGACGGGCATCCCCACTCAGATGCGCCTGCCGGTTTTGCTGCCATAGGTACGCCGGTGGACGGCAACCCCAACCCCTATCTGCGCGCCTACCAGGAAGACTTCGCCGCTCGCGCGCAGTGGTGCGCCCATGAGCCCGCGGCCTGCTCGCATCCGGCGTATGTTGCCGAGGTCACGGGCGACATGAGCGCCGCGGCCGGCGGGCGCGTTGCTCTTGCAGCGACCATCGTCGACCCCGATGGCAGGGGCTTCGATGCTCATTGGAATGTCACCATGGGACCGTCGCGCTATACAGGCGCTCAAGATCTGTCGCTATGGCAGGAATGCGCGACGGACGCCACGTTCACCGTACCCGCCGACGCGCAGCCCGGTGACCGCTTCGTGCTCACCCTCAGCGTTAAAACCCGCGCCGAGCGCCCCTGCACCCGCTACGCCCAGGTCGCCATCACCGTCGCGTAGCAAGCGGCGGCACCCACATTCGGCACGGAGTGTCCCCAACCGCCACTCATTTAAGTACGTCCCCAATGAGTGGCCGAAGACTGCCCCCAACGACTAGTCGTTTAAGAACGTCCCCGATGACTACCCAGAAGTTGCGGTGGAATAGTTCCTGTTTGGCCTTCTATGGCCCACATTTAGGAACTATTTCACCGCAAGTTATTTGGGGATGAAAAATGGGCCATGTGTCCCAGTTGTGGAGACCTCTTGAGCCGTCTGGGTATCGTGAAAGATCGCGCGCTCCCCCATCATCAAAAGTGACACACGCTACCTGTTGATGGGAGGCAACCATGGGCTTCTTTGACAAGATGTTCGAGAAGAAAGAGTGCGCGATTTGCGGTACCGAGCTGGGACTTCTAGGTAAGACCAAGATCAACGAAGGCTACCTGTGCAAAGAATGCGTCGGCAAGCTCTCTCCCTACTTCCACGGCTATCGCTCCAGCACCGCGGACGATATCCGCGAGCAACTCGCCTATCGCGAGGCTAACGCCGAGCGCCTGGCGTCGTTCAACCCCACGCGCACGCTTTCTGCCGGGCGCACCAACATCATGCTCGACGAGGACGCGGGCCTGCTGATCATTACCTCGCAGAGCCGCTGGCGCGACGCCAATCCCGACATCATCGAGTTCTCGCAGGTACTCGGCTGCGATATGGATATCGACGAGCATCGCACCGAAATCTATCGCGAGACCAAGGACGGCGAGCGCGAGAGCTACAACCCGCCGCGCTACGACCTGGATTACGACTTTAATCTGACCATTCACGTCAACACGCCGTACTTTACCGAGATCAACCTGCGCGTAAACGACTCCACCATCGATCAGCGCGGCTCCATCGAATACCGCGAGGCCAAGCGCCAGGCAACCGAGGTCCGCGACGCGCTGGTGCAGCTGCGCCAGGAGACGCGCGACAGCGTCGTGGCCGCCAAGGCCCCCAAGACCGCGGTGACCTGCCCCTTCTGCGGAGCCACCACCATTCCCGATGCCAGTGGGCGCTGCGAATACTGCGGCGGCGCCATCGGCGCATAGCCTCCGGCACGGAAAGGACCGATCATGGCCTTCGAGAGCGTTAACTATCAGTGCCCTGCCTGCGGTGGTCCCCTGCATTTTGCCAGCGCCGAGCAAAAGCTTGTCTGCGACTACTGTGACTCACGCTTTGAAGTCGAAGAAGTCGAGGCCCTCTATCGCGAGCGCCAGGACAAGGCAGATGCCAAAGCCGATGCCGCAGCCGCAGCTCCCAAACCTGCTGCCGACGACGCGGTGCAGGAGCTCGCCCAAAACGCCGGCTACATCTGCTCGTCGTGCGGCGCCGAGCTCGTGTCCGACGGCACCGTCGCCGTCACCACCTGCCCGTACTGCGGTAACTCCGCCGTGGCGCCCGGCCAGCTCTCTGGCGACTTCTCGCCCGACCTGGTGATTCCGTTTAAGCTCGGGCGCGACGACGTCACGGCCGCACTCAAGGAACACTACAAGGGCAAGATCTTGCTGCCCAAGAGCTTTGTCACCGGCAACCACATCGACGAGGTCCAAGGTGTCTACGTGCCGTTTTGGCTCTACGGTGCCCGCGTTGACGGCGAAGTGTACTTTGACGCGACCAACGAGACCGTGACCGAGGAATCCGACCGCACCGTCACGACCACCGACCACTACGATGCCTATCGCAAGGGCAATATCTCGTTTAAGCGCGTGCCCGTCGACGGATCGTCCAAGATGCCCGACGGCCACATGGACGCCATCGAGCCGTTTGACTACGACGCGCTGCGTCCGTTCTCGGTCGCATATATGCCCGGCTACATCGCCAACCGTTACGACGAGGACTGCGAGACCTGCAAGGCGCGCGCCGAGCGCCGTATGGAAGAAAGCACGATCTCGGCCCTGCGCGAGACTGTCGTCGACGAATACGACGATGCCACGGTCGAAAGCAAGCAGCTCGACTACACCTGGGAAGACAGCGACTACGCCCTGTTCCCCGTCTGGATGCTCTCCACCTCGTGGAACGGCAAGAGCTACCTGTTTGCCATGAACGGCCAGACCGGCCGCTTGGTCGGCGAGCTCCCCTGCTCCAAGCCCAAGCTCGCCATCGCCTCGGTGCTGTTCTTTGTGATCGGATTTGTCCTCTCCCAAATTCTCTTTATGGGCGAGAACGCCTTCGATCCGGATTACCTCGCCTTTGATATCGAGGGCATCCTCATCAACATCATCGCGCCGCTGATCATCGTGATTATCGGAGACGTGCTACTGGTAGGCCAGCTCAAGACGGCCAACGAGGCCACCCACGCCGACGAGTACTGTGGCGAGCTCGACCTGACCGAGAAGCACGACACCTTCAGCCACACCGAGACCACCGTTGTCATGAAGGACAACAAGGACGATTAGCCATTCTGACCAATACCACCCGGCCTTTGACGAGAAAGGAAGATCACCATGGGACTCTTGAAAGCTGGATTGGGAGCTGCCGGCGGCGTCATGGCCGACCAGTGGAAAGAATTTATCTATTGCGAATCGATGCCCGCTGACGTCTTGGCCTGCAAGGGCAGCAAGCGCACCGGCGGCCGCAGCTCCAACACGCGCGGCGAGGACAACGTCATCTCCAACGGCTCGGTCATCGCCGTCAACGACGGCCAGGGCATGCTCGTGGTGCAAAACGGCAAGATCATCGAGGTTGCGCTGGAGCCCGGCGAGTTTGTCTTTGACACCGGCAGCGAGCCGAGCGTCTTTAGCGGCAACCTGGGCGACTCCATCAAGGAGACGTTCGCCAATATCGGCAGCCGCTTTACCTTTGGCGGCGACGCAGGCAAGGACCAGCGCGTCTACTTCATCAACACCAAGGAGATCATCGGTAACAAGTACGGCACCGCCTCGCCCGTGCCTTTCCGCGTGGTCGATAACAACATTGGCCTGGACGTCGACATCTCCGTTCGCTGCAACGGCGAGTATTCGTACCGCATCACCAACCCGCTGCTGTTCTACACCAACGTGTGCGGCAACGTGACCGATAGCTACACGCGCGATAAGATCGACAGCCAGCTTAAGTCCGAGCTGCTCACCGCTCTGCAGCCCGCCTTTGCCAAGATCTCGGAGATGGGCATTCGCTACAGCGCCATTCCCGGCCACACCACCGAGCTCGCCCGCGCGCTCAACGAGGTCCTCTCGGCCGACTGGCGCGACCTGCGCGGCGTCGAGATTGTGAGCTTTGGCGTCAACTCCATCGCCGCCTCGCAAGAAGACGAGCAGATGATCAAGGATCTGCAGAAGGCCGCGGTCATGCGCGATCCCACCATGGCAGCCGCCAACATCGCCAGCGCCCAGAGCGATGCGATGCGCGCCGCAGCGGCCAACCCCAACGGCGCGATGGCCGGCTTTATGGGCATGGGCATGGCAGGCGGCATGGGCGGCATGAACGCCAGCCAGCTGTTCGCCGCCGGCCAGGCACAGCAGCAGGCCGCCCCGCAGCCGGCTCCGGCTCCCGCCCCCGCACCGGCTCCCGCCGCCGCACCTGCGGCCGGCACGTGGACTTGCAGCTGCGGCGCCACCAACACCGGCAAGTTCTGCTCCGAGTGCGGCAGTCCCGCACCCGCCCCGGTACCGGCCAAGTGGTTCTGCCCCAACTGCGGTAGCGAAAACGGCGGCAAATTCTGCAGCAACTGCGGAACGCCCCGGCCCTAGTCCCTCTATCTGGTAATTGGCGGGGGATCCGCCACCCCCGCATTTGCTTCTATGGGCTTTCACACAAGAAGGAGGACACCATGAAGACAACGTTCAAAAAGTCCGTACTCGCATTTCTGACATGCGTCCTGGCGCTCGCCTTTGCCCTGACGGGCTGCAGCGGCGGCGGCAAAGACCCCAAGGCCAACTTCGTCGGCAGCTGGGAACTCTCGGGTGGAACCCTGGAGGGCGAAGAGCTGACCGACGAGTACATGGATATGCTCGAGGAGTGGGGCGTCAACTGCATCCTGATCCTCGATGAAGACGGTACAGGTGCCCTCGACCTGTTCCTTGAAGTCGTCGACCTTAAATGGGAGGCAAAGGACGCCACCACCGTAACCATCACCGCCGAAGACGAGTCACATGACATGAAGCTCAAGGACGGCAAGCTCATCCTCGAAGAGGATGACGGCAATCTTGTCTTTACCAAGTCTGACAAGGACCTGTCCGGCACGGTGAAGAAGGATCGCGAGGCGGCCGAGAAGGAAGAAGAGATCGACGAGGCCGTCGAAGACGACGACGTCCAGAAGATTGAAATCTCCCCCGCCGTCACCGTCGCCGATGACGATCTGTGCACCATCACCATCACCGAGAAGTTCAAGGACGACTGGGGCGACATCGGCTTTGTCGTCAACATCACCAACAAGAGCGACAAGGACCTGACCTTCTACGCTCCTTCCGGCAAGACCAACGTCAACGGCACCATGAAGGAACCCTGGTTCTCGGCTCACCTGATGCCCGGCACCAACGCCACCGAGGAATTCACGTTCTCGAACGGCGAGCTTGACAGCCTTGACGACCTGGTTAACACGACCATCGGCATTGACGCCTATCTGACCGATTCCTACGAGGACGTCGCCTCTTACACCGCAACCATCGCGTAACGGCACGTAACGTCAGCCGCGGATTGGCGGACACATCCGCGCACATGCCAGGCGGGGCCGCAGGAGATGATCCTGCGACCCCGCCGCTTCATGCCAACAGCACTGCCCATACAAGCAGACCGCCCGCCGTTTTTAGATGCGAAACGGCGGGGAGATCC
>CABUCA010000011.1 GCA_902489965.1 uncultured Collinsella sp.
CAAACCGGGCTCGAACGAACATGCCTATTGACAATGGCTTTCTCATATTACAAAAAAGCCCCCATTGCTGGGAGCTCTTTCATTCAATGGTGCGGGCGAAAGGACTTGAACCTTCATGGGGTTGCCCCCATACGGACCTGAACCGTACGCGTCTGCCAATTCCGCCACGCCCGCGTACAGGAATTAGAATAACGGAGCGCCATCGCGAACGCAAGAACTATTTTTGAAAAAGTTTGCAGGCATTTTCCCAAGCTGCTCGCGCGATTGCCTCAGCATCCTCGCCGGTACGATCGACACGGTCGTTGACCAGCGTGTTTGCCGTAATGGAGATCATTGCGGGCTCGCATTCAAGACCGCGGATGGGCTCCGGAGCCATATACGGGCAATCCGTCTCGAACAAAATTCGATCGAGTGGGGTTGCCGCAAATGCCTCGCGCACATCGTCGTTGCGCTTAAAGGTAGCCGCGCCTCCATAAGCGATATAGCAGCCCAGCTCCACAAAGCGCTCCATCGTGGCGCGGTCCTCGCCAAAACAGTGCAGCACACAACCGGCCTGGGGCACGCCCACCTCACGAAGCACGTTGTACGCATCAACGTGCGAGGTGCGCTCCCCATCCGAGTCCTCGTGACGCAGGTGCAGCTCCACCGGCACGTTACGGCACACGGCAAGCTCGAGCTGGCGCGTCATGCAGTCAATCTGCACGTTATGGGGTGCCGGCGCGATATCGTCGTCATAGTCCATGTGGTAGTCCAGGCCGATTTCGCCAATACCGGCGCATAAGGGGTCATCGAGTGCGGCAACGACCTGCGCGTGAACGTCGTCGGTATAGTCCGGCGCACCATACGGATGCACGCCGGCAAGATACTTGATCTGAGGGATATCCTGCATCGGCAGAATTTCGCGCACGAGCCAGTCGCTATAGTCCGTCACGCTGCGTTTGTCAGCGATGGGGTCGAACATCGTCACCAACAGGTCGACGCCCGCGGCTTTGGCGCGCACGAGCGTCTCGGGCACTTCTTTGCCCCAAAACGAAAGCAGATGCGCATGCGTGTCGGCAAGCGGCGCCAAGGGCACGGGACAAGCAACCGTCTTCTTTTTCTTGGTAAACGTCACGCGTTCGGCATTAAGCGTCATGGATTAGCTCCTGGGCCAGGCGGACAAAGTCGGCAACATCGAGCGTCTCGGCGCGCGTGGTGGATGCGATACCGCAAGCCTCAAAGGCGGCATCGAGCACGTCCTTGGCAAAGCCGTTGGCGCTCATGGAGTTGCGAATGGTCTTGCGACGCTGAGCAAATGCAGCATCAATCACGCGGGCCACAAACTCGCGGTCGAGTCCTTCGGGCACCACGCCGTCAACACGGTCGATACGCACGACGGCCGAGTCCACGTGCGGCGCCGGCATAAAGCAACGCGGCGGCACCTCAAAGCGACCCGTCACCTGCGCATACAGGCCGAGCTTTGCCGTATAGCCGCCATAGGTCTTGTTGCCCGGCACTGCGGCAATGCGATCGGCAACCTCCTTTTGCACCATGACGACGGCACGCTTGAGCGCGGGCATCGTCTGGAAGAACTGCAAGATGATTGTCGCCGCCACGTTATAGGGCAAGTTCGCGACAAATACCGTCGGCTCACCGCCGGCGGCCTGCTCAATCTGCTCCGGGCCCACCTTAAGCGCGTCGCCCATGATAAAGCGGAAGTTGGCGTAGTCGGCGGCGTGAGCATCGAGCACCGGCTCGAGCTCGGGATCGGCCTCGATCGACGTGACGCACGCCGCCTCCTGCAACAGCGCAAGCGTGAGCGTACCAACGCCCGGACCAACCTCGAGCACGCGCTCATCGCCTGCAAGCTCGGCAAGCTCGCAAATGCGCTCAATTACATGGTTGTCGATCAGGAAGTTCTGGCCCAGGCGATGCTTGGTCGCAAGGCCAAACTCCTCCAGCAGCTCCCTGGTGGCCGTGGGGTTTGCCAAAGGCGAAGTTGTCATGGTTGCCTCCTTAGCATGATGGCGGCGTCTTGAAACAAAAGGGCATGGACCGTGGCGGCCATGCCCTTACAGCTAAACAGCAAATTGCCGATATGGCGCGCTGCGTCTTAGCCCAGACGCGGGAACAGCGGATCGCCCTTCTCGACGGGCTGACCACCAGCAAGCAGGCCCCAAGCGCAAATGCCCTTGAGGTCGTCGCTCGCGGCCTCGTCCTCGCAGGACAGGCGGCGCAGAGCCTCGGCAGAAGTCTGGGGCATGAGCGGCATCAGCAGGTGAGCGGCAATGCGGATGGCCTCGAGCAGGTTGTAGATCACAAACGCCAGCTCGTCAGCCTTGGCCTCGTCCTTGGCAAGTGCCCAAGGCTCGGAGTCCTCGATGTAGTGGTTGGCGGCGTGGATGAGCTCCATGACCTCGTCCTTGGCTCCACCGTAATCGAGCACGTCCATCTTGGCCATGTAGCGCTCGACCAAACCGTCGGCAATCTTTGCCAGCGGGTTGTCGAACGCATCGAACGACGCGGGCTTGGCGGGCGCGCAACCGTCAAAGTACTTGCCGCTCATGTTGAGCGAACGCGAGATAAGGTTGCCCCAGCTGTTGGCCAGGTCGGCGTTGTAGACCTGCTCCATGCGATCGAAGCTGATGGCACCGTCGGTGCCGGGGACGACGTCGGTCATGAAGTAGTAGCGATAGCCCTCAACGCCCAACATGTCGATAACGTCCTGCGGAGCGATAGCGTTGCCACGGCTCTTGGACATCTTCTCGGCCTTGCCAGTCTCGGCATTGCGCACGGTCAGGAAGCCGTGGGCAAAGACGTGCTCGGGCAGAGCCTCGCCGATGGCCATGAGCATGGCGGGCCAAATGACGCAGTGGAAGCGGATGATGTCCTTACCCACGATGTGGAACTGCGCGGGCCAGCGATAGGCCAGCTCGGCACGCGCCTCGTCGGTGTCGACACCGTAGCCGACGGCCGTCATATAGTTGAGCAGCGCATCGAACCACACGTAGGTCACGTGACCCTCGTCAAACGGGACCTGAATGCCCCAGTCAAAGCTCGTACGGCTCACGGAAAGGTCATTAAGGCCGCCCTCGACAAAGCTACGTACCTCGTTCATGCGGAACGCAGGCTCGACAAAGTCGGGGTGCTCGTCATAGAGCTTGAGCAGCTTGTCCTGGAAGGCGGAAAGCTTAAAGAAGTAGGACTCCTCCTGCACGCGCTCAAGCGGACGGTGGCAGTCGGGGCACAGGTGCTGGCCGACGCTGCCGTACTCCTCGTCGCCCTTCTGGACCTGCGTATCAGTGAAGTAGGTCTCGTCAGGCACGCAATACCAACCGTCGTAGCTGCCCTTATACAGGTAGCCGGACTCCTTCATGCGCTCCCACAGGTACTGCACGGCATGATGCTGGCGCGGCTCGGTGGTGCGGATGAAGTCGTCGTTGGAAATCTCGAGCTTGCTCCAAAGCTCCTTGAAGTGCGGAGCCTGGCTGTCGGTCCACTCCTGCGGCGTCATGTTGTGCTTGGCTGCGGCCTCGGCGACCTTCTCGCCGTGCTCGTCCATGCCGGTCAGGAACTTGACGTTATAGCCGGCGGAGCGGCGATAGCGAGCCTGAACGTCGGCGATGATGGTGGAATAAGCCGTGCCCAGGTGCGGATCGGCGTTGACGTAGTAGATGGGCGTCGTGATAAAGAACGAAGGCTTGCTTTGATCCATGGGGTTTGTCCTCCAGAAAAACGTTGCATACAGGGGATGATTCTAGCGCAAGGGCTGGATATCCTCCATCTATTGCATATCGAGCACCATGGCATAGACATCGCGCTTGCGGCGCGAATACTTCTGAGACAGGCGCTTGGCCACCGCAGAGGCGGGCTCCCCCTCCTCGAGCGCGGCGCGGATATCCTCGCGCAGGGCCTCGTCGGGATCCGCTGCCGCGGCGCCAACCGGCACGATACCGGCCTCCTCATCCTCGCTCGGCGGCGCGATGACCAGCGCAATCTCGCCCTTTACCTCGCCGCGAGCACGCAGCTCCTCGGCAAGCTGAGCAGCGGGCCCGCGCAAGACCTCCTCGTGCAGCTTGGTGAGTTCGCGGCAGACGGCAACCTCACGCTGGGGAAAGACCTCCGCCACGGCCTCGAGCGTCGCCACGATGCGATGTGGAGACTCGTAGAAGATGAGTGCGCCGGGCACCACGGCAAGGCGCTGTAAACGGCGCACGCGGTCGCCGTGCTTTCGGCCCAAAAAGCCCTCGAAGAAAAAATGCTCGCAGGGAATGCCGGACGAAACGAGCGCCGTGACGCAAGCAGAGGGCCCGGGAATAACTTCAACGGGCACATCGGCCTCACGCGCCGCCTCGACCAGCGCCTGTCCGGGATCGGACACACTCGGCATGCCGGCGTCCGAGGCAAAAGCGAGGGTCTCCCCCGCCAGCAGACGGTCGACCAGGCCGACGGCGCGGCTGGCGATCACATTCTCGTCGCAACGGACAAGCGGCTTGGAAATGCCCAGATGCATCAGCAGCTTTGACGTCACACGCGTGTCTTCGCAGCAGATGGCATCGGCGGCGGCAAACGCCTCGCCAACGCGCGGGGACAGGTCGCCCAGGTTGCCGATGGGCGTGCCGACCACATAGAGTTTGCCCGTATGGGTGCTGTTTTGCGTCATATCAACCTATTCAATCATGCCGCGCTCGAGCGTACCGAGCGCCGCGCGGGCGTCCCATGCTGCAATGCGCTTCTCGGTCTTCCACGTTTGGAAGAACCAACCGGCAGCCGGCGCAAACGAAGCCAGCTGGTTGGCGATAAACACGCGCTCGTAGGCATTGCGGCCCTCGGGCGTAACCGACGAGTTGGCAAAGATCGCCGCGCCCGACCATTCGCCCACCAGCACGGGGAACCCAGTCGAAATCGCTTCTTTAAGCTCGCGCTTGTTACGGGAAATCGCCGTCGTCAGCCCGCGGGGGCTCGTGATATCGAGCGCATACTCGTCGCGGTAATGGTACAGGTGAAGGTCCATGTAGACGTTCTTGTACTTGGCGCCGCGCATAAAATGCTTCCACTCGCTGGGATGCCCCGAAGACGAAAAGACGACGATCTTATCCTCGGGCATATACGAACGGACGAGCTCGTAGGCATCGCGATAGAAATTGCGCAGGTAGTGCGCCGGAATGCCATCCGTCATGGCAAAGAGACTCTTGCGGACACTCATCTGCGGCGTATCCAACAGCTCAATGCCCAGCAGGCTCTCGGCCTCGCCGTAACGCTCGGCCAAGCGCTCGAGCACGTCGAGTGCGACATGGCGGCCGTTAGTGGACGAATGCCACTCGGCAACAGCCTCCGGCGTGGCGGGCGAATCGTTGGAATCGCCCTGGCCACCGGGCACAGTCGCCAGGTCAAGCAGCACGCGAATGTTGTACTTGGCAGCCCACTCAATCGCGCGGTCGATGTAATCGACAACCGAGATGTAGGACGCATCGGACTCCTGCGAGCCAAAGGCATACCAAGGCACCGGCAGGCGCACGGCGTTGAGGCCGATCTGCGCCATGCGACGGAAATCATCCTCGCTCACAAACGTCTCGTAATGACGGCGCGTGCGCTCGTTATAGGCGGCGGTGCCCATGGCCTCCTGCAGCTCGGCCGCATTGGATGCACCGGTCGCCGCGTATAGCGACGGGGTCACCCAAGGCTCGGGAATAAACCAGCCAGAGAGATTAACGCCGAGTATCCTCTCCATCACTGCCCCCTTCGGATCATGCAGGTCGAACCCGCATCGTATTGCATAGGATAAGTATCGTTTTGAGTATACCCGCGTGTGCGGACAGGCGACCGAACGGTCTGTAAAGTGACGCGAAAGTGGGAGGAATGTCTGGGGCGGGCGGACTCGGAATGGTGCGACGAGGTGTGTACGCGCGCCGGAGGCAGGCACCGGAAAGCGCGTCCCGTTCTATCGCTCAATAATGGGGCGCATTTTCCGCAGAACCCTACATAAAAGAAAAGGACCCCTTTGCAGAGGTCCTAGTCAATTCAAGGTGGCGGGGAAGGGAATCGAACCCCTGACACGAGGATTTTCAGTCCTCTGCTCTACCAACTGAGCTACCCAGCCATTTGAGGTGTGCCTTGTTTCAAGGCTTGATTAGTATAACCAAGGACGCGTTCCGGTCAACCGAGAATTTCAAAAAAGTTTTTGAGCACAGCCTCGGTTCTTTAAATCGGCACGTCAGAGGCATCAGCCGGCAGCAAGAAGTTTTTCGCTCAGAGCCGCACGGGCAAACTCACTTGGCGTCATCCCCTCGGCAGCCGCCCGTCGACGAATGGCCTCCTTCATTCCCAGAGGAATCTTGACCGACAGCGTTGCCGTCCCCTCACCTGAGAGTGGGGGCCGTCCATGCACGATCCCACCAACGGTGTGTTCGCCATCCGGAAACTCTCCGCGCTCGTACGACTCGCACCACGCGTCAATCATTTCATCCGTTACAACCTGACCATTAGCGGCCGTATACGTCTTGCCCATCATCGACCCCTTTGCCGAGCCCGTTCAATCTCCTGCCAAAATTTCTTCTGGACTGGAGACAAGGCATGAATGATAAGCCACCCACGGACAAGCTCGACCGCGACAAGCTCCACGCTTCGTCCGTCTGGGAGCCATCCAATCGCAAGCCATCTCGGCGGCTCGTCCTTCGACTCGCGACGAATGCACTCAGTAACCGCAAGCCAAGCGCTAAGCACCTGCTTTTCCGTCAGGTGCTTTTTAGCGTTGGGATGGATCTCAACATCCGTGCATCTTCTCCTCCATCTTACCCAATTTCGTATGACGAAAGTCCGCTATCGCCAATTCTTAAGCCGGCACGCGTTGGAGAGCAGGGGTCGAAACAATGATTGAAGGGCGCTCTAGTGCGGCCCAGGCGCCGGGGCAGGAGCACATACGCCAGGGACGTACGTTTTCGTAGCGCGCGAGGATATTGCCGTCGCGATCGATGAAGGCGATGTCGATGGGGTAGGCCATAAAGCAGGTGTGGACCGAAGAGCAGCGTGGGAACGCCATGACGAGCGGCAACCCGTTGGCGGCAATCGGAGACCGTCCCAGCATGCCGCGCAGGCGCACGGCAAACGACTCCGCCACCACAAACTCGGCAGGCGTCCAACCCAGCCTGTTGAGCGCCCGCGCGTAGGCAATGTAGGATGAGGCCGCGGTCACATAACCACCCCCGGACGCCACGGATCGACCGTCACTGCGCGCTCGTGCGACAACTTTGCCGGTGCCCCCAGCGAAACGCCGGCGATGCTGAGCGAGCTCGGCCACGGCTCGTAGCGCATGGTACAGGTATAGGTCCTAAACGTGCCGGAGAGCGAAAGCAGACCGCCATCCGATGTCGTCGCACCCTGCTCGCTCGAGACCTCAATCTGCAAGTCATAGCCTTCCATGGCATGTTGGATCTGAGCCTGAACGGTCGCGGAGGCATCGATGGAGCTGTCATCGCCCTCCCCGCTCGGCGCCACGGCATGCGCTAGCACGATATCGGGCACCACGCGATCGAAGCGCGCGACCGCGTCGGCAAAGACCATGACGTTGTACACGATAAGCGCCAGAACCAGCAGGACGGGCGTGACCACGGCCATCTCGACCGTCGCCTGGGCGCGCTCCTCGCACAGGCGCGTGCGGATGCCCATTACGACCCACCGCCCAGGGCACCCGCCAGTGTGGCGACATCGACGGTAAGTGGGATGGAACCGCCGCCGGGCAGCGGAATCTCCGCAAGCGTGAACACCGTGCCGCTGACGGTGCGCTCGACTTGATATTCCAGCGCCTCGCAAAGCGCCTTGGGATCGGTCACGCCCAACGGAATACTTCGTAGCTTGTCCTGCGCATTAGAAAGACCTGTGATGTCAGACCCCGGGCTCTTGATGACGTTGGCGGTGTCGGTCAGCACCGGCTTTCGTAGGCGCAAGTCGCACGGCTCCAAGCCCAGCGCCGCCACGGACGCCGAAACGGTATCGCCGAGCCACGACGCAATGGAACTCAACGCACCGCTGCCCCCTCCCAGGTCATCGATCATCTCGTCCATGAGCTCGTCGGCCGAGCCTTGGATGTCTCCGTATCCCACAAGCAGCCGCCCCCAAACATCCATGACGCCATCGAGTACGCCGACAACGCCACCCGAACGCTCCTCCAGCGTCGAGAAAAACCGCGAGAGAACGTTGTTCTGCGCCGTCGCGTCATCGGGCGCCAGCACCGCAGCAGAGATCGCGCCGCGATCGCCAAGCCTGACTGTCGTGTTAAACGAAGAGTTGAGCTCATCGGGGCTCGAGATGGCACCCGAAACCGCAAGGGCAACCACGCCATTGCGGCCGGGCGGGGCGATACGCGGACGCTCGCCCGAAAGCGCTTTAATGGCCTCGTCAAACGCATTGCCCGCACGGTCAGCCTCGTCCTCGGTCTGGCGCATGAGCTCGAGCTCTTTGTTGCGGCATTCGACGTAGTCTTCCAGAGCGTCTTTGAATCGATCAAAGTGGTACTCGAAGCCGTTTTCGATAGAAGTCGAAGGAGCCGCAACGGCGCCGAGCGACGAAACACCAAAATGGCATCTGTTGCATTTGTCCTGCCCGTCATAAGCAGCGACCGAGGCTAGCCCGCCTGGCGTCCCTTTCTTATAGTTGGGGCAGCTCGTTCCATAATGCAGATACGTTTTGCCATCGTTGGTACTAGTTGGCCACGCCGCATCGGTATAGAGTTCCGTCGCTCGCACCTCGTCAGTGTTGCGCGGCAACAACGGAATATAGGAAGTGGTCCGGTCTCCGTCTTCGGTTATATATGCGCGATTGACCTCTGCGCTCGCATAGGTATAGAACGCCTTGCGCGCCGCCGACTCCGCCTTCGTCTCGACGCTTGAGCCTTGAGGCGCCTCGTTTGCAAGGCGCAAGCGGTAATAGGCCTTCGCGCGATCGAGCGCCACTTGCGGCTCCCATGTGACGCTCGAGGCATAGTGCGGATTCTCAATATCCGAAAGCTTCGCCAAACTCCTCGCGCGTTCCCACATGCATGAGCAACTGCCGACCGAAGCCGGATCCGACCCGCCGCAATCCGCAAGCCAGGCGCGCTCTTTTGCTTTCGCCGTCTCCTCCGAGGCCTTCTGCAGCTCATCTACTGCGCGTTCCAGATCTTTCGATGTGTCTTTAATGACATCGGTCGAGATCTCGGACCCCTCGAGCGCAACGAAATCCGACTCGGACGTCCTGGGCACGGCAAGCGCCGTACCGGTATAGGTCGCACCCTCGGTATCCTGCGCCGACACGGCCTGCGTAGCTCGCGCGGCAACCAGATACGGTAGAGCCGTCTCGATTTTCTGCAGGCCCTTGGAGGCGCTTTTGGCAAACTTATTGCGCGTTTTAATGATCTCGATCCCCGTGTCGACCATATCGCCCGCGGCAAGCTCGGCACCCGGAATAAGGATGGCGACCAAGCCGGTGCCGATCGTGGCAAACCCCGCTAGGCCCAAGCTCAATATGCTCGCATCCACCACTGTCGCAGCCGTATGGTAGGACGCCACCACATTGGCGCCTGCCAGCGCGCCGCTATCGGCAGCCGCCTGGGTGTCCCCCGCGCGCGACATGCTCCATATCGCTGCCGTCGACGAAAACAGCAACGTGAGCACCACCAAGATGACCACCGCAGAGGAGAGCGTGGTATAGGCACCGTCTTCGATAAACAGGTCGATCCCGGCTCGACCCATAAAGCCGCCTCGCTTGCAGCGAGCACGCGGTCGGCAACGGCCCGCAAGCCCCCTCGTCACCTTCAACAGGCAGCGCTTAATCCCATGCAGCAATCCATGAATCATAATCTCCCTCCAGCCACTCGGGACGCGATCGATACGAGACGTCGACCTTAAGCTCGACATAGCCGTTTTGGCCTGCGCTACCCATAGCCTGCGCAAACGCACCGATCACGGGCAGCGGTTTAACCTCGCCGGTAACGGAAACGGACGAGACGCCGCCCGCATCGGCCCGACCAAGCTCGATATCCCACGACAGGGGCCCGCCGGCATGGAAAATCGAAACGTCGGGAACCGCGGCAAGACGGCGGCGGGCAAACTCCTTAATATCCTCGTCATCCCCCACCGTCGTCGTGGTCATGAGCCGCGCGGTCTCGGCGGCGGCAGACTCCATGACCGCGCGTGTATAGAGCAGGCACACCGGCTGCAGCGCCAACAGGACGAGCGTCAGAAACGTCGGCAGTAGGAATGCCGCCTCGACCGTAGACTGAGCCCGGTCCTCGCGCGCAACATCAATACAGCACGATGTCCTTAGCACCCGCAGCAGCGTCGACAACCGATGTCGAGGTGACGCCGTGAGATGCCGTCCGCTCGACCAGCGCCGCCAAGCGCCCATCGGCACCGGCACGCCAAAGCCCTGCGATCGCCAGCACGATGGAAAGCAGTGCCACCGTGACGATGGCGTATTCGACCGTTGCCTGGGCAGATTCCTCGCACAGGACATAATGCATTTCACGACCCCTCCTTTGAGTTCGTTGTCTGCGGGGTCAGGCGGACCACGCGCAGGCAACACGAAGTATCACCAGCATCCGCGGCAACCGTCACCATATCGACCCAGCCGCGTCCGTCACGCACGATGGCGCCCCACACGTTGCCCTTGATGTCGAGATAGCCGCTCAGAGCAAGTTGCGCCGTGGGCACCTCGCGATAGGCGCGCAGCATATCTGCCGCCGCCTCGGTCATCGGTCGGCACTCGGACCATGCGAGACGAACAGCGACGGCATTGTTTGCAGATGAACCCGTTGCAGCGTCCGCACACTCGTCGAGTGCTTGCAAGAACGTTTGTGCCGTGACGGCGGCGTTCGCATCGTCCGCGCCTCGCTCATCGTCTTTTTGAGACGCCGCAGCCGAGCCCGAGCCCGCATCCGCGGCAACCCCTAAACGTTGTTGCCGTGCTGCGTTAAGCCCCCAAACCGCCACTGCCACCGCCACGACCGCACAGGCGAGCACCAGCAACGCGCCGACGGGACGGGCGCCCTCTACAGGCTGTTGATGCCCTCGCTGATAGCGCTCCATAAATCTTGGACCTTGCCCTTAAATGCGACGATGGCAATGATGGCAATCACCACGAGCACACCGACTAGGATGGCGTACTCGGTGGTGCCCTGCGCGCTCTCCTCCCGCAGCAGTTCTTCGGCACGCTGGCGAGCGTGAATTGACTGGCAAAACGCCAAGCTCCAGACCTTGCCAACAACGTCAGTCATCGTATTCATGTATTCCTCCCTACATCATCCCGCCTGCTCCCAGCAGCGGGCCCAATATGGACAGAAGCAACGCCGGCAAGATGAGCGTGCCGGTGGGAATCAGCAACTTGACCGGCGCACGCTCAATCTCGCGCTCGACCGCGGCGCGATGGGCCGCGCGAATCTCGCGACTTTGGGCCGCCAGCGTCTCGGCAAGCGGGGCACCGAGAGCAAGCGCCTGCCCCGCTGTGATGGCAAAGGTCTCGAGCGCCCGCACATCCAGGTCGCGCGCGGCCGCCAGAAGCTCATCCTCTCGCGTCCCTACGCCCACCCGCCATGCCATGCAGGCTCGCTCAAGGCGGAGCGCCAACGTCGATTGGCGATTGGCGCAAAAAACCTCAAGCGCCGCATCGAACGAAAGGCCGGCCGAAAGACCCAAGCGCACAACATCGATCATCTCGGACACTTCGCCGAGCGACACTCGCGCCGGGCCGCCCGCTCCAACCGCGCCCTTCACTCGCGCGGTCAGGGCATCGACCACCGAGCGACCCGCGGCAGCGACCAGCACCGCCTCGCGCTTGCAGGCCCCTGCGATCTTGCGTGCATCCGCCCGATCCAAACCAGTCGCGACAAATACACTCAGGGCGCACAGGCAAGCCGCAACTGCAACCGGGGCGTTCATAGCTCCACCCGCATAATGCGCCTGATAACCACCAGGGCAACGGCGTTGAGGGCAAGACCCAGCACCACAGCGCCCGCGCCGGCAGGCGTCGCAAGACCGCGACGAAAATCTGCCGAAAGCAGCGCCAACACCGCGCACATGCCCGCTGGCATCGCCGCGACCATATGCGCCGACATGCGAGCCTGCGACGTCTTAACATCCAGGCGGCGCTTGAGCTCGATGCGCTCCCCCACCATGCTCGACGCCTCGGACAGTAAGTCGGCAAGCGGAGCACCGGTGCGCTGAGACACCTTAAGCGCCAAGGTCACAAGCGAAAGACCGGGGGCGTCGATGCGCACGAGCAAGTCATCGAGCGCGTCGGTCGCCGAGATGCCGCAATCGATCGCCGCTGCCACCCGCAAAAACTCGGTATGCACCGGCTCTTGCGCATGAGCGCCCACAAAGCGCATGCCCTGGGCCAGCGAATGTCCCGAGGCAAGCGACATGGAAAGTGCGGTAAACGCCTCGGGCATGGCCTCTTCTGCATCGTGTTGCTCGCGCCGGCTCTCAAAGCCATCCCGAGCGGCGCCAACGGCAATCGGAGCAACAAGTCCCAAGGCAAATCCGAGGGGCGATAACGACACCATCGTTAGTAAAACGCAGCAGACACCGCTCGATAGCAGCAGAAACGCCAAACGCCCCGAAGCATCCTCGATCACGAGGCCAAGGCGATGCGCCGGAGCCAGCGATGCCCACGAACGGGCGATCTTTTTCAGCAGATCGTTTTCCACCAGCTCACGCGGCAGCTTCTCTGCCACCGTCTCGAGCACCTGACGCGCCAGCTCCGCCGGCGGTATCTGCGGCACACGAGGTTCCGCCCCGCACGCCGTCGCGACAGAAAACGCTGCTAAACCCCCTACGACGAGGGGCACAGCGACCTCCATTCGTCCACCTCCTCTTGTGTGAGCGTCCCCGACCGCAGGCCTTCTGCGATAAACGGCGGCTCGCGGTCAAGCGTCCAGGTGCGCTCGGCGGCATCGAAAGTCACATAGCGCTCGAGCTCTACGCCGCCCGACGCGGCGCGACGCACTCCCGAATACGAGGAGACGAAACGCCTGCCATCGGCGTGGCGCTCAGACATCACGATGCCGTCGAGCGCCATGGCAATCTGCTCCTCGATGAGCTCGCTCGGCAGATCGATGCCATAACGTGCAAGCAACGTCAGACGCACCACGGTCTCCTGTTCTGAGCCCGCATGAAGTGTGGTGAGCGACCCGTCGTGGCCCGTGTTCATGGCCTGCAACATGTCGCAGCACTCCGCACCGCGCACCTCGCCCACCACGATGCGGTCGGGGCGCATGCGCAGGGCATTGGTCACCAGGTCGCGGATCGTCACCGCGCCCTCGCCCTCAATTGAAGCCTCGCGCGCCTCTAGGCGCACCACATGCGGGTGATGCGCAAACTTGAGCTCGGCAGAGTCCTCGATCGTCACGATGCGCTCGCCGGTGGAAATCTCGCATGACAATGCGTTGAGCAGGGTGGTCTTACCAGATCCCGTGCCTCCCGCAACCGCCAGATCCTGTCGCAGCGACACCGCGCACGACAGCAGCTGCGCATACCAAAGCGGCAGCGACCCCAGCCCCACAAGCTCGTCCAGCGAGCAGATGCGGTCCGAGAACTTTCGGATGGTGAGAATCGGTCCGTCAATCGCCACAGGCGGAATCACCGCGTTGACGCGATAGCCCGTTTTGAGGCGGGCGTTGACGATGGGGCTGCGCTCGTCGATACGGCGGCCAAGTGGCGAGATGATGCGGTCGATGAGCACGCGGATTTGCTCATCGTCCTCAAACGCATGCTCGATGGGGTACAAGACGCCGCCGCGTTCAAAGAAGGCCGAGCGGCAGCCGTTGATCATGATCTCGGTAACGGTATCGTCCTCGATGAGCGGCTGCAACGGCCCCAAGCCCACCACGTCATCCAAAATCTCGTCGATGATGGTCTCGCGCTCGGGCGTCGCGAGATCGGTCGGCTCCTCAACATTGAGCGCCGCCTCCACCGCAGGACGCAATTCCGAGCGGGCAAGTGCCGGGTCGATATAGGCGCTGATACGCGCCACTTCGTCGTAACCCATGCGGTCCATCACGGCGCGCTTGGTGCGTCGTTTCACCGTGCGGCGACGCCCCGCATCTACAGGCGCTGCCGCCGCTGCAGCGCCAGCAGCCTTAATCCTCGTTTGCAGGCTCATCGCTGATCACCCTCGCGCGACCAGGGAAGGCGAATACGCGGGCGTTCGGTGCGCATTGCACGGTCGGCGACCATATCGCTCCAAGGGCCGACGGCGCACCCCAGTTCCACGAGCATCTCGCGCGTGGCCTCGCGCACGCTGGTCGCAAAAGCGCTGGTCTGCCCCACTGCCTCGTCAGCGCGCCCAAACGCCATGAGCGCGGCGAGATCCTGCCCGCCATCGGCGATACGAATCTTGGAGCTCAACGCACAGGCAATCTCAAAGCGCATGGCGACGTCCTCGTCTGCCCCGCGCGCACCGAACCGGTTGAACACGGCGCTCATGCGCGTGCGCGGCACACCTACTCGACTTGCCAGTTCAATGACGCGCGACGCCGATGTCGCGGACGACACCGCCGCATCGCCAACGACCAGGCAACGGTCGCTCGCCGCCACCGCGGCCGCCACGGCGTCGCCCCAAAAGACCGAGGTGTCGACAAGCACCACGTCGGATTCGCGGCGCAAGACATCGAGCAACAGCTCCACCGGACGCGCCATGAGCTCGGCCTGTTCGGGCGCGGCGACCGGGCCCCAAAGCGTGACGCCCGGGGCCACGCGCATCGAGGCGGCCACGATGTCCGATTCGGCGAGTGCGCCCGCAGCCGATGGCTCGATAAGCGTCGCCATGTCATGCGGTGCATCGGCACCCAGCAGGTCGTAGAGGTTTCCAAACATCAGGTCCAAGTCGAGCACGGCAGCACGCAGGCCCAGCAGCGACGCCGCGTGCGCCATGGCGGCGACGATCGTCGACTTGCCGCAACCGCCCGAACCCGAGACGGCGCAGACAACCGGGGCTCGATGCGACGAAGCGGCGGCATCCGCCGACGGCGTGGGGGCAGGCGGCGCCGGCACGGGCGGCAACGTCCCCGTCTCCCCGGAAGCGCTCATATGCTGCGCCCAAGCCGGCATGGCAGGCTGCTCGGTCCGCGGGGCCGAATCTGGGAACTTCACGGTCGCATCGACACGAACATTGTCGTTCCCGGCAAGTCCCTCAACCTCGTCGAGCTCATCGACCAGGCTCACGCCATGCACGTATCCCATATCTACAGCCAAAAGATCCTCGCCATACGGCACCGGCTCTCCGGCATCATCGTATGCAAGGGGATCCCGGGGGCACCGACCATGCTCGGCTTCCGCTTTTCCACAATCATCAACACGCGGGCCTCTTGTAGCGCGAGGCGCCCCGGGTTCCCTATCAACAAAAGCATCGGGCTCAATCGTCAGACACCGGTCGTAATCAACCGTTCCCTCGCCCGCGCGCCCGTTGCCGCATATGCTGCGCGCAGCGATAACCTCGGTCGCCCCCGCGCGAAACAGCCCCTCGATATCCGAAGGATCGAGCGTCTCTATCAGTACGACCACGCGGCTCACACGGCCCTCGGCCGTCAGGCGTGCAACAGTCTTTCGCACGTCTTCGGCATCGAACAGGGCTGCCGCGATAATCGCCGCCCCGCGACGCGACGGAAACGCCCGCGCCATGGACACCAGCCCATCCAGGTCGCCCACGCGAAGCACCTGCGCGCCCGCATCGCGACCCTCGACTTCCCGCTGCAGCAATCCGTAATCACCACACGCGCAGCATGCAAGCCAGATCGCCTTCATCACTCGTCGCCTCCGCTCTTTTTGCCGCGCACCGTGGCGGGAATCGTCAAACTGACCGTCCCCTTGCCCGAGGCCCCCAGCAATTCCTTAACGTCTTCGGGGTCGGCCGCCAGCGTCACCCATTCGATCTTGCCTTCACGCGTGGCGCCGGCATCTTCGCTGGTATCGATTACGCGCGCGCCGCACAGCCGATCGGTCACGCCGTCCTTTTGCACGTACACGTCCACGTAGCTGCCCACGCCCGTGGCGCCCCCGACCGAATGCTCGGCATCGACCGCCACCGAAACGGCGACCTTGCCTTTGGGCACCTCGAGCGTGTGGGTTTCGGCCTTGGTGTAGACATCGCAAATCACGGCATTTTTAGGGATGCGCGAGGTCGTCACGTCGCCGCGCACCTGGCGCAGCTCGGTCGCCGCATCGCGCGGCAACAGGCTCGCCAGCCATTCCTGGGTTATGACATTGGTCTCGTCGAGGGTCTCGCCCACATCGATATCACGCGCCGCGACGCACACCTCGACGCGATCGCCGCCATACTTGGCCAGCGTCTCGGCCTGGACCTGCTCAGCCTGCGAGCGAATCGACGATGCGTAGACCATGCAGAGCAGCGCGGCGAGCACACCCGCGATTAGACTGATGGCGATGCGCTTGCTCTTGTTCACGGCCGCTCCTCTCAAGGTAGCACCGGGCGGATGCCCGTAGCACCATTGTCCGAGCGGGCAAGCAGCAAAACGGTGCGATCGCGATCTTGGTTTTGAGTGTCAAACCAATTGCCGACCAAAAGCTGACCGGCCCGTCAAGCTCGTGGCAAGGTTTTGGTCAGCACGTCAGCAAAACGCACGTTTAGGGGCGCATCGGCAATAAAAAAGCCGCCTCCCGTACCATTGGGAGACGGCTGTCATAGGTAGATTCAATTACAGATGGACATCGGGATCGAGCATCTGAGCACTCACACGCATGGATGACGCCAGGTTTTGGAACGTCTCCAGGCGCAGGCTGTCGATTTGCCCGGCATCCTCGGCCTCGCGAACGGCGCAGCCCGGTTCGTGGGTATGCGTGCAGTCGCCAAACCGGCACGCACGCGACGCCTCGACGATCTCGGGAAACGCGCGTGCCAAGCCCCGCTCATGCCCCACGAGCGGCAGACTGCGCAGGCCCGGCGCGTCAGCAATAACGCCGGCTTCGCCCGGCAGCGCCACCATCACGCGCGCGACCGTGGTGTGGCGACCCTGGTCATCGCGCTCACGTACGCCGCCGGTCGCCAACGTATCGTGACCCAGCAGCGCATTGAGCAGCGTCGACTTGCCGGCACCCGATTCACCCAGGATCATGGCGCAGCTCCCGGCGGGAACGCAGGCGCGAACCTCGTCCAGGCCACGGCCCTCGGCAGAGGATGTCACGATTACGCGCACGTCCGGACCCACCAAGCGGTGCACGCGGTCCAGATCGCGCTCGAGCTCGGCGGCCTCGCAACGGTCGGCCTTGGTGAGCACCACCACCGGCTCGGCATCGCAGTCGAGTGCCAACACCAGCGAGCGCGCCACGCGGTCGAGCAGTACCTCGCCGGCGCCGAGCGCCTGCACGATCAGCACGCTATCCACGTTGGAGCAAAGCACCTGACGCTCGCCGCGAGCGCGTCCGCGCCAGCGCCCAAAACTCGTGCGGCGTGGCAGCACGCACTCGATCACGCCCATGTTGTGCCCGGGCGCACGACGCACCGCCACGCGGTCGCCCACGGCGGGCAGCAGAACCTCGTCCTCGCCACGCGACTTGGCAAACCCCACGGCATGCTCGGCACGAAAGGTGTCATCGGCAGCCGCCACCAGCGGAAACCCACGATCCAGGCGCACCACGGCACCAAGCTGCATCTGCTCGGGCTCCTCGGCCCGAGCACAAAAATCATCGAAAGCAGCCTGCTGAGCCCCATCGATAGGCAGGTCGTCGAACGCCGGAACATCCTGCAGCGCGTCGAGCCCCGGCACGCTTGCCAGCAGTTCCTCGGCAGACGCGGGGGCTTCGGTCGCGAGCTTCCGACGACGATCGCGCTTAGCCCGCGCCCCCGTCGTCTTTTTCTTCGCCTTAGCCTTAGCCTTGCCCACAAGCGCCTCCCAGCACAAAACCACACAACTGAGCAGGTATTTTAACGCATTGTTCCGTCCGACTTACCAAATGCTGCGGCGTACTCGTCATCATCCATCCAATCGATGATGTCGCCGGGCTTGCAATGAAGCGCCTCGCACATTGCTTGAAGTGTAGAAAAGCGGATCCCCTTGAGTCTTCCCGTTTTAATTCGAGACAGATTAACAGGCGATATTCCAATGATTTCGGCAAGTTCCTGCGACGAGATTTTACGGTCCGCCATCACGCGGTCAAGACGCATAACAATCGGCACCGTGCCACCCCCTAGAGAATCTCGTCTGCATCTTCCTGCAATACCCTACCGTATTCAAAGACCCCCGCCAACGCAAAGAAAACGAGTCCGTAAGAAAGCGATTGAAAATCAAACTCGGGAAACACGGGCTCAGCCGTTCCAAGAACATTGCTGTATGGTAATTGAATCGTCGGCCATATGATGCTGATGACGGCTTTTACCGACATCAGGAGGCCAGCCGCGACCAAAATCCTGGTCTGCCACTTACCAAAAGGACGACCCTCATGCCTGACTTTCGCCGTCAGAATCGTAAACAGAAGAAACGTTGCAGCGTCGCAAAGCGTGCTAACCATAAACAAGAGCAGAAATCCGCCGCTCACCGCAGAGATACCCTCGATGAGCAACAGGTTCGCAAGATGAACGAACAACACCACGCAACATAGCGCTTGAACCGCCAGGGCGATACAGAAGATTGTCAGAAAACTCGTCGTCAACCGCAGATGTATATCGCGATCTTTCATTTCTCCTCCTTTTTTCCTTATTTCCCTGCGTTCATTGTACTTTTCAATCCAACCGCTCTCGCTCAAAACCGTTTACCAGCAAATCGATACCGTTCATTTTTAAGAATCTTTATTTAATGTTTTATATAAAGTAATTTAACTTTATAGAGTTTGGAGGACCCATGAGAAAGCAAGCCGTCCTTATCCTTATCTTATCGCTGTCCCTTTTCGCCCTCTTCTCGTCAGTACGAACCAATTCCGATCCAATCAATATCTCATCATTGCCCGAATTTCGATCGAAATTAAGCAAAGGCGAATCTTTTATCGTGCAAATTGAGCTGGAGGGCTGCCCGGCCTGTGAAGAGCTCCGTGCGGCAGAACGCTCGCTTTCGCCGAGTCTCAAGAACGACATCGAGATCCTCGTTGTCCCTAAGAGCCAAAAGGAGGTTGATAGGGAAACACTTAAGGCGCTTCTGCCGTCATTCGAGTTTTATCCTTCAATTTTTGCCATCTCTGAAGGAAAGATAGCGTCCGAGTTCGACCTTTCCACGCTTGATTCGTTTGAAATGCGTTTCACGGATTGGAGGCTGAATCTGAACAACACAGCAATGTCACGCTAAATGTCAGGAGGATACACATGCTACGTAACGTTCCCGTAAGCCGTAAGTCATTCATCGCAAGCGCAGTTGCGCTTTGCTCAATTGCCATTTCACCAAAGCAATCTAAGGCGCAACCTCTTGAAGTAGAGTTCCCTTCTGCCGAAGAGTACATTGAAGCTGTCAATGAGTCCGGCACAGGATGGACGACATACGCACTAGATGAAAACGGAGATGTCCAAATTATCGATCGATTCCAGACCCTGTCTTTGGATGATTTAGCAGCTGCCACACGCGGCGCTAAAGAATGGATCGTCAAAATTGCCATTTTTATTGGAAAAGAACTCATCGGCTATGTAACGGGGGTTGTAATCGACGGACTTATTAAGAAGTTCATAAGCATAACCGGAGGTTATTGGACTGAGTATGCAGCAAAGCAACTCCTTGGACGCCCCGTACCCGCAGGCAACACGTACCGTCTACCTTGCAGCGTCTATCCCCCCAACTCCGGAGAATACATTCGTTGTATAAATAGTTAGGATACGGCTATGTTGCCAGTCATCATTGCCCCCGTAATTGGTGTATGGGGTATCCAGTATTTCCTCAACAAGAAGTGGCTCTGGGGCATTGGGTGCATAGCGATAACATTAATATGCTATTTCCTTAGCCTCATTGTCAAAGCATGCTGGCCGAGCGCCATCTCTTTTGGAATTGCTCTTCTCAGCTCGGTCCAGCTATATGGAAGCAAAAAGGGTTTGTCCTTCTTTAATGCCCTGATATCGGCTCCGCTACCTCTGCAAATCTACTGGGGAATTATGGCCGTCATCGTTCTCTTTATGCCCCAAATCCCCTTCAGCGACGTTCCCGGCTTCTCCTAACGCGTCGCCGATTCAACCCCATACAATCCAGCTCACAAAAAGAGTCGGTCGAGCAAATGCTCTAAAAATAGAGCTGGCCGGGCAAAGCCCGACCAGCTCACAAACTTTCCCTCAGCCCTTTTTCATCCGCGCGCGAGAAAGCCAGCAAGGATACCACAGGGCCCGCCCCGGGAGTGTTTTCTTCTGAGCGATCCCGCAGCGCGAAGCGCGAGGACCAGCGAAGAAGAAAACACGCAGGGGCGGGCCCGGACAGGTTAACTTACTCCTTCTCGACCGCGCGCATGATCGCCTTGTAGATCTCCATCAGCGGGATGATCAGGAAGGCCAGGCCCAGCGCGGCAAGAACGCCCTTGAGCTCAAGCGTCACGGGGCCAAAGAACATCTCGGCAAGCGTCGGCTGCACGGTTACGATCACCGTCAGCACCAGCGCCAGCGCGGCCGAAGCCCACAGCCACTTGTTCTGCTTCTTCATGCTAAACAGCGACGCACGACGGCTGCGCATATTGAAGCAGTGGAAGATCTCGACCATATTGAGTGTGATGAAGGCCATCATCACGCCTTCCTCGTCGGCATTGCCGGCGATCATATCGGCGATGTGGATGTAGCCCATGTCAAAGTACACGCCCACAAAGAAGCTCGCCAGCACCAGCACGGTGATGATCAGGCCCTGGACCACGCAGTCCAGGCCCATGTGACCGGCAAAGACACCGTCCTTGGCGTTGCGCGGCTTGCGCTTCATGATGTCGCCCTCGGCGTCCTCCATGCCCAGCGCGAGCGCGGGGAAGCAGTCGGTGACCAGGTTCACCCACAGCAGCTGCACCGGCTGGAAGATGGTAAAGCCGATGAGCGTGGCGATAAACACCGAGAAGACCTCGGCAAGGTTGGCCGAAAGCAGGAACTGGATGACCTTGCGGATGTTGTCGTAGATGCGACGGCCCTCTTCGCAGGCACCGATGATGGTGGCAAAGTTATCGTCGGCAAGCACCATGTCAGCGACGTTTTTGGTGACATCGGTACCGGTGATGCCCATTCCCACACCGATGTCGGCGCGCTTGATGGACGGGGCGTCGTTGACGCCGTCGCCGGTCATGGCGACGATCTGGTCGCGCGACTTCCAGGCCTCGACGATGCGCGTCTTGTGCTCGGGCTGAACGCGGGCGTACACACCGTAGTCTTCGATGTGCGCATCGAGCTCCTCGTCGCTCATGCGGTCGAGGTCGGCACCGGTGATAGCCTGGCTGCGATCGGCGACGATGCCCAGCTGCTTGGCGATGGCCACGGCGGTGTCGATGTGGTCGCCCGTAATCATGACGGTGCGGATACCGGCGTCGTGCGCCTCGCGGATAGCGTCGGCCACCTCGGGACGGACCGGGTCGATCATGCCGGACAGGCCGCAGAAGACCAGGTCATGCTCGAGCGCAGCGGGGCTGCAGTCGGCGGGAACCTCGGTGTAGGTGCGGCTCGCCAGCGCCAGCACGCGCAGGGCCTCGTCGGCCATGGCCTTGTTGGCGGCCACGAGCTCGGCGCGACGCTCCTCGGTCAGGGGGACAACCTTGTCGCCCTCGTAGATATGGGTACACAGGCCGATCACCACGTCGGGCGCGCCCTTGGTGTACTGCTCGTACTCGCCGTCCAGGGTCTCGACGACCACGGACATCATCTTGCGGCCCGAGTCAAACGGGGCCTCGCCCACGCGCGGATGCTCGGCAGTCAGGCCAGTGAGCCCCGCCTTGCCGGCATCGTTGACGAGCGCACACTCGGTCGGCTCACCCACAGCCTCGCCCAGTTCCTCGTCCCACTGGGCGTCGGAGCACAGAGCCATGCCGGCCAGGAACTTCTCCTTAGGCGCAGCGAGCTCGTGCTTGACGACGGTCATCTTGTTCTGGGTGAGGGTACCGGTCTTGTCGGAGCAGATGGTCTGTGTGCAGCCAAGGGTCTCGACGGCGGAAAGCTTGCGGATGATTGCCTGGCGCTTGGCCATCTTGGTCACGCCAAGCGACAGCACTATGGTCACGACGGCGACCAGGCCCTCGGGGATGGCAGCGACGGCGAGCGAGACGGCGACCATAAAGGTATCGAGCAAGGCTGTCGGGTCGGTGAGGACGTTGCCCACGCCGTGACGGATGATGTCGACGCCAAAGATGACGACGCAGATGACGATAACCATGATGGTGAGGATGCGGCTGAGCTCGGCAAGCTTCACCTGCAGCGGCGTGAGCTCTTCCTTGGCCTCGGCCAGGGCGCCGGCGATCTTGCCCATCTCGGTATCCATGCCGGTACCGACCACGACGGCGCGGCCACGACCGTACACAACGGTGGAACCCATGTAGCACATGTTCTTGCGGTCGCCGAGCGGCACGTCGTCGGTGCCCGCGACAAGCTCGATCACGTTGGCGTGCTTCTCTACGGGCACGGACTCGCCGGTGAGTGCAGCCTCTTCGATCTTCATCGTGGCACTCTCGAGCACGCGGCAGTCGGCCGGAACGGAGTCGCCCGCCTCGAGCATGATCACGTCACCGGGCACGAGCTCGGCGCTCGGCAGGTGCACGAGCTTGCCGTCGCGCAGTACCTTGGACTGCGCCGCGCTCATCTCCTGCAGGGCCTCGAGGGCTTCTTCGCTCTTGGCTTCCTGGACCACGCCCAGCACCGAGTTGACGATAACGACGAACATGATAATGACGACATCGGCAAAGTCGGGCTCGCCCTTGACCATGCCCGTGAGCGCACTGATGACGGCGGCAACGATCAGCATGATGACCATGGGATCGGCCATCTGCTCAAAGAAACGCTTCCACAGCGGCGTCTTCTCGGCTTCCTCGAGCTTGTTAGGGCCTGTCTTAGCGAGGCGCGACGACGCCTCGTCGTCGCTCAGGCCGAGGTTCTCATCGACACCCTGGTCGCTGAGCACCTCCGCCGCGGCGGACAGGTATTCCTTTTGCATATAGAGTCCCCTCCTGGGATTCGGGCCACTCAGCAGATTGATGCCCGATCATAATTCCCAGGAGAAGGGCAAGGGCTCATCAAGGCTGCCGTGCTGAGCGGCAGTTGATAGTGGAGCTATGGTACCCCAAAGCAACGCGTCTAGCCAAAACAATCCATTTGGAAATATGGTCCATAAGCAACGGTGCAGGCCGTGTGATGCTCAACATTGATAAAACGTTTTTTCTTCGGCGCATCATCAAACTGAAATATCGCCCAGATAGCAGCGGTTAGAACGGTTGGTAAAGTTTTTGCATATACCGTTTTTCCGCAAAAAATGAACTTCTAATTCGGCATACGGTCGATTTTTTGGGGTATTCGGTCGCCATTTCGTTATAATCAACTCAGTTTTATTTCTTATGGTTTATCTATCAGCGCAAGACGATGTCAGATGGAGGTCTGAATGTACAAGCGCACTAAGATTGTATGCACCATGGGTCCCGCCTGCGATAGCGACGAGACCATCCGCGAGATGATCAAGGCGGGCATGAACGTCGCCCGTTTTAACTTCTCGCACGGCTCCTACGACGAGCACCACGGTCGCATCGAGCGCGTCCGTCGTATTTCCAAGGAGCTCGGTATGCCCGTCGGCATCCTGCTCGACACCAAGGGCCCCGAGGTCCGCACCGGCCTTCTGGTCGATGGCAAGAAGGTTGCCGTCAAGACCGGCGACAAGATCGTCGTCACCGCTCAGCCCACGACCGAGGATTTCCACGGCACCGCTGAGCACATCTCCCTCGACTACCTGGCTCTGCCCTCCGAGGTCGAGAAGGGCTCCCTCATCCTGATCGATGACGGCCTGGTTGCCCTCGAGGTCGAGTCCGTCGACGGCCAGGACATGACCTGCGTCGTCAAGAACGACGGCCTGATCGGCGAGCGCAAGGGCGTCAACATGCCCAACGTCAACGTCTCGCTGCCCGCTATCACCGAGCGCGATCGTCAGGACATCCTCTTTGGCCTGACCGAGAACATCGACTACATCGCCGCTTCCTTCATCCGTGACGGCGAGTCCGTCCGCGGCATCCGCAAGCTTTGCCGCGAGAACGGTGGCGAGCACGTGACGATCTTCCCGAAGATCGAGTGCGCCCTGGGCGTCGAGAACTTCGACGAGATCCTCGAGGCTTCCGACGGCATTATGGTCGCCCGTGGCGACCTGGGCATCGAGATCAAGCCCGAGCTCGTTCCCCACATCCAGAAGGAGATTATCGCCAAGTGCAACGCGGCCTACAAGCCCGTTATCACCGCTACGCAGATGCTCGACTCCATGCAGCAGAACCCGCGCCCGACGCGCGCCGAGGTTGCCGACGTTGCTAACGCCATCTACGACGGCACCGACGCCGTTATGCTCTCTGGCGAGTCCGCTGCCGGTAAGTACCCGGTCGAGGCCGTTAAGATGCAGGCCAGCATTGCTCTCGAGACCGAAAAGTACCTCCCGGCTCACGCTCCGCTCGAGGTTCCGGCTGACGCTCACGGCACCCGCGTTGTCAACAACGTTGTGGGTATGTCCGCTGTGAACATGGCCACCACCGTTGGCGCCAAGTGCATCACCGTGCCGACGACCACCGGTCGTACCGCTCGTCTGATCTCGCACTTCCGTCCCAACATGCCGATCTGCGCGTTCTCCCGCCACGAGTGGGCCGTCCAGCAGATGATCATGTACTGGGGCGTTATCCCGCACCAGGCCGAGATTACCCAGGGCACCGTCAACGGCACGATCGTCAAGGCGATCGAGACCGCTAAGGAGCTCGGCTACGTCGAGGCCGGCGACCTGACCGTCGCCACCGCTGGCGATCCCCGCATGAGCGTCCAGCTCGAGGACAAGGTCTCCTCGACCAACGTCGCTTACGTCGCTCAGGTGCGTTAAATCACACTTGCAAACACACTTGCATTGCAAAGGGCCCGGAAGGCTTCGCCTTCCGGGCCCTTTTTCTGTGCCAATGCCGGCGCACAGCAAAACACGCACTCATTTCTTTACCAAAAGTGCGAAATCCACCCTTCGAGGCCCATAAAATAAAGTCCCAAGCGCTAAAAGTGTTCGCCCGGTGGCAAACCCACACCTTAACCGACACTGCTAAATCGTTTTAGCAAGAGTCAGATCGACCTGGTTTTCGGAAGTGCGGGGAAAAATTGCTTACCTCCGAGTACAAGCCCTTTTATTTCAACAAAACCCCTGATAAAGTTGGCTCAAATACCGCTTGTGCTTTGCCTGTTTGTCTTTTTCCCCGCACTTCCGAAACCGATAGCTTTTCTAGCCCAAACTACGCTCAAACGATCGGATCGCTATGTCATTTCTTGCCTGCGGACCCACGGCTTTTCAGTACTATCGCATCCCGCCCCAGATACTGGGACTCTATCCGGCAATCCTGCCGCCCGACCATGACCATCGCTTGGTACACTACTCAAAACAACCAGTATTTAAAGACTTGCTCGGCACACCAGTTTGGAGATTCGTGGGCGAAAGAAAACAGCGCGCGAACGGAAAGCTATTTCATAGCCGTCTGCTAACCCAAGAGCCGCCTCCTGGGTCGTTTAGGCAGACTGAGCATGGGTTTGATGTCACTTCACCGGAGTTCACGCTGCTCAGCCTTGCCACGCAGGTCTCACGCAGCCAGTTACTCATGGCTTGCTACGAGATGTGCGGCTCCTTTGCAGTGTTTAAGCCCTGCGAGCGAACGCAACAACAACTCGATGAAGCTATTTCGCTTAAGCTCATTCCGCCCAGCTGCGGCTGGGAGCGAGTTGACGACACCAAGGGCAATGACACCAACTTGTGGAAGCGCACGCCGCTTCTTACCGCAGCGGATATCGCCGCGTTCGCCAAGCAGGCCGCAGGCCTGCGCGGCGTTAAGCAGCTCCGCTGGGCCGCCGAACGCATGACAGGACAGACCGCCTCGCCCTTTGAAGTCCAGACGTCAATTCTCATCTCGCTCCCCCGCGATGAGGGCGGTCTGGGCATCGACATCACCAATAACGCGCGCATCCCGCTCAGCGAAGCCGCGCGTTCGCTGTATGACAAAACCTGCTGCTACGCCGATATCCTCATCGAAAGCGCCACCGACAGCATGGGCGTCATCCTTGAATGCCAAGGCCGCTCCGCCCACGATGGCGAAGCGGCAAGTCTCTCCGATGCCGAGCGCACCACCGCCCTCACCAGCATGGGCTATGACGTTATCCAGATAACCTATGAGCAAATCAAAGACACGAAGAGCTTTAACAACATCGCCGAACTCATCCATAAAAAGGCGGGGCTCCCCTACATCCCAAAGACCGACCAAGAACGCATCACCGAAGATACCCTTCGGCGGGAGCTGTTGGTCGATTGGGTTGAGCTATTCACTGCCGGGCCGGCCAGCTAGCAGCTAGCAATCAGGGGCAGCGCAGGCACATCAGACGATTCGACGCGGGCGGCAAATCCCGCCTCGGTTAGCTCGACGACCTCGGTAAACGTTGCGTCGAAGAACTCCTCGGTCAGCAGACGGTATGGCGGATGATCGGGCTCACCAGGGTTTTCGCGCACAATCTCGTGCATGACGCCAATGGTCTTGAGCACATACTCTTGCGGAATCGAATACTGACCAAACTGGGCCGCCGCGGTATAGAGGCGATCGGTCGCACGCGGGATAGAAACGATGCCGAGCGTCTTGCCAAACCAGTCAAAGTCGCCTTGCTTTTTAATGCGGAATTCCTCGCACGGCTTGCCGCCGTGCGCCTCCAGGTACTGGTTCACGCGGGTGTTCCACACGGTATCGGCCACGAGGTGAGACCAAACGCCCAGCGTCAGATCGAGCAGCGACTGCGCCACGTCATCGGGCGCGAGCGAAAGCTCACTAGCACCGGGACCGGCAACCGGCTCGGCGTCCTTGTAACGTTGGGGATAATGTACACGATTGAGTCGCTCACGCTCCTCGACAATCGAGGTCGCGTCAGCCGGCGTACCAACAGGCGCCCCTTTGAGCAACGGTGCCACATAGGTATCCCAGAACTCATGCTCACGAGGCTTGGGGATAGGCTCGGGCTTTGCAAAGTGCGTAATGCGGTACGGGATGGGATCGGCGATGCCAGGGACCATATAGCCCACGAAGATATCCGGAACCACGCAGCCAAACAAAAAGGCATTGCGGTCGCGCACGCTATTGGCAAGCGCACCGGTGCGCTCCAGCAAACGCTCCGTCTGAGCGATATGAATGTTCCAGCTTGGCATAGCCACCCCCATAAAAACCTGGATAACTATACCATCACGGCAAAGCCGCGCGGGCGGCTACGCACGCTCTACGCAGCAACTATTCCGCAGCGCCGCTCTCGGTTCCATACGACGACACCGGCGCCTCAACCACATGGTGATATCGATCGATATAGATGGCGCGGGCACCCAGGCGCCGCACCAAATCCTGATGGTGTGTGCTCATCAAGACCGTCTTGCCGGCAGCAACATAGGCCAGTAGAAAGTTGACCACGATGTCGCACGAGTCCTCGTCAAGTCCGTTGGTGGGCTCGTCGAGCACCAGGATATCCGGGTTCATCGACACCACCGCAGCCAGCGCAACGCGCTTCTTTTGCCCGCCCGAGAGCTGATAGGGAGAGACGTCGGCAAGATCGGCAACCTGGAACAGCTCCATGGCATCGCGGACGCGGCGCTCGAGCTCGTCTGCCGGCAGCCCCATTTGAGCCGGGCCAAACGCGACTTCCTCGCCGACCGTGGCACAAAAGAGCTGCGCATCGGCGTTTTGGAACACAAAGCCCACGCGCTGATGGAACCGCTGGGCCGTCGCGGAATCCTTGAGATATGCCGCATCGACCACGCGCCCGTCAAACAGGTACGCACCCGTGTCCGCAAGCTCAAGGCCGTTGATAAGACGCATAATCGTCGTCTTGCCGCAGCCGTTAGGACCAAGCAGAGCAACGAGCTCTCCACGGTTCACCTGCAATGAAACGCCATCGACTACCGTATGACCCGCATAGGAAAACACCACGTCGCGAAACTCGATGAGCGGCGTGGTCTCAGCGCCGGCAGCACCGCTCGCACCCATCGCGTTATTCGTATCGTTTGCCAAAACGTCGCCCTTCCCTACTCACATCGACGGTTCGACCGACCGCGCTACAGCACCGCGCACAACACGGCGAGCAACGCCACAACGGCCGCGTAAACGGCATCGCGCCAGCCAAAGCCGCTCCGTGCAGGCGCCGGATACGCACCGGCAAAGCCGCGGCAAAGCATAGCCTCGTCCATCGCGCGGCTGCATTCCATCGCCTTGATAAACGTCATGCCCATGATACCCGCGATCGAATCGGTACGCGAAAATCCCTCAGGCGCGCGACCGACGCTGCGCAGCATGACCGATTCGCACAGATCGTGCGCCGTGCGGCCCAGCACCTCAACGTGCTTGAGCGCCATATCAAAGGTAAAGATAACCTCGTCGGGTAGATGCAGCATCTTGAGCGCAGCCGACATGCGGCTCCACGTGAGGGTCCACGAAACGCCCAGCACCAGTGACACATTAATGAAGGTCTTGAGCGCGATCTTGAGCATGGCGCCCGTGGCAGACGCGCCCAGCAGCAGGGCAGGCAACGCCAGAACCACCGCAAGCCCCGTGGCGCCGAGCGCCGGTACAATGGTCGCACGCAGCCCGCGTGCGGGGCGCACCGCGACCAGCACCAGCGCGATAGCCGCCATCAACATGAGGTACAACGGGCTCTGCGTCAGACACACGCACAGAACGCAGACGAACATCCCCACCAGGCGCACCGGAGCCGAAACGCAAGAAAGGGCGCGGTCGACCATCGACCCGCCCTCGTGCGCGCCTCCACCCAAGCGAACCCGCTCAAGCAGGCTCGCCAGGTGCAGGACATTCTTTTGCATCACACGATGCCGAGCCCCCACGGGCTCGTATCGCTGCTCGACCGCAAGCCAGCTAGGCAGCTCGGCTATTGCCATGAGCACCGCTTTCCTTGACCGTCAGCGAGACCAGGCGGAATGCGATGGTGAGCACCGCCACGCCAATCACGCCGGACAGGATATACATGGCAGCCTGACCGGCAAAGCCAAGACCCTGCTCCTCGGAATAGGCCTGCAGGTAATCACCCGTAGGCAGAGCGTCGGCAAAGGTCGGGGCATCGAGGCCGACCGAAGCCTGCAGACTGTCGTCACCAGCCTCCTGAACGGCGGTCGCGGCGCCCTCGGCGTCCCACTCGCCCCATGCGTCACCTGTGGCAAGCAAGCCGAGCGGCGTAGCCACGACAAGCACGGCAACCAAGATGAGCATGGGGACCAGGGAAGTCTTCTTGGCAGTACCATCGCCGGCGAGCTGTCCATCGGCGGCTTCGGGGCCGACGATAACGCTCGGCGCCGTCTTCTTGATAAAGCCGTAGATCGCGGCAGTCGCCACGCCCTCGACCACGCCGGCAACCAGCATATGCGGAATCAACATGGCCGGAATAGCCACGGACAGCGGGAAGGGGCAGTACAGCGGAGCGCCCGAAGCGTTGGTAAAGAGCATCGGCTGAATACCGAACTCGATTGCCGCGCACAGGGCCGCTAGGCACAGGCCGACCCAGCCGCTTACGATGGCCGAAACCGAGGTGCCCCAGCTCTTGTCGTGCAAACGGCTGTTGAGCGCGCGAAACACGATAGCAGCGGCAAACGGCAACACGAAGGCCATGTTAAAGCAGTTGGCGCCAAAGGACAGGATGCCGCCGTCGCCAAACAGCAGCGCCTGCAGTGCCAGCGCGACCGAGACCGCAATGGCCGCGGCCTCGGGACCCAGCAACAGCGCGATGAGCGCGCCGCCGACGGCGTGACCCGTGGTGCCGCCGGGCAGCGGCACATTGAACATCATAAGCAGGAAGGAGAACGCGGCGCAGATGCCCAGGAAAGCCATGTGCTCGCGATCGAGCGTGGCGCGCACCTTTTTGATGCAGTGGATCCAAACGGGCACCATCGCCACCGCCATAACGGCATCGGTCTGCGGGGACAGATAATTATCTGGAATGTGCATGTACGCCTCCCGGTTGTCGGCGCACGGAATTGCAACGCCGTTTGAATCACCTTTCCAGTGTTACGTAATGTCAGATTCGTAACACGCCGCGGGCTATCATAGCAAAACGGCGCACTGCCGACAAAGCAGCACGCCGTTATGTAATGCGCGTGTCATATATGCAGGCTCAACGGTGCCTTATACCGAGAACAGCAGTCGTGTAGGACTCGGCGGCAACCACCGCTGACCTATACCCCAGCGCAAGCCCTAGCCGCGGACCTCGCCGTTTACGCCCTTGCACACCTTGGTGACGATCTTCTGGTGCGCCTTCTCGACCTCTTCGCTGGTGAGCGTGTGGTCGTCGGAGCGATACGTAAGTGCGAAGGCCATGGACTTCTTGCCCGCTCCGATGCGGACCGGATCGCGGTAGACGTCGAACAGGCGCACGCCCTCGAGCAGTTTGCCGCCGGCACTCGTAATACGACGCTCAAGATCCTCGCAGGTCACAGTGTTGTCGACCACGATAGCAAGGTCGTGCTCAACGGCAGGGTACTGCGAGAACTCGCGGTAGTTCTCCTGATTGCGGGCGCCCTTGATCAGCTTGTCCAGATCGAGCTCAAAGGCAACGACGACCTCATCGATGCCGCAGGCCTCGCGCGCCTCGGGGTGAATCTCGCCGACCCAGCCCAGCACGGTACCGCCCGAGAGCACCTCGGCAGCACGACCCGGCTGCAGGAAGGCATAGCTCTCGCCCTCGACGGGACGGAAGCGAACCTTCTCAATGCGCAGCTGGGCGAGCAGCTCCTCGACGATGCCCTTGCCAAAGAAGAAACGCAGCTTGCGGTACTTCATGTTCCAGGACTGCTCGCTCCACTGGCCCGAGAGCACGCCCGCGACGGACTTGGTCTCCTTGGGCAGGCTGGCATTCTCGCGACCGTGGAACAGACTGCCGACCTCGTACAGGTGCACGTTGGGCGTGCCGTGGGCCTCGTTATAGGCAACGGACTGCAGTAAGCCCGGCAGCAGCGAGCGGCGCATCTCGGTCTGCTCGGCGACCAACGGGTTCATGAGCACCACGGGGCAGCCGCGGCCTTCGGTGGACATGCCGATCTTCTCCAGGTCGCCCGGGGCAGCAAAGCCAAAAGTCGTGGTCTCGTTGAGGCCGCAGGCGCGCAGGATCTCGCCGACCTTGCGGGTAAGCTTCTGCTCGCGCGTCAGACCGCCGATATGGTTCTTGGCAGCCGGAATGGTCGCCGTGACGCGACCCATGCCCCATAGGCGCAGGACCTCCTCGATCAGATCGATCTCGCGCGGCAGGTCGGGACGGAAGCTCGGCGGCGTGACCATAAAGTCCTCACCGTCGCGCTCGACGGTGCAGCCCAGGCGGGTAAGCGAGCGCTCGATAAAGTCGGGCTCGATGTCGGCGCCGCAGATGGCGTGCACGCGGGCCAAACGCAGCTTAATGCTGTCGATGGTCTTGGGCGCGGGGAACACGTCCACATAGCCGGGGGCGACCTCGCCGCCGGCGATCTCCTCGATGAGCGCGCACGTCACATTGGCGACGTCCACGCAGCCGGTCTCGTCGACCTGGCGCTCAAAGCGGATGGAGGCGTCGGAGATCAGCGATAGGTCACGGCTGGTGTGCGAGGTGCGGCCGGCGTTGAAGCAGGCGCTCTCGACCATCACGTCAACGGTATCGTCCTCGATCTCGGAATCCATGCCGCCCATGACACCGGCCAGCGCCACGGGACGCTCGCCGTCGGTGATGAGGCCCATGCCGGCGTCGAGCACGCGCTCCTCGCCGTCGAGCGTCGTGAACTTCTCGTCCTGCTGGGCGGCGCGAACCACCACACGACGGTGGCCATCGCGCGCGGCAAAGGTGTCCAGGTCAAAGGCGTGCAGCGGCTGACCGGTGAGCATCATCACATAGTTGGTGATGTCGACGATGTTGTTGTGCGGGCGCACGCCCAGGGCGTTAAGGCGCTTGACCATCCAGTCGGGCGACGGGCCGACCTTGACGTTGCGCACGATGCGGGCAACGTAGCGGTCGCACAGGCCCTCGTCGGCAATCTCGACGGAAAGCTCGTCGTCGGTCGCGCGGCCGGTCTCGGCCTTGATGGCGGGCAGCTCAACGTGGAAATCGCGGTCGAAGATGGCGCCGGTCTCGCGGGCCATGCCGATCATGGACAGGCAGTCGGGGCGGTTGGGCGTAATCTCGCAGTCGAGCACGGTGTCGCTCGAGCCCACATACTCGGCAAACGGCATGCCGCAGGGCGTATCCTCGGGCAGGATCATAATGCCGGAGTGGTCGCCGCCCAGACCGAGCTCGCGCGCGGAGCAGTTCATGCCCATGGACACGACGCCGCGAAGCTTGCTCTTCTTGATCTTGACGTCGCCGGGCAGAACTGCGCCGATCATGGCCGTGACGATGTGGTCGCCGGCCTCGAAGTTCTGCGCGCCGCAGACGATCTGCAGCGGAGCGGGATTACCGTCGGGGTCGAGGTTCTTGTCGCCCACGTCGACCGAGCACACATACATGTGGTCGCTATCGGGGTGCGGGGTCTTGGTGAGTACCTTGGCGGTCACCACGTGGTCGAAGGACTCGCCCACGGTGTCGATCGCCTCGACCTCGGTGCCGGTACGGATATATTCGTCCGAAAGGGTCTTGGGATCCTCCGGAATATCGATCATGGTCTTGAGCCAGTCGTAAGAAACGCGCATCTAACTGGTCTCCTTTCATAAATGCGGCTTTGAGCCGGAAACTGCAACTAAGAAGAAAGCGTTCTAGAACTGGTTCAAGAACCTCATGTCACCAGTCATCAACGTGCGCAGGTCGGGCAGGTCGTAGCGCAGTGCCGCGACGCGCTCGGCGCCAATACCAAAGGCGAAGCCGGTGTACTTCTCGGGGTCGATGCCGCAGTTGATCAGGACGTTGGGGTCGACCATGCCGCAGCCCAGGATCTCGATCCAGCCGCTGTGCTTGCAGAAGTTGCAGCCCTTGCCGCCGCAGACGTGGCAGCTTACGTCCACCTCGCAGGAAGGCTCGGTGAAGGGGAAGAAGTGCGGGCGGTAACGCGTCTTGCGGTCCTCGCCAAACATGCACTTAACAAAGTAGTCGAGCGTGCCCTTAAGATCGCCAAAGGTGATGCCCTCGTCGACGACCAGGCCTTCGATCTGGTTGAACTGCGGCAGGTGGCAGGCGTCGGCCGTGTCGGGACGATAGACGGTGCCCGGGCAGATCATGTAGATGGGCGGCTTTTGCGACTCCATGGTGTGGATTTGCACGCCCGAGGTCTGGGTGCGCAGCAGCACGTCGGACTCGCCGTGGGCATGAGCCTCGGGGTGCGCGACGCTGCCGGGGTTGTTGTCGACCACGTAGAAGGTATCGCGGGCCGAACGGCTCGGGTGATCCATGGGGGCGTTGAGCGCGGTGAAGTTGTAGTAGGAGGTGTCGACCATGGGGCCGGACTCGACGGTGTAGCCGATGCCGCAGAAGATGTCCTCGGCCTCCTCGATGATCTGCTTGATCAGGTGTTGGTGGCCGATCTGCGGACGGATGCCCGGCAGCGTGATGTCGACGGCATCGTGCTCGAGCGCGCGCTTGAGGGCGGCAGCCTTCATCTCGGTGGTGCGCTCGTCGAGCATGCCCTCGATCAGCTGGCGCATCTCGTTGGCGCGCTTGCCCATCACGGGACGATCCTCGGGGGCGAGCTTGCCCATCATGCGCATCAGGCCGGTGATGCGGCCCTTACGACCGAGCAGCTCAACGCGCGCAGCCTCGAGCTTGGCGGCGTCGTCGGCGCCTGCAACGAGCTCCTTGGCCTCTTCCTCGAGTTTGACCAGATCATCAATCAGACTCATGTCTTCCCTTTCGTCTCTCGCGCATTCGCTTGCCGGGGCGACCGATGCCACTTGGCGCTGCGAAAACGCGGCCCGGTTCGGTAACAAAAAACCGCCCTCGGGCATGTGCATTGCCCAAGGACGGTTAAATTCCGCGGTACCACCTTGTTTGACCCGGCGGATGTCTGGCCCGCCGCGCCCACTCTGCGCCCCTTATCGCGAGGCTCACGGCTTCCCTACTGGGGCCTCGCTGCCGCCGGCCGCGTGCCCGTTGAGGTCGCTGCTCGGGAGTGAACGCTTGGCCCTTGCCACCGCAGGAAGGCTTGCAGCCCATGACCTTCCCTCTCTTGCCGGCGACGCGGCGGGCAAAACCCTCTCCGTCAACGCATTGGGCTATAGGATAACACATTTCGCGAGCGCATCGCCGCGTTCCGTTTTGTTCGCGCTGGGTACAAGGCAGGTAGCTGTGCAAACTGGCCGCGCACCCGCTTGCGACGCTCGGCCTGCGAGATTAAGGATACGGTATGGGAAAGAAACTCGATAAGAAGGCCAAGGTCGCCGTGGCAAAGGCCGCCAAGGGCGTCAAGGCCGCTAAAGTCGACAAGGCCGTCAAAAAGTTCCGCAAACTCGAGGGCAAGCTGTGGACTCGTGAGTACCTGCTCAAGATTGCCGAGTTCGATGGAGCGACGATTGCTCCTGCCAATGGTGCTGCCGCCCGTGCCGACGCCATGGGCACGCTTGCCGGCGAGCATCACAAGCTGCTGACCAGCGAGAAGTCCGTTGAACTCGTACGCTCGTTAGCGCGCGAGACCGTCGCCGGCGGCAAAATTGACGACCCGCAGCTGCTCGACGAGATCCGTGTGCTCGGTCGCGACCAGCGCGAGGCAAGCGTCATCCCCACCGAGGAGGCCGAGGCCTGGACCAGGCTCACCTGCGAGGCCGATGCCGTGTGGCACAAGGCCAAGACGGCCAATGACTGGGCGAGCTTTGAGCCCTATGTGGATAGAATCGTCGCCCAACTTAAGCATCAGGCCGAACTTATGGACCCCAAGCGCGACCCATACGACGTTTGGCTCGACCAGTACGAGCGCGGCCTTTCCGCCAAGAGCTTCGATGCGTTTTGCGATGAGGTCAAGGCGACGGTCGTGCCGCTCGTGCACGCCATCGGCGAGCGCAGCCAGCAGCCCGATGCCGACTTTTTGCACGCCCGCGTGCCCGAGGCCGCCCAGCGCGCCATGAGCTTCGACCTTATGAAGCTTGTCGGCCTGAACCTGGACGACACCACGCTTGCCTTTACCGAGCACCCGTTTAGCGAGGGCTTTGCCGTGGGTGACGCGCGCATCGCGACACACATCTACGAGGACGATTGCATCTCCAACGTCTACAGCATCATCCACGAGGCGGGACACGCCATGTACGAGCTGGGCGTCAATCCTGCCTATGCGCGCACCTGTCTTGAGGGTGGCACCTCCATGGGCATCCACGAGAGCCAGAGCCGCTTCTTCGAAAACACCGTGGGTCGCAGCCGCGCCTTTATGGGACCGCTGCTCGAGGTGCTGCGCCGCCACGCACCCGAGGTCTACGGCGACGTCGACGAGGACACGCTCTACCGCGCCGTGAACATCGCGCAGCCGTCGTTGATCCGCACCGAGGCCGACGAGCTCACCTATCCGCTGCACGTTATGGTGCGCTACGAGATCGAGCGCATGCTGTTTGCCGGCGAGGCCACGGCCAAGGACATCCCCGCGCTTTGGAACCGCTTCATGGATGAGTACCTGGGCATTCCCGTTCCCGACGACACGCACGGCTGCCTACAGGATACGCACTGGAGCGGCGGCTCGTTTGGCTACTTCCCCACCTATGCGCTGGGCAGCGCCTACGACGCCATGTTTGTGCCGGCCATGTGCCGCGACGGCGTCGACCTTACCGGCGCCTGCGCGAGCGGCGATCTGGCGCCCGTCCGTGCCTGGCTGGGCGAGCACATTTGGCAGTGGGGCCGCGCCAAAGACGCGCTGGAACTCATCAAGGGCGCCTGCGGCATGGCGTTCGATGCCCGCTACTACTGCAGCTACCTGCAGGACAAGTTCACCACGCTCTACGAGCTGTAAGGCATAACCGACACGCCAACGCAAAGGGGACGCCGCGGAACCAATCCGCAGCGTCCCCTTTCCACCTAGTCGTTTAAGAACGTCCCCAATGACTACCTTACAGAGCCTCCAGCGCGGCGGCGATGCGCTTCATGGCGACGTCGGCGGCGGCTTGGTCGGGGGCTTCGGCCAAAACGCGAATCACCGACTCGGTTCCGCTCTTGCGCACGAGCACGCGGCCCTCGCCTGCCAGCGCAGCCTCGGCCTCGGCGATGGCGTTCTGCACGCCCATGTTCTCGAGCGCGGCGTCCTTGTCCGCCACGTGCACGGCCACCTGCGCCTGCGGCAGCAGCTTGCACGGAGCCGTGAGCTGCGAGAGCGTCTCGCGCTCGGCACGAATCACTTCCATCACGCGCAGTGAGGTCATAATGCCGTCGCCCGTGCGCTCGATATCGCCAAAGATCGTATGGCCCGTCTGCTCGCCACCCAGGCTGTAGCCGCCCTCTCGCATCTTGGCATACACGTGACGGTCGCCCACGCCGCTGGTCACGGCGCTCAGACCGGCAAGCTCCAGCGACTTGACCAGGCCAAAGTTGCTGGCAATCGTCGGCACCACGGTACCGCCCGAGAGTCGCCCGTGCTTGTTCAGATACACGCCGCACACGTACAGGATCTGGTCGCCGTCTACCACGCGACCGCGCTCATCCACGGCCAGGCAGCGGTCGGCATCGCCGTCGTAGGCAAAGCCCACGTCCAGGCCCTGCTCCACCACATGGCGCTGCAGACGCTCCATATGCGTGGAGCCGCAGTCGACGTTGATGTTAAAACCATCGGGCGCGGCGTTGATCACGCGCACGTCGGCGCCCAGCGCGTCAAACACCGGCTTGGCCACCGAGGACGCCGAGCCGTTGGCGCAGTCGATGCCGATCTTGACGCCCTGCAGCGAAAAGTTCGCGCTGGCGATGAGCGAAGCAATGTAGCGGTTGCGGCCCTGCATGTAGTCCACCGTGGCGCCGATGTGGTTGCCCGTGGCCAGCGGCACCTCGCTCTTGCCATCGATGTAGTCCTCGATAAGCTCCAGTACGTCCTCGTCCATCTTAAAACCGTCGCTGTTGACGAGCTTAATGCCGTTATCGCAAAACGGGTTGTGGCTCGCACTGATCATGATGCCGCAATCGAAGCAGCCCTCCACAGTCTGATGCGCTACGCCCGGCGTGGGGATCACGTGCAGCATATAGGCGTCCGCGCCGCTCGCGACCAGGCCGCTCACCAGCGCCGCCTCGAACATATAACTCGAGCGACGTGTGTCCTTGCCCACGATGACGCGCGCCTTAGCACTGCGGTTGGCGCCGTAATACCAGCCCACAAAACGGCCAATCTTATAAGCGTGCTCTACCGTCAGCCCAACGTTGGCCTCGCCGCGAAAGCCGTCGGTGCCAAAGTACTTCATGCGCTCTCCTTACAAAATAGGGGCGAACAGATTGCCTGTCCGCCCCAAAATGGTACTCGATTATCTGCGCTACCAGAAAAACCCTACGCCGACGCGCTGTCGCGAGCCGCCTGGCATGTAGGAGTCTGACGCAGCATAAGCGGCTTGTCCCCCGCCTCGGCCGACGTGGTCAGCGTATACGTGATCGTCGTCGTCTCGCCAGCATGCAGGTCAACGGTGCCCGAATAGAAGGGGATTCCATGCCACGTAGCGGCACCAAGACCAAACTGGGTGCCCTCAACCGTAAGGTCACTGATGTTGCCGCCCGTCGGGGCAAACAACGAGACATTCAGACGCTCGTCGTCACGCGCGGCATCGGGTGCGCTCGCCGCAACGTAGTCGGGCAGCTTGCCAGCCTCCTCCTGCGTCATGATGTTCGTCAGGGTAACGGTGATGCGATAGGAACACGTGCCGTCGCCGTTCTTCACGCCCTGACCAATCTGAGTGTCGGCGTTCAGATACCAGTCGAGCTTGGAGAAGCTCAGGTTGTTAAAGTAAACGCCGGCAACGGGATCGGCACTCGGATCATCCGGATCGGGCAGCGAAGCGTCAATGCCCGTCTCTTTGATGGCATTCTGCTCATCATCGTTTCTCATCCACGCGATCAGGCGGCCCTCTTCGGCACCGCGCTCAACGGCACTGACAAGCTTCGTAACATCGACATCGCCGATACCGCCAAGGATCTTGTCGAAGGCAGCGCTGGCGACGGATGCAAAGATGCCGTCAGACTCCTCGACCGGATAGTTCCAGTACACATCGTGCATGAGGACCTTTGCGGCGTTGGTGCCGTCGACAACCGTTCCGTCGGGCAGCGAGACATTACCGACCAGGCCCAGCAGATACTGCAGGAACACCGGGTCGATACCGATGACGCCATCAACGTCCTGTCCATACTGGGACTTCCACAGCGCGGCGACACGCTGCGAGTTGCGGGGCCAATCAGGCGAATAGGTATTGCCCGAGTTGTACAGGTTACTGTGGTTGCCGAACAGCGCCTCATCCTCTTCGTCGACGCTCTCGACTGCCTCATCCTCGCTGAGTCCAATGCGGGGAACAAACTCGCCAATCGACATCTGGCCGTCGGTGACCGAAATCAGACCCTGCGAACCGCCAAAGCCGCCGCAGGCACGAATCTCGACGTTGTTCATGGCGTACATAAGGTAGTTGCGCGTCTGGCCGTTGGCGCCGAGCATCTGGGGAAGGACGGGGGCGACCTTCTCCGCCGCGTCAACCGCGCCGTTGAGGGTGGCAAAGCCGTCCTTGGCCTTATCGACCAGCTCGGTCACCTGGGAAATATGAGTATCGCCAATGCCCTGGACCTTCTCGTTGGCGCTCTTGAACACCTTCGAGCTGCTGGAAAGCGAATCGGCGACCGCCTGCAGCGCGGACACGTTAATCATGCCGTCCTGGAACAGCTTGCCGGGCGTAGCCTGCGAAAGGTTATCGGCCATGGGAACCAGCGCATTGCTCGAGACATCGGACAGGGCGTCAATCATGGTGCGGGCCGCGGAGATATCGCTGCCGTACACCGGGACAAACGAAGCCATCGTCCACAGCGGGCTCGAGGTCTCCGATTTCATGCTAGTGCAGAGCTCGTCGATCTTCTTCGCATCATCGGGCAGCGTCGAAAAATCGCCCGACGTGACCCTGTCCTTAAGGCTGCCGACGATCTCGACGGCTTCCTTTGCTTCACCCTTTACGGTCTTAGCCGAGTTAAGCAGCATAAAGCCACTTGCGCCAAGCGCAACGAGAAGCACCACGACTACGGCGGCGACAATGGCGCCAGTGTGGCGCTTCTTGCGCTCGCCCTTGCGATGGCGATGACGAACCAGGCCGTCCGAGGTCGAGCTCGACGAGGCGTCGTTGCCATAGTTCAGGCCAAAATCGTAATAATCTTCCTTGGAACCGGAGCCCTTAAACTCGGCACCGTTATCTTCCAAACGGGCGAACGTGCCGGTCTCGGAGGCACCCGTATAGATCGTACCAAGGTTGCCCGTAAGCCCCGCGCCACCGGCAGAGGGAGTATTGTTGGCGGCATTGCCGGCATTAATGTTGCCGGCGGTATTCGCGGCGTTGGCAGCGCCTACGTTGTTCGCAGGTGTCGAAGGAGCCCCACTCGGCTGCGACGTGGGAGTCGCACCGCCCGCAAAGACATTCCCTCTTGCGCGACCGGTCTTTTTAGCCTTCTGAGACTGCTCGTACAGAGCGGTAAACATCGCCGTCTCGCCCGGAGACGTGCGCTTACCGGCGCTGTTCTGACCAGCTCCGCTCGGCATGTCAGCTTTTCCGGCCCCGTTCGAACGCGGCGGAACTGCAGGACGGCCGCTGTCGCTGCCCTTAAAGTGATTACCAGCCATAAAGAAATCCTCGCAATTGAGTCGCAATAGAAAAGTCCATAACGCTATTAGTTTATGGCATATTGAGCATCGACAGCTAAATTCCAGACACGGATATCAATTGGCGAAAATGTGGCACAACACCTTATCTGTCTTGGCGGCGGCGCCAGCTACACCGTAAGGAACATCATCACGATGATCATGGCGAAGCCGATAAGGTCGGTCGGCAAAAACACCGTGCCCAGCATAACAGCGCTGGTGATGGTCGCCGAGACCGGCTCCACGGTTCCGATAAGGCTTGCACGCACCGAACCGATGTCCTTAACGCCCTGCATATAGAGCATGTAGGCGAAAAACGAACCGATGACCACGAACACCGCGAGAGCCTCGATACCGACAGCGTCAAGTGCCGGCATATGCGCCCAGGGCTGAACCACGGCGCACGAAACGATGCCTGCCGTGAGCATGGCCGAACCCGTGACGATGGGGCTGCCGTATTCGGGCAGAATCTTAGCGGGAATCACTGCCATGCAGGTGGCGCTGACCGCACACATGAGGCCCGCGATCAAGCCGAGCGGCGAGATGTTCAGGCTGGTGGGATCACCTCCGGTAGCGATTAAAAAGGTGCCGCCCAGGGCC
>CABUCA010000012.1 GCA_902489965.1 uncultured Collinsella sp.
AGACCGACGTAGATTCACCCGGCGACAACAAAAGTGATCCTGCCACTCCTGAAAAGGACGCCGACGAGGCGGCTACAAAAAAGTCGGGACGCACGACAGCCGATGAACCAAAGCTCGCTGCAACCGGCGACTCCACTTGGATGGCCAGCATCACATTGGCCATGGCGGCCACGGCCTGCTTCACGGCAGCGAGAAGGCTTGAGCCCAAGCAGCATAGGCACGAACAGTAGCTCAAAGCGAACTCAACTGGGAAGGGCAGATGGATAGCCGTCCTTCTCTTATAATCAACCCAATCCGCTGAAATGCAATCAGTTAACGAGTTTCGCCAGACGCTCGGCCTCTACCCCGCTCTAGCAAGCCACCAGGCGATGAGATAATGCCCACGACTATCAACGTAAGCAAGGAGCGCGCTATGGCAGACAACGAGACCAAACCCTCGGCGAACGACGGCCGAGAGGAGCTCGTGGCAAAACAGCTCGCATCGACCAAAATCCACCTCGCGCTCACTCAGAAGCGGGTGGACGTCTCCGGCGCCATCAAGCTACCGCTCGAGCGAATTCCCCAACTCGGCGTGGCGTTCGCCTCGCTCCCCTCGATGTTTCGCACCGTCACCAACACGGTGAGCGTGCCCACGCTGCTCCAGGCGACTGACAAATATGGTAACCCGCTCGATCCGTCGAAACTCAACTCGTTCAAGGACGGCAGCGGTCTCACAGGGGGCTACCGCGACGCCGCCAAGGGCCTTGGGCAGGCGCGCTTCCACGTAGTCGAGGGCGACATCGCCACGAGCGTCACGCAGGTGCCTTACGATCCAACATCGCTATTCATGGCAGCCGCAATCGCGCAGATAAACCAAAAGCTCGACTCCATCCAGGAGTCCGTCGACGAAATGTTCGAGTACATGCGTCAGCGCGACAAGGCCAACATGCGTGGCAACCTCAAGACGCTCGCAGACATCCTCAACGGTTACGGCCTCAACTACGGCAACGCCACCTACATGGCAAACGCCCATATGAAGGTGCTCGACATCAAGCAGTCGTCCGCGCAGGACATGGAACTCTTCCGCTCGCAGGCACAGGCGGATCTGAAAAAGAAAGGGTTCATCGAGGTGCGAGACGGCTTGGGCAGACGCCTCGACAAGGTGCTCGACTACCTCAAAGACTGCCAGCTCGCCACCTACATCCACGCGTTCTCGCTGTTCCTCGAACCCATGCTCGCCCAGAACTTCGAGCCCGCAAAGCTCGCGGACGCCACCGCGAAGATCGAGGCTGATTCGATCGCGTACCGCGAGCTCTACACCGACTGCTACAACGCACTCGAAGCGGGGGCTGTCGACACCGTCGATGCGGCACTGCTGGGCGGTATCGCGTCCGCGGGCAAATTGCTCGGTCACGCCATCGCAAAGACCCCCGTGGGCGACCATACACTCATCGACGAGGCGCTCGAAGGCGCAGGAGAGAGCATCGGAAAGTTCAACGACAAGCAATCCGAGAAACTCCTCGAAAAGCTCCATCAGGCAAAGACGCCCGACGTCACGCCGTTCAAGCAGAGCGTAAAGGAGATCGACACCCTCTACAACCGCCCCGCGCAGATCGCCGTGGACGCCGAGAACGTCTACATCTTGCCTGCCAAGCAGCAGGAAGAGTAACGATACGCGACAGGCACGCGCCATGCAGACAGCTAACGCCCCTACCTTCCCGCCGCCTTCAGCTTCAGCAGCAGGTCGCCCAGCTCGGGGCACTTGCTAGAAAGGCGCGTCTGGGCTCGCTCGCCCATCCCCCAGGGCGCGGAAGCCTGCTACAGCTCCACTTTCGCCAACTCGAAGCATTTCTCTAAGAATTATTCAACGCCCATTCCAAGCTCAAGCTGCATCAGTAGCTGTCCAATTCGGAACTCACAAGTTCCAAATTGGACAGCTCGCAGCATTGGAGCCGCAGACGCATCGGCACAGGCCCAAAGGACACCAAACGAAACAGTAGAACAAGAAAACCAGCCCATTCATATCCACGCACTCGATGTGTTAAATTCACGCGAGAATGGCTCCCTATATGTCCATATGAAAATGGAGGATAAATAAAATAGTTGGCCCCACAAACCCACTAGCGGCATCTTTGGCAATTTAGTCTCACGGTAATACGGCTTATGAAAACGGCACGCAAATAGACGTAGGCGTCCTAAGGTGAAAGCTGCCGCCGATCCGCAGCCAAAAGCCCAGCAGCCGCTACAACTCAACCTTCACAGGCGCGGGATAATCCGCAAGAAACGCGTCCAAAGGCAGGTCATGATCACCATACAGAAAGTCCGCCGCCTCAGGACAAAGCTGCCCGAACAGGCTCACGGCATCAGCATCTACCTTCCTAGGCGAAAGTTCATCACGCTTAGGGTCGAAGAGCCGCTCGTTATGGGCTACGCGATTTCGCACACGCAGTATCCCGTAGAGCTTTTCCTGAAGTTCGGCTCGCTTTGTTCCCTTTGGCCACGCAAGATAGAGTCCTGATCTCCAAATCACCGCTTCACGACTGCGGTCTGCCAAGTGCACCCAAAAGCCGAGCGTGAGGCCGGCAACCAGGCTTCCGGTCGTAAAGTCACTCGGCAAGCTACTCGCAGCAGCATCGATAGTCTTTCGATTAATGCGATTCGAGTCGAGCATTCCGTTGGCAGACTTCCTCAGCACGGGCCTACGCGCGGGAGAAGCATCGTCGAGGAGCCAATGTTCCTCGCCATCCCAGCGGGACTCCATAATGTCGTTGTAGGCGTTGCGCAGCGCCACTTCAAAATGAGATATGTCGCGCATAAGGAACTGGCCTAGAGAGGCGTTCCACTCGTAGAGCTCTAGAGCCTTGTCGATGTCTCCATTGCATTCTTCGAGATACGGGGAAAGCCGTTCAGCCGAAAGCCATTTCTCGGCCCATAGGCGCGTTGTCGCATCATGGCGCCCTTGAGCCGCGCACTTCATCGTCTGGTGGTTGTTGCGCTCGTCAGACAAGAAAGCTCCTATAAACACAAATTGAGCCCCGGTGACTTGAATCAGAGGTCATTCCCGGGGCCATCGATACGGAGTATACCCATTGGCGGCAGAATTAACAAATGGATTTTCGGCAACTGAGCCCTGGGGCTCGCTCCTCTCTAAATGAACCTCCAAATGATGCCAACCTACCTCCCCTCCGCCTTCAGCCTCAGCAGCAGATCGGTCAGCTCGGGGCACTTGCTAGAGAGGCGCGTCTGAGCTCGCTCGCCCATCCCCCACCGCTGGCGGACTTCCTGGGCGCGCGGGCTCACGCGGTAGTCCCCGTCCATCACCTGCTTGAGCAGCTTGGCGGTCACGCGCGCATCGGCAAGGGCGCTGTGGGCGTGACCCGTCGACTCGTCGAACTCGATGCCGAACCACGTTGCCGCGTCACTCAAAGAGACGCACCCGTGGCTGCCCACGTCCATGATCGAGGTATAAAACGCCTGCAGATCGGCCCAATCCGTAGGAAATGCGGAAAGGTCGATGTGCTTTGCCTGGCACTCGGTCAAAAGCTGTCGACGGTCCGCCCCGCTCCAGCAAACCACCTGGGCGGAGTAGCGACCGATCCAATCGTTGAGCCTTTTGATCACCATGTAGAGCGGGTCGGCCATCGCGGTGTCCACGGCCGATATCCCTGTAAGCTCGCGGACGGGGAACGCAACGCCTTCGGTAAATTCCGTCTGCACAAACTGCGAGAACTCGCCCATAACGTTGCCGTGGTAATCGAGCTTGACGGCACCGGCCTCGATAATCTCATTGCGCAGTCCACGGCGCTGGCGCTGCTTTGGCACCGGCGCAAACTCAAAGTCCAGCACGATCTGGCGCGCAAAGTTCGTCGTATCGATAGCCGAGATACACGGCGTCTTTTCAGCTGACACGGTTAGGGCCTTTCTCCGTCAACTGCCGCTTGCTACATAGGCGGCTACATTGCCGTAAGGATAGGCGCCCGTGCGGACATGAAAGCGGGGCGCAATACCATGCGCTGGTCGCACGCCATGCAGACGGCCCCAAGAGAATCGCCCGCTCTATTCAAATGCATGAAAAAGATTTAGCCCGGTGACTTGAATCAGCGGTCATCCCGGGCCCATCAGAGCTCGTAGAGCTCTTGGTTGCTTTGGTCTCGCTCTTCACGGCGCTTATCGAACTTTCCGAGGCACTCAAGCAGCATTCGAAGCATAACAAGTCGCTGCCATTAAGGCACTGACCTCTTGACCAAGCAACGGCGCTGCCCAGCTATCACCCTTGGGCTGCCGTCAACTTTATTCTATCCGCGAGCATCTGGTTTACCAAATGGATTTTCGGTAAAGGAAGCACGGCACGCCCGCAAAACCACTACGCCCCAAGTGCCGCCATGGGAATCACCGCCACGCCGTCGTCGCGTGTGTAGGCAATGCTCCCCTTTCCAACCACGACCGCCAAAAACGCCGGCGCGGCATTCTGGGCGGCAGGATTGGAGAGCACTTTCCTCTCCAGCGCCTTGAGATTTCTCGCTCCATCGTCTGCTTTCGCATCACTCAGCTTGACCTCGATGGCTCCCCAGCGCCCGTCGTGCTCAACGATCAGATCGACCTCAAGGCCCTTCTCATCTCGGAAATAATGGACACTGTTGTCGACACCGCCGTAGGTGGAAAGGAACACGCGCACGTCGCGCAGGACGAGATTCTCAAAGAGCATCCCCAGCGTTTGCATATCGCCAAGCAGCCGCTCAGGGGTAGCCCCCAGCAACGCCGCCGCAAGTGACGGGTCACAGAAGTAGCGCTTGGGGCGCACGCGAACGCGGGCCTTCGAGCGCATGGGCGGCTCCCATCCGCACAGGCCCTCGGTCAGCTTGAGCCTGTTGAATAGGTCCAAGTACGCAGCGATGGTCCTCTCGTCGGGGCCCGCCTCACCGTACGAGGCGTCCTTTACGAGCGTCTTGTACGTGACAGCCTGGCTCTCGTTCATGGCAAGAGCTCGCAAAAGGCCGTGTGCAAGCTCGGGCGACATGCCCTCGTCCAGCACGTTGACGTCGAGCACCGAGTGCACGTACTGGCTTGCCGTCTCTCGCGCAAGATCTTCCGAAAGCCCAAGATTTGCAGGCCAACCGCCCCTGCAGCACCAGCGGGCGACGTCATCCACCGTGCTCTCGCGACGCTGAGGGGCAAAATCCTCGCCCTTAAAGAGGCTTGCCAGTGACACGAGCGGCTCGCCGTCGCCCGACTCACACAGGGCCATGGGGCGCATTGACAGACGGGCGATCCTACCCGTGCCGGAATGACGAACATGGCTGCGCTCCTCGCTTTTGAGCGCGGTCGAGCCCGTGAGCAAAAGTGTCCCCCGTTCGTTGCCGCTCGCGTCCACGAAACGCCGGGCGGCATCCCAAACCTCGGGCACCTCCTGCCATTCATCGACCAGGTGTGGCGCATCGCCGATGAGCGCCAGGCTTGGGTCGACCTCTGCCGCCGCACGCTGCGCAGGCTCATCGAGCCTGGAGACGCTCGCCGAGCGAGAGAGCGCCGTCCAGGTCTTGCCGCACCATTTGGGGCCGTTGATCTCCACACAGCCAAACGCCCGCATAAGGGTGTCGAGGCGCTCCTCTATGAGCCGGGGCCTATATCCCTTTTGGGTCAATCTCTTTGGTGCATCCATAGACGGCCGTCCCTCTCTATCACGCGATATGCGAAATTACGCCATTCTCAATGCTGATTTTACGCTACTTTCAATGTAGTTTTTACGCCATTTTCATTGAAGGTTTTACGCTTGGCATCCTTAGCGCGACCCATTCCGAGCATCACATCAGAGCGCGCTTGGTTATCTCCGCTCGCACATCTCGGCAAACGAAATCAGCTTGACGTCTCCCCTACTCTCCGCGGCATCCCGACATCCCTGCGTAAAGCCGCTTTTTGAGAAAAGTGCATAGCTTTTTCGTTGCCGTCTAAAGAGCTCGCTTCGGTGCACGAGCTTTTGCAGCACGTCTTCGCCCGCCGGTTCATTGCGCCATTTGCACTCCGCAAACAGCGCAGCGCCCTCGCCATCGTCAACAATCAAGTCGATTTCTTCCTGCGTATGCGTGCGATTGTCCGTCCCCCACCAGCGCCCAACGCTTACCGGAACCACATCGAGCTGGCCCGCGCGCGCGAGTTCGTACGCGTATTGTCTGCATATAAGCTCAAAGACCGTACCCATGTAATCCGATACGTGCGGCTCAATGCGCTTATACGCCATCTCGGCCATATCGTTTTGAATCAGCCCGATGTTCTGCGGAACAAACTTGTACCAGAACCTAAACATCTGATCGCTCAGCAGATACACGGCTCGCTTATTGCTCGTCTCGTTTAGGGGCAGCTCGCGCTCGACAATCCCAAGCGACGCCAGCTTATCCACATAGCTCTTTACGTTGCTCGCAGGGATTCCCGTAGAGCTCGCAATCTCTGAGATCTTCGAGCGCCCCTGAGCAATTGCTTGCACGATCGCATCATATTGCTCGGGATTGCGGCACTCTTGCAACAGCAGGTTACTCGGCTCCTCAAAGAGATAGCCCGTAGGAGTAAGAAAAAGACGTTTGATGTTGTCCTTGAGCGGTGCGGCAGGATCGACTTTCTCGATATATGCAGGAATGCCGCCCGTCATGCCATAGCAAACCGCAGCGTCTTCGCGACCCATGCTCTGCCACAGGCCGAGGGTCGTCGTAAAATCGAGCGGCATGATCTTAAACTGGGCCGTACGCCTACCGTATAGTGGGCTCTCGTAGCCCAACACCTGCTCTTCCATAAACGAAAGCGACGAGCCGCATAGAATCAGCATTAGCCTGGTCTCTTTGTATAAGTGGTCGATCTTGTCTTGCAGCAACGAGCTGATTTCGGGATTCGATTGGGCGAGATAGGGATACTCGTCAATCACGACAACCAAACGTTCCGTGCGAGCCATGGTGGCCAATGCATCGAACGCTTCGTCAAAACTACGAAACGACACGCCTGCAGCACCAACCGAGTCTGCAAGTATCGCCTGGCTAAAGCCATGCAGGTTTGCCTCCGCATTGGTACGACGAGCTTGAAAGTAAATAGCCTTCTTGCCTTGGATGAACTCTGTGATAAGGCGCGTTTTACCCACACGACGGCGGCCGTAAATCACAGGCATTTCAAAGGAGTCCGTGCCATACAGTCGATTGAGCTCGGACATTTCCGCTGTTCTTCCGATAAACACAGGGCCATCCTTTCTTTACGTTATAGATAGCTATATTATCCCTTCCTATAATATAGCTATCTATAACGTAATTCGACAAGCGGCGCACGCAAAAGGGGCGGTACACCACCGCACGTGGACCGTTCCGGAAAATGTATCCCGTTCTGGAGCTAAAAACTGGGCCGTAGTTTCCGCCAAGCATGCCATCCGGAAAGCGCGTCCCGCTCTGAGCCTGAATTCTGGGATGCGGTTTCCGCTGAAACTTCTACCGGAAAACGAATCCCATTCCGAACGTCGAATCCGGGACACAGTTTCCGCAGATACAAGGCGACAGTCCGCTGCCCTTATCACATGCCTTCAAATATGCGATCCAGAAACACAAAACAGCAGATAGAATGCTCTTTTTCAAAAAAGTACACGTCCCGAAACTTACCAAGGCTTCATAACTAGCTACCATTCACGGGTGCCGATTACCGCCCACCGATTCGGATGTAAAGATGTCGCCGAAAATAGGCCATCTACCTGCATGGTTAGATTTTGGTCAGCTTTTGGTCAGCTGAGCGGCAAGTTCCGGCTGATACGTTTTTGCTACCCAAAAGGAGGCGGTAGCTCATGACCCATTGCAATGATCAGCTCATCGACCAGCTGCTAACCCAAGCCGAACACGAGGGGCGCTGTCTGATTCCCCCGAGCACGGCAATCCGAAAAGCGCTCCTTCGGCGCACCGGCGGCACGGTCGTCTCGCCCATGCCGGGGTTGTTTGCGCGAAAAACGCGCTGGGATGAACTCAACCGAGCGCAACGCCATTGCGAAATCCTCCGCGCCCTTGCGATCATCCACCCCGATTGGACGTTCTGCTCGTTTTCGGCCGCCTGTCTGCTGGGGCTCGAGGTCTCGTGGCGACACCTGAATGTCGTGCATGTCTGCAGCTCGACAAAGCCGTCGGCTCGTCCGGGCGCACATATTCAGCGGCACCAGATTGAGCCGGCCGGAGCAATACGCAGAGCCGGCATATCGGTAACGCCGCCCATCCAAACGGTCACAGATTGCCTGCTGCAAACTGGTTTTGCCGACGGCATGCCCATTGCCGATTCGGCGATCTCAAAGCTCGGCCTTGCGCCGGAACAGCTGATGGAGGCCGTTGAGCAACGAGCGACTGCCCGCAATGGTCGCGCGATTCGCACCGCCCTCACAACGCTTCGATATGCCGACGCCCGCGCCGAGAGCGGCGGGGAATCGGTCGCCCGAGCCGTCATGATCGAGACGGGCTTTGCGCCCGACTGGCTTCAATACGAGCTGACGGACCCCTTCGATTCGGCCAAGCCCATACGAACGAACTTTGCCTGGGAGCGCCAGGCGCGGGAACTCACGCTGGGCGAGCTCGACGGGCTCATCAAATATACCGACCAGACCATGCTGGCCGGACGCACCACCGCAGAGGCGCTCGTTGCCGAACGACAGCGCGAGGCGCACCTATCGCTCTACGGTCACCCTCTGCTGCGCTTTAACATGAACGAGGTCCGCTCGGCAGGAATGCTCGCCAAAAAGCTGCAGACGGCAGGCATCCGGCAGACCGCGCTGCCAACGTGGCTCAACGACGTGGAGCTATAGGGGCTGCTAGGCCACGCATCGCCGAATCGCATCCCCCTATCTGGGCCGCGTTTTCCCAACGGCCACGCCAACGGAAAGCGCGTCCCAGCCTGGACGCTCAAAACGGGACGCACTTTCCGGATGGCGGGCCTAGCGGAAAGCGTGTCCCGGAATCAGGTCTCGGAACGGGTCGTGCTTTCCGGTTGAGTCCTTCAGCGGAAACCGCATCCCGGAATAAACACTCAAACTGGGATGCGCTTTTCAAACGACCGGCCAGCGGAAAACGCATCCCATTCTGAGGCATGATTCCGGGACACAGCTTCCGGTTGAGGGCCGATCCGGAAAGCGCATCCCACTCCGGGACTGGATTCCGGGACGTAGTTTCCGCCGAGGGCTCCAAAGGGAAAGCGCATCCCATTCTGAGCGCCAAATCCGGGACGCAGTTTCCGTATGCGGAGGCGCTCCAAACAAAAGGCCTCGGCTCGCGATGGAGCCGAGGCCAAAGGCGCAGCGTATGTGGTTGATGCTGAGTGCGAACAGCCCGTCAACAATGGCTGTCCGCGCCCTACCCTACCCGCGGTTGCGGACGCGGCTGTAGGGCGTATCCACCATGGGCAGATCGGGACGCAGCTTGCCGTCAAATGCGCGGTAGGCGTTCTGCACGGCGGGCGCCGTGGGGATCGTTGCGATCTCGCCGATGCCCTTGCCGCCGTATGCCACGGGCAGCAGCTCGTTCTTCTCCACGTAAATGGCGTGGATATCCGGAATCTCGGGCGCACGGAACAGCCCGAGCGTACCGTACCTTGCCTGGGGTACACAGTCCTTGAGCGGCCAGTCCTCGGTAAGCGCATAGCCCATACCCATGAGTACGCCACCTTCGATCTGACCCTGGATGGAGATGGGGTTGACCACCTTGCCGGAATCGTGCGCGGCATAGACCTCGCTCACGCGGCCGTCGTCGTCCAAAATAACCACATGCGTGGCAAAGCCGTAGCAGATGTGGCTCTTGGGGTTGGGAACATCCGCACCCAGCTTGTCGGTCGGCTCCAGGTACACGTAGCCAAACTCGCATCCCTCGAGCGCCTTGATGGCGGCCGCGGGATCCTGAGGATGCATACCCTGGCCGGCGACGAGCTCCTGCGTGTGCAGCTGATAGGCGCGACCGTCGTCGTACTCGATCTTGACGCCGTCGCCATGCGCATTCACGGGAGCGGCGGGCGCAGACTCGCCGGCTTCGATGTCAAGCATGGCATCGCGCAGCAGGAAGGCGGCACCGCGCACGGCCTCGCCGGTCACGACCGTCTGACGCGAGCCAGACGTGGTGCCGGAGTCGGGAGCGTTCTCGGTAGAGCACTCACCGTTGGCGATGCAGCGAAGCGGCAGACCGCATGCCTCGGCAACGTCCTGCAAAAAGACGGTGTTGCAGCCCTGGCCGATGTCGGATGTGGCGGCATAGACCACGGCCACGCCGTCCTCGATGCGAATCTTGCAGCGGCCGGCATCGGGCAGGCCCACGCCCACGCCGGCGTTCTTCATGGCGCAGGCAATGCCAGCGTGTCCGGGATGCGCGTAGTAGGCATCCTTGACCTCGAGCAGCGTCTCCTTAAGCGCCGTGGAGCAGTCGGCGATCTGGCCGTTGGGCAGAACCTCGCCCGGCTCGATGGCATTACGGTAACGAATCTCCCACGGGTCCAGGCCGACCTTCTCTGCCAGCAAGTCGATCAGGCTCTCGAGCGCAAACTCGGACTGGCAAACGCCAAAGCCGCGGTACGCGCCGGCGGGCGGGTTGTTGGTGTAGTAGCCAAAACCGCGAATGTCGGTGTTCTGGTACTTGTAGGGGCCGACGGCATGCGTGCAGGCGCGCTCGAGCACCGGGCCGCACAGCGACGCGTAGGCGCCGGTGTCAAAGTTGATCTCGCAGTCCAGACCGGTAAAGTTGCCCTCGGCGTCGCAGCCCAGCGTAAAGGTACCGTCCATGGCATGGCGCTTGGGATGGAAAGCGAGCGACTCGGCACGCGTGAGCTTGCACTTCACAGGACGCTGGAACTTATATGCGGCGAGCGCGGCCAGATGCTGGATGGACACGTCCTCCTTGCCGCCAAAGCCGCCGCCCACGAGCATGGTCTCGACGACCACGCGCTCGGGCTCGTTGTCCCAGCCAAACATGTGGGCACACTCTTTGCGCGTGTCGTAGGCACCCTGGTCGGTCGACTGCACCTTGACGCCGTTCTTGTACGGGAAGGCAACGGCGCACTCGGGCTCCAAGAAGGCATGCTCGGTAAAGGGCGTGGTAAAGCGCTGCGTCACGGTAAACGCGCTCTCGGCCAGCGCCTTGGCGGCGTCGCCGCGCGTCACATGGCGGCTCTGGCACACGTTGTCCTTGAGCTCCACCGTGTTGCCAAAGGCAAAGAAGCTGTCATGCAGGCGCGGGGCGTCGGCAGCCCTGGCCTCGACAATGTTGCGCACGGGCTCCAGCGGCTCGTAATCGATCTTTACGAGCTTCTTGGCCTTCTCGAGCGTCGCTTCGTCCTCGGCGACCACCAGCACGATGGCATCGCCCACGCAGCGGGTGATATCGCCCGCCGCGATCATGACGTCCCAGTCCTGGATAAGGTGGCCGACCTGGTTGACCGGCACGTCCTCGGCGCGCAGGATGCCCACCACACCGGGCAGGGCCTCGGCCTTGGAAGTGTCAATGGAGAGCACACGGGCGCGCGGATACTTGGAGCGCACAGCGCTGGCATAGGTCAGGCCCGGCTGATCGAGCTCGTCGATGTCGTCGGGATACTTGCCCTCGCCGAGCACCTTCTTGCGCACGTCGATACGGAAGGCGCGCTTGCCCACGCCGTAGTCGTCGCCGCGCTCCAGGTCCTCATCGATCTGCTTTTCGCCGCGGAGCACCGCAGCGGCCAGCGAGATGCCCTCGATAATCTTTTTGTAGCCGGTGCAGCGGCAGACGTTACCGCGAATGGCGTACTTAATCTGCTCCTCGGTGGGCTCGGGATCCTCGGCGATGAGCGCTGCGCCCGCCATGACCATGCCGGGAATGCAAAAACCGCACTGCACGGCGCCCACGGCGCCAAAGGCGTACACAAAGGCCTCGCGCACGTCCTGGGGCAGGCCCTCGACGGTCACGATGTTACGGCCGGCGGCAAGAGCGGTGGTCAGCACGCACGCCTTGACGGCCGCACCGTCCACATGAATGGTGCAGGTACCGCAGGCGCCCTCGGAGCAGCCGTCCTTGGCGGAGTGAATGTGCAGGTCGTCGCGCAGGTAGCGCAGCAGCGGTTTGTTTTGGGTCGTCGTGCGCTCGACGCCGTTAACGGTAAAAGTGAATTCCTGTGCCATGGTGATTCCCTTCTACACGCCGGCGGCGATGCCGGTGCGGTCGTGGATGGCGCCGTGGGGGCAGACGACGGCGCACATGCCGCACGACAGGCAGTCCACGCCGTCGATATGGGCGCAGTTGTCCTCGATGCGGATAGCGCCGGCAGGGCACTTTTTGGCGCACATACCGCAAGCGATGCAGCTCGTGTCGCAGACCTTGCGCGCAATGGCACCCTTATCGGTGTTGTTGCAGCGCACCAGAATGTTCTGGTAGCCGGGGACGAAGGCAATCACGCGCTGCGGGCACGCCATGCCGCACAGGCCACAGCCCGTGCACTTGGAGCGGTCCACGCGGGCGATGCCATCGACCAGCGCAATGGCGCCGTGGGGACAGGCCGTGACGCAGGCGCCACAGCCAATGCAGCCTTCGCTGCAGCGGGCGTCGCCGCCTGCGGAGGCGCAACCGCTTCCGCAGGCAACGTAGGCCACGTTATGTTGAATGGATTTGGCCATAAGAGACTCGCCTATTTCTTAAGAAGGTACGAATAGTTGTCACGCACGGCCTTGATGGTCAGGCGGACGGCCTCGGGAAGGCCGGTGTTGACGGCATCGACCGAGACGGTGCGGACCGTGCCGGCGACGCGGACCTTAAAGTGGTCCTCGCCCACGGCCAGGAAGCCCTCGTTCTCGGAGTTCTCCATGTCCTGCTCGCTCCAGAACAGGGTGAGCTTGTCCTTGTAGGGACGACCCTCCTGGTAGGGGCAGAACACAGCGCAGTTGCCGCACTCGTTGCACATGCCGTCGACATGGACGACCTGATGCTTGGCCAGGCCCGGCACCTTAATTGCCACGTTGGCGCGGTTGGGGCACACGTCGCAGCAGACCTCGCACACCGAGCCGCAGCCCAGGCAGCGGGTCTTGGTGCAGTTGCGCTTGTCGCGGCACAGCGACCCCTTGCGCTCGTAGCAGGTGTCCTCGCGACCGGCCTGAGCATTCTGGTCGGCGTACTTGTTAAAGTCCACGCCGGCGATGGCACGGGCGACCTCGGCGGCGTCGGCGATAGCCTCGACCACGGTGGCGGGACCGCGGCGGCAGTCGCCCGCAGCCCAAACGCCCTCGACGCCGGTGGAGGTGGCAGCAAGGCGGCCGCGACGGTCGTGCTCGACGCCCGCGGCATCGTACAGGCTGGCATCGATGCCCTCGCCCACGGCGCAGATCACCGTGGTGGCGGGAAGCTCGACGGTCTCGCCCGTGGCGACGGGGCTGCGACGGCCGCTTGCATCCGGCTCGCCAAGCTCCATAACATCGCAGGTCAGCACGGCGCCGTTGAGCGCCTTGGGCGCCAGCAGCTCGCAGAACTCAACGCCGTCGGCAAGAGCAAAATCGAGCTCTTCCTCGTCGGCGGGCATCTGCTTCTTGGTGCGGCGATACACCAGGCGCACGTTCTTCACACCAGCCAGGCGCTTGGCCATGCGAGCCGCGTCCATGGCGGTGTTGCCGGCGCCGATGACCACGACGTCCTCGCCCAGCTCGAGCTTCTCGCCCTTCTTGGCGGCCTCGAGGAACTCCAGCACATCGAGCTCGGCACCCTCGCCCAGGCCCGCAGAGCCGGGCATCCAGGCACCGGTGGCCACGACCACGTCGGTAAAGCCCTGGGCCTTGAGTTCGTCGATGGAATCCACGCGAGCGTTGAGCTGCACCTTGGCGCCAAAGGCCAGGCAGAGCTCGGCATCGTGGGAGATATCGTCGCTCGCGATACGGAACTCGGGGATCACGTGACGGACCACGCCGCCGAGAGAATCGCGGGCCTCAAAGATGGTGACGGGCACGCCGGCGCGCGTCAGGAAGAACGCCGTCGCCAGACCGGCCGGGCCGCCGCCGATAACGGCAACGTTGCGCTCGCCGTCGTTGGCGATGGCCTGGGCGCGCAGCTTGGGCAGCACGGCGGTCATGGCCTCACGGGCGGCCTTGAGCTTGCTGGCGCGGATCTGGGCGCCCTCGGGCTCGTAGAATGCACGCTCGCAGGCACGGCCGCAGGGATGCGGGCAGATGGTGCCGGTAATGAACGGCAGGGCGTTGCGCTCGATGATGATGTTGAGCGCGTCCTCGTAGCGGCCCTCGTCAACAGCCGCCAGATAGGCGGGAATATCCTGCTGGATGGGGCAGCTCGTGCGGCACGGCGTGGTAAAGCAATCGGAAAGCGGGCTCTTGCCGGCGACCTTGCGGTCGGGCAGCGGGCGCAGCGGCTTCTTGTAGAGCGGGTTGGTGAGCGAGTCGGTCTGGATCGCGGTCACGGCGTCGAGAGAGACGCCCGCGAACGGCTTGCCATCGAGGTCGGCAAACTCGCCGGCCATCTGGCTAAAGCGCTCGTAGCCACCGGGCTTGAGCACGTCGGTCGCCAGGGTGACGGGCCAAATGCCAGCGTCATACAGGGCGCGGATGTTGTAGACCGTGGCACCGCCGGAGTAGCTGATACGCAGCTTGCCATCGAACTGCTCGGTAATGCGACGGGCAGCCTCGATGGTCAGCGAGAACAGTGAACGGCCCGACATGTACATCTCGGTGGAGGGCAACTCGTCCCTCGTCACGTCGACGGGGAACGTGTTGGTCAGCTTGACGCCAAACTCCAGGCCGTGCTCGGCGCATAGGGCAATCAGGCGCTCGAACATGGGCACGGCGTCGGCCCACTGCAGGTCCTCGCGGAAGTGCGTATCGTCGAAGACGATGTAGTCAAAGCCCAGCTCATTGAGGCGCTGACGTGCAAACTCATAGCCCAGCAGCGTGGGGTTGCACTTGATGTAGGTGTTGAGGCCCTTCTCGGTGATCAGATAGGTCGCGATGCGCTCGATCTCCGCCGGCGGGCAACCATGCAGCGTGGACTCGGTGATGGAGTTGGAGACGCGCGCCGGGATGGACTCGACAAACGCGGCGTCGACATGCTCAAACTTGTCCAAGTTAGCGAGCGCCCACGTGCGGCACTCGTTCCAAACCTCGGAGCCGCTGGCGTCCTTCATGCCCTCGATGTAGGCGTCGACCTTAGGGCTCTTGATGCCCTCCAGGTCATAGCCCACGGACATGTTAAAGACAAAACCGTTCGGGCTGCCCAGGCCGTACTCGCGAGCGATCAGGTGGCAGGCGAACCATGCCTTCACGTACTCGGCAAAGGCCTGCGGAACCTCGAGCTCGGTCGACCACTCGCAGTTGTAGCACTCGTCCTGCGCCACAATGCAGGGCTTGTTCACACACTTGGAGAGCTCCTCGCCGTCCATAACCTGAACGGTCTTGAGCTCAAAGAAGCGGGAGCCGGCCACGTAGGATGCCACGATGTTCTGGGCCAGCTGCGTGTTGGGGCCGGCGGCCGGGCCAAACGGAGTCTCGATGCGCTCGTCAAAAATGGGAAGCGCGCCCTCCTGGTTGGTCGTGACCATCTTACGCACGCCAAAGATGGCGTCCTGGGTCTTATGCTCCTCGATGATCCAGTTCATCAGCTGCGAAAACGGGATCGGCCTCATGATGTCGCTCATAATGAGCTCCTCTCTGTAACGCCCGGCGAGACCGCGCGGCGGGCGCAAATACGGTGTAGCGCTAGCACAGCGCCGGCGACCCCGCGGAGGCCGCCTATACGCGCGTCGGATGCGGCGAAACACCCGACGCGCGTGAATCTACTTGTAATTAGTAGGAGCGATCGTTGAGCGTGCTCCAGAGCTTCTTGGACTCAGCCATGGTCCACGCGTTGATCTTGTCCTCATCAATACCGACAAACTCGCGATCCTTGTACAGGACGCGACCGTTGATGATGGTGGTGCGGCAGTTTTTGCCCATCATGCCAAAGAGCATGTGGCCGTCGATGTTCTCCTCGCTCAGCGGCGTAAAGGGCTTGTAGTCCATGACGATGACGTCGGCGGCAGCGCCGGCCTCGAGCACACCGAGCTTGCGATCGAAGTACTTGCTTGCCATCTTGGCGTTGTTCTCGAACAGCATGGTCATGGCCTCGCACCAGCCCACGTTGGGCATGGCGGCGTTGTGACGCTGAATGATCAGGAAGACCTTAAGGCTCTCGAGCATATCGTGGGTGTAGGCGTCGGTGCCCATGCACACGGGGATGCCGCGGCGGAAGAACTCGAGCACGGGGGCGCAGCCCACGGCGTTACCCATATTGGATTCGGGGTTGTTGACGAGCCAGGTGCCGGACTCCTTGACGATATCCATCTCGGCAGGCGTCACGTGGATGCAGTGGCCCAGCATGGTGTCGGGACCCAGCAGGTTGTGCTGCAGCAGGCGCTCGACGGGACTGATGCCTCCGCGGTTGAGGCGGGAATCCCACACGTCGTTCATGCCCTCGCACACGTGGATGTGGAAGCCGGTCAGGCCGTTGTTGGCCTCGGCCATCTTATCCATGGTCTCGTCCGAAAGCGTAAAGGTGGCATGTCCGCCAAACATGGCGGCGATCATGTGGTTGTCGTTATCGCGACGCTCCTTGGCGGCCCACTGGGCAAACTCGGCGTTCTCGGCAATGGCCTGGTCGCATTTTTCCTGGCCGCGGCGATCGGAGACCTCGTAGCACAGGCACGAACGCATGCCCAGCTCCTGAGCTGCATCCTTAATGGTAAAGAGGCTTCCCGGGATCTCGCAGAAGCTCGCATGGTGGTCGAAGATCGTGGTGACGCCATCGCGGATGGAGTCCAGAATCGTGGCATAGGCGCTTGCCTTGGTGCCGTCGAGCGTCAGGTTGTCGTCGATCTTCCACCACTGCTGCTCAAGATTCTCCAGGAAGTTGGTGGGGTTGCAGCCCTTAATGGCAAGGCCGCGGGCCAGACCCGAGTAGATGTGGGTGTGGCAGTTGATGAGTCCGGGCATGATGAGGTTGCCCTGGGCGTCGACGTACTCGGCATCCGGGTACTTGGCCTTGAGCTCGCACTCGGGGCCCACTTCGACGATCGTATCTCCGTCAATGGCGACCGCACCGTTGGGGATGAACGGGGTCTGAGCGTTGCGGGTAAAGACGGAACCGTTAGCGACCAGAAGCATGGATGCTCCCTTCAACATCAGAGGCGGGGTTTGACACCTCTGACATGGCGGAGTGCGAAGCGCCGGCCTACACCGGAAACGGGCCCTCTCCCGTCAACGCTTCACCAAAGGGACAAACCCTTTGAAGTGCGGCTTGGCGCCGCATGACGTCGGCGGACGAGGCGATGCGTCCGCCGACGAATAGCACCGAATTGGTTACTTCTTGCTCTCGGGCAAGACCAGATCCACGGCGGCATCCTTGGCGGCATCGATATGCTGAGCCACGACCGGCGTCTGCGGAAGGATCAGGTTAAGGACAATGGCCATGATGGCGGTGGGGGTCACGGCATTGGAGCCGATGACGGTGGATACCCAGGCGGGCATACCCTCGCCGGCAAGGCAACCGCTGGCCATCCAGATACCCAGGCCAAAGACGACGGAGGTACCGACGATGGTGGTAGTGCGCTGCGTGAGGCCCTCGCGGGTGAACATGCGCACGCCGTTCATGGTGATGGTGCCAAAGACGCCGACGGTCGCGCCGCCGATGACGGGCTGCGGGATGGCGGAGAGCACGGCCGAGAGCTGCGGGAACAGACCGGCGATGGCAAAGACGGCCGCGATGATCACAAAGACCCACTTGTTAACGACCTTGTTGGAGCAGATGATGCCCACGTTCTGGCCAAGGGCGCTGGTGGGAAGACCGCCCAGCAGGCCGCCGACCATAGAGGTGAGGCCCTGGGACACGATAGCGCCGGAGAGCTCGCGCTCGGTGGGCATACGGTCGATGGAGCCCAGGCAGGCGGCGGAGACGTCACCGATAACCTGGATGGCAACCATGGGGAACACGACGGCGAGGGTAATGCAGACCTCGGGATCAAACTCGAGCGCGTAGGGCATGAGCTTGGGAAGGGCGAAGACCTGAGCGGTGGCGACGCTGGAGAAGTCGATCATGCCAAAGGGGATGGAGACGATCATGCCAACGATCATGCCAAAGAACACGGATCCCAGCTTGAGCGTGCCCTTGCCAAAGTTGGCGAGCGCAAAGACCACGGCGAAGGTGATAAGAGCGACGCACCAGGCCTGCGGAGTGCCCCACAGCGGCGTACCCATACCGCCGGCCATATACTTGACGGCCGTGGGATACAGCGAAACGCCGATGGAGAAGATGACCGTACCGGTCACGACGGGCGGGAACAGCCACTTGATCTTGCTGTAGGCCAGACCAAAGAGGACCGCGACGGCGCCGCCGACGATCTCGCCGCCCAGCAGCGCACCAAAGCTAAAGCCCGAGGCACCCATGGCCTGCAGGGCCGGCAGGAACGCGAACGAAACGCCCATGACGATGGGCAGGCCGCCGCCGATGCGACGGAAGGGAGCGAAGGCCTGAAGGGCCGTGTCGATTGCCGAAAGAATGAGCGCAACCTGGATGATGTCGGTGCTCTGCTGGCTATTAAAGCCGTAGACGCCGGCCATGATGACCGCCGGGGTAATGATGCCGGCAAACGATGCCAGTACGTGCTGAAGGGCACACGGGATCATTTCCTTAACGGGCGGCATGCCTTCGCGAGTGAACAGGGCTTCAGTGCCGTTCGTAACCGTCTCCTGGGTCATTTGACCACCAATCCTCGAAGTAGTTGTTTTCGCATCTAACGCTCTATTGTGACGCAGTGCGGGGTTGAGGTTGTGCCTTCATTGCATATCGTATTAAATATGATTCTCATTCTCAATAATAATTTTTTGTTATCAGACTATTCTTCAGCTGAAATAACGCATTTCCGCAGGTCAGGAAAGTGTCTGGTCAAAATAACATCTAACTTTTCTTTTGGTCAACCGTTTACCGCTAAATTCCTACCGTTCGTCTGCATTACGCAATGTACCTGCGGATATACGAGATGGTGGGCAGCGTGTTACCATGAGAAAAAATTGTTATGAACATTTCCGATTTCACCCAAAGGAGTTGCCCGTGAACGAGACCGTACGCCGCTTTTTGCCGATGGTCGATTTTCTGGAGCAGGTACTCGGCAAGAACAGCGAAATCGTGCTGCACGATTTCTCGGATCCCGACCACGCCATCGTCGATATTCGCAACGGCATCGTGAGCGGCCGTAAGGTCGGCGGTCCTGCCACCGATCTGGCGCTCAAGATCATGCACGACCCCAAGTATTGCGACCTGCCGTTTATTACGGGCTACGAGGGGCGCGGTGCCGGCGGCAAGACGTTGGAGTCAGCGACGTACTTTATCCGCGAGAATGACAAGATCGTCGGTATGCTCTGCGTCAACACCGACCTCTCGACTGTGCGCTCCATCAACGCCATGGCGCAGCAGCTCATGGCGTGCTTCGACGCGGCGCCGACGCGCACGGAGCCCGCCCCTATCGAGGTCGAAAGCCTTTCGGAGTCCACACAGGAGCTCATCGACCGCAGCATTGCCGAGTTGCTGAGCGCGCGCGGGCTGGATGTAGCGTCGCTTGGTCAGAGCGACCGCGTGGACGTCATTCGCCACCTCAACGGTAACGGGGTGTTCATGCTCAAGGGCGCCGTGGCCTGCGCCGCCACCGCGCTGGGCATCTCGGAGCCCAGCGTCTACCGCTACCTGCAAAAAGTTCGCAAGGAAGGCTAACGAGCAAAATGGAGCGCGGGCAGTCTTTTTGGCTCCACAAGCGATCCGTCACTTGACAAAAGACCCTGCAGTTCACACGCTGCAGGGTCTTTTTGCATGCCATGTTTAGTTGTGGTCAACGCCTTAGAGAGCGGCGACGACCTCGATCTCGACCAGACCGCCGGCCGGAAGGGCGGCAACCTGGAAAGCGCTGCGCGCGGGGAACGGAGCCTCGAACTTGGAGGCGTAAATCTCGTTCACGGCAGCGAAGTCGGCAATGTCGGCCAGGTAGACCGTGGTCTTGACGACATCGGCAAAGGTGGCGCCGGCGGCAGTCAGCAGGGCCTCGACGTTGGCAAGGGACTGCTTAGCCTGGGCCTCAACGCCCTCGGGCATCTTGCCAGTTGCGGGGTCGATGCCCAGCTGGCCGGACAGGAACACCATGTTGCCGGTCTGGATGCCGGGGGAATACGGTCCGATGGCTGCGGGTGCGTTATCGGAAGACACGACGGTCTTGCTCATGTTTATCTCCTTACGATCAGTTGAGAAAGCGTGAGCGCGGCGTTCACACCGGGAGGCACAGTTCGGTCTGAACACCACGCTTGATTGGGATAGTACTCAAGGTTTCCGCGCGATGCAAGATTATTATCACGCTACGAGAATATTTTATCGCCCAACGGCGCCCGTTGGCAGCTGAACGGTTCTCCACGGGGTCAGCCAGCCCAAGCTGCTGAAGACTTTATCCCGCTTGGAGCACGGGCATCGCCTGCCGCAACGGCGCCACTATACTTTTGATTATCTGAGCATTTTGAAAGGCAGGATATGACCGCAACCGCCAGTCGAACCACCAACCGCAGACCCGAGCTCTTGGCCCCCGCCGGAGGCCCGGAGCCCTTTGCCGCCGCGCTCGCTGCCGGGGCAGACGCCATCTACTGCGGCATGGGCAGCTTCAACGCCCGCCGCAAGGCAACCAACTTTACCGACGAGGCCTTTGAGCAAGCCTGCCGCGCCGCGCATCTAGCCGGGTCGCGCGTCTACGTCACGGTAAACATCGTCATCAAGCAGTCCGAGATGAGCGATGCACTGCAACTCGTCCATCGCTGCTCCACGCTGGGCGCCGACGCCTTCATCATCCAGGACTGGGGCCTGTTCTTTGAGGTCAAGCGCACCATGCCCGGCATCGAGACGCACATCTCGACCCAGGCGAACATCCACGACGACCGCGGAACCCTTTGGTGCCGCGAGCAGGGCGCCGACCGCGTGACTCTCTCGCGCGAGCTCTCCATCGACGAGATCGCCGCCATCCACGACGCCGCACCCGATGTTGACCTTGAGGTCTTTAGCCATGGCGCCATCTGCTTTTGCTACTCGGGTCTGTGCCTGCTGTCGAGCTTTGCCATGGCGGGACGATCGGCCAACCGCGGCATGTGCGCTCAGCCCTGTCGCCTGCCTTACGAGCTGATCGACGAGAGCGGCCGCTCGCTCTCCCCTGCCGGTCGCGAGCGCGCGCTGTGCCCGCGCGACACCAACACGTCGCAGCTTGTTCGCCGTCTGTATGACGCCGGCGCCGCATCGCTCAAGCTCGAGGGCCGCATGAAGGCCCCCGATTACGTGTATTCCATCGTCGACGTGTATCGTCATCAGATTGATGACATGCTTGCCGATGTTTCGACCTCTAAGGATGAGGACGCCGCTCGCCAGCGCCAACTCAAGCGCTGCTTTAACCGCGACTTTACGCACGCCTATCAAGACGGTACCTCGGGCGACGAGATGATGAGCTACGAGCGCTCCAACAACCGCGGTCAGATCGTGGGCACGGTGCTCGGCAGCCGCCTGGCCAATCGCGATGTGCGCGGGCTCAAGCCCGACGATCGCCGTCGCCGCGCCGCCATCGCCCGCATTGAGCTGTTTGAGCCCGTGGGCAAGGGCGACCTGTTGGAGCTTCGCCACGATGACGAGTTTGACCAGTTCCTGACCACCATTGCCGCCGATGATGCTGCCGCCGGCGATGTCATCGAATGCCGCGTGCCCCGCAGCATGCCCGAGGGCTGCCGTGTACGCGTGATTCGCAGTCAGCGTGCCATCGACGCTGCCGGCGCCGCGCTCAAGCGCGACGTACTGCGCCGCCGCGCCGTAGACGTGTCCGTCGTGGCGCATCTGGGCGAGCCGTTTACCGTCACGCTCACCTGCTGCGACGACCCTTCGCTTACGGCCACCGCCACGGGCTTCACCGTCGAGGCCGCCAAGACGCGCGCCGTCGAGGCGGCAGACCTGGTTGAGCACGTCGGGCGCATGGGCTCCTCTCCCTTTGAGGCCGCAAGCTTTGACGTTTCGCTCGACGCCGGCTGCGGTATGGGCTTTTCCGCCGTGCACAAGGTGCGCGCCGCCGCTTGTAAGGCGCTGGAAGAGACCATTCTGGCACCGTACGAGGAGCGCGCGAAAACGCTCGAGCTGCCGGCGATTGCAACCAGTGATTCCCGTCCCGCGCCCGAGCACTACCGCGATGAGCCGCAGATCTGTGCCACCGTCACCTCGCTCGAGGCCGCCGAGGCAGCGCGGGCGGAGGGTGCAACGCGCATCTACATGACCACCGACGCGCTCGATGCGGCCGAGCTCTCCCCCGCCGATGCATTTGAGCAGGGCATCGTACCCGTGCTCGACGAGGTCTGCCGCGCCGTTGACCACGTACGCGTCGACCCGTGGGTTGTTGCCGGCGCCACGGTCGCTATTGGCAACATCTCTGAGCTTGCCCTGGCCGCCCAGGTTGGCGCCACGGCCGAGATTCGCTCTTGCCTGCCGGTGCACAACACGCCCTGCATGGAGGCGCTTGCCGAGCGCGGAGCCAGTGCGTTTTGGCTCTCGCCCGAGATCACGCTCGACGAGATTGTCTCGCTCGGCGCCGCCGCGCCCGCGGCTCTGGGCATCACCGTCTTTGGCCGCCCGCGCGTTATGACGAGCGAGCACTGCATCCTGCAGGTGGCCAATGGCTGCATCCACGATTGCGCCAACTGCCGCCTGCGCGCCCGCAAGCTGTCGCTCAAGAATATCGACGGCAAGGTCATGCCCGTGCGCACCGACATCCATGGCCGCTCTCGCTTGTACGACGCCTACCCCATCGACCTTACGCCGCAGGTACCGCAGTTGCTCGACGCCGGCGTCCGTCGTCTTATGGTCGACGGAACCTTGCTCGAGGCCGATGAGATTGGCCGTGCCGTCGCTCGCGTCCGTCGCGCCGTCGAGGCAGCTCAAGCCGGCCGCAAGCCCGCCGCCCGTCTGCGCGGAGCAACCTCGGGCTGCATGTTTGTGGGAATCAGTTAACCGAAAGGCTTACACGTGAACGAAGAACCTCAAGTCCTCTACTGCGACGCCTGGCTCATGGCCATCGACAAGCCCGCCGGCATGATCGTCCACGGCGACGGCACCGGCGAGCGCACGCTCACCGACTACGCCAGCGACCTGCTGCTGGCGATGGGCGACGGCTTTGCCGCGACCGACATGCAGCCGCTCAATCGCCTGGACCGTGACACCACCGGCGTGGTGCTGTTCTCGCTCGACAAGCAGACGCAGCCCGCCTTTGACCAGATGATTATCGACCACGCTTTCGAAAAGCACTACCTGGCGCTCGCCGAGGGCAAAATCGACTGGAACGAAAAGCTCATCGACAAGCCCATCGCCCGCGACCGTCACGACAGCCGAAAGATGCGCGTCGGCGCCAGCGGCAAGCCGTCTCAAACGCGCGTCAAGGTGCTCAAACGTCTTAAGAGCCGCCGTGGCCTGCCCACGCGCTCGTATATCGATGTCGAGTTGCTCACCGGCCGCAAGCATCAAATCCGTGTGCATCTGGCGAGCGAGCGTCATCCCCTGGTTGGCGACGACCTGTACGGAACGCCGCGCCCCTGCGGCCTGATGCTCCACGCCCACAGCGTGTCCTTCACGCATCCCGTAACCGGCGAGCACATCCACATCGAAGCCCCCTGCCCCTGGGAGCCCTAAAGCCTGCCAAAAAGGGACAGGTTTATTTTGGCAGGTTTTATCTGGGCAAACGTCAAAACCACCACGATGGCTCAGCCGTGGCGCCAAAACGTCTCGATCTGTAACAGTTAAAACCCATTTTCCGGCCTATCTGTTACAAATCGAGACATTCGAATCCCCCTCAAGGGAAAATCTCAATCTGTAACAATAACTCGGCAAAATCGGCCCAAGATGTTACAGATTGAGATATTCGGATCCCACCGGAGAAATCATCTCGATCTGTAACATCTGGAGCCCGCATTTTGACCTTCCTGTTACAGATTGAGACGTTATGGGGCCACCAGGAAAAATATCTCAGCTTGTAACATCTGGAATCCATATCCCTCTCTTCCTGTTACAGATCGAGACAAATCCCCAAACAGCAAAAGGCGGCAACGTCCCTGGTGGACGTTGCCGCCTTTCCATTGGCAAGACCCTTCCGCTCCCGCTACTCGGTAGCCTTGTCGAGAGGCTTCTTAAGGAAGCTCAGAACCAAGCAGCCGACCACAGCGCCGATAGCAAGGGCCAACAGGTACTGCACCGGGTTCGTGATGACCGCGATAACCCAGGCGCCACCGTGCGGAGCGGGGCTCGCGCAACCAAAGAGCATCGACAGACCGCCGGCGGTCGCAGATCCCAGGATGCAGGCGGGCAACACGCGAAGCGGATCGGCCGCGGCAAAGGGAATGGCACCCTCGGTGATAAACGACAGACCCATGATGTAGTTCACCAGGCCTGCCTTGCGATCGGCCTCGGTCCAGCGGTTCTTAAAGAACGTCGTGGAGAGCGCGATGACCAGCGGCGGTACCATACCGCCCGCCATGACGGCAGCCATGATCATATTGCCCTGCAGCGTTTGCTCGGCAAGGGCCGCGGTGCCAAAGACATATGCGGCCTTGTTGATGGGACCACCCATGTCGGTCGCCTGCATGCCGGCGCAGATAATGCCCAAAAGAACGATACTCGTGCCCGAAAGACCGTTGAGCGCGCCGCTAATGGCGGTGTTGATAACGCCCATAATCGGGTTAACGGCCATCATAAAGAGACTCGTAAAGAGAATGCCCAGCACGGGGTAGATGAGCATGGGCTTGATACCGTCGAGCGACTCGGGTAGCACGCTTGCAGCCTTCTTGAGCGCATTGACGATAATGCCGGCGGCAAAACCGACCAGCAGCGCGCCCAAAAAGCCAGCAGAGACAAGCTGAGCCTGGGCATCGGCATCCATTGCCGTGGTGAGATAGCCCAACGTAAAGCCCTGCTTTGCAATCCAGCCACCCACAAAGCCCGCGGCCAAGCCCGGACGGTCAGCAATGGACATGGCAATATAGCCCGCAAGGATGGGGAGCATAAAGTTGAACGCCTGGTTGCCCGCAAGGTTAAAGAAGGCCGCGACCGGAGTGCTGTGGCCGTATGCGCTCGTGCCCAGTCCCGCCTGGTCCAGCAAGAACGAAAGCGCCATGAGGATGCCGCCGCCAACAACAAAGGGGAGCATGTGCGAAACGCCGTTCATCAGGTCCTTATAGACCCTGCGGCCCAAACCCTCGGATTCGCCCTCGGCAGCCGCCTGTACCGCGGCGCCGCCGGACACATGATGAATAGGCGCATTGCCCGCAAGCGCAATATTGATAAGTTCCTCGGCGTCATTAATGCCACGCGTCACCGCACAGGAGTAAACCGACTTGCCATCGAAGCGATCGAGCTCGACATTTTTATCCGCCGCAATGATGACACCCTTGGCACCAGCGATGTCTGCCGCGGTCAGTACATTTTTAGCGCCGCCCGAACCCTGAGTCTCGACCTTAATGCTCACGCCCATCTTGGCTGCCTGGTCTTCCAACCCTTTGGCCGCCATAAATGTGTGAGCAATGCCCGTTGGACATGCCGTGATGGCAACGACATCGTAAGTGCCGCCCCCAACCTTCTCGTTTGCAGCTGACATGTTTCCTCCTTTTGCACAAGCAGGCCCAGCCCTCCCCTTCTGAGGGTCACAACCTGCGTATTACCTTGTGTTTGAGTGATTGATAGCGCCGAAGTGACGGCGCTTTTAAGCGATATCTATACGATGGCCCCGGCGGGCATGATCACGTCGTATGGAAACAGGGGTACTGGGAAATCATGCCCGACGGGGCCATCGGAACCACCACAATGGGGACAGGCACCTTTGTGGTGGTTTTGGCCTTACTTCGCCCTGTCGCTAGACCGTGATGACGTTGTCTATCGACTGGTACTTGGCTGGCACCTCGCCCGCGGTAATAATCGTTGCGTCGCGGAAGTCCGCGAATTTTACGGGAGCCACCATGCCAAACTTACTGGCGTCCGAGATTACGAAGCGTTTGGCTGTATGGCGCATCGAGATACGCTTGACCTGCGCTTCCTCGATATCGGGCGTCGTAAAGCCCTGCTCGGCGGCAATGCCGTTAGAACCCCAAAAGCCGCAGTTAAAGTTGTAGCGGTCTAGGGTTGCCAGAGCATCGGGGCCAACGAGCGCCTCGGTCTCGGGTTTAAGCTCGCCGCCCAGCACCACGGTGCGCATGCCGCGCACAGCGAGATGCTGAGCATGGAGCACGGAATCAGTCACATAGGTGACCGATTCGAGATGCGGAAGATGCTCGATGAGTCTGAGCGTTGTCGAACCCGAATCGATGTACACAAAGCTCTCGGGCTCCACGAGCGCTGCGGCGCGGGCGCAGATACGCTCCTTGTCGTCGTTATGGAGATCACTGCGCTCACTGATCGTTAGGTCGCGCGTCACGTGCGCGCGCTCAAGACTTGTCGCGCCACCGTGCACCTTGGCGATGCGGTGCGCTCGGTCGAGCGTCTGTAGGTCGCGTCGAATGGTAGAGGCCGTCACGCCCAGGGCATCGGCAAGCTCGGGCACCGTTACCGAGCCAGCCTGCTGCACCATCGACACGATCGTATTGAGCCTATCTTCCGCAAGCATCGCTTACTCCTCCTCGGGGTAGACGACTCCCCAATCGGCGCGGAGCTTGGTCATGAGCTCCATCACATCAGAAGCATAATCCAGAAGCTCACGCTTGGAATCGTCGCCGGCGACGGCCTGCTCGAGGTCAGCCATCTCGTAGCACAGGGCATAAGCCTCGGTGCCCGCGGCGACCTCCTCGCGATGACCGTCCGCGGTCCACACGATCGTCGCGTGATCGGCGCGCGGATACTCGTTGACCTCGACATAGCAATTGTCAAAGCTGATAACCGACCGCTTTGGCTGCTTGGAGTGGAGCGTAAGGCTCACGACGCCCAGCTGCTGCTCGGCATTGCGGCAGACGATGCCGCCTGCAACGTCCACGCCGGTCTCGCAGGTGTTACCCAGAGACACGACCTCGACGGGCTGGCTCGCCATAAACAGGCGCATGACGGACAGGGCGTATACGCCAATATCGAGCATGGCACCGCCGGCGAGGTTGCGATTGTAGAAACGGTTGGTCAGGTCGCCGTACTCCTTGTAGCTACCAAAGTTGAGCTGAGCGAGGTTCATGCGGCCAAACTCGCCGGCATCCATGCGGCGGCGCAGCTCTTGATACAAGGGCATGTGGAGCACCGTGGTAGCGTCCATAAGGACCACGTTGTGTTCGGCGGCAATGGCGCGGGCCTCATCGAGCTCGGCGGAGTTGAGCGTGATGGCCTTCTCGCAGAGAACGTGCTTGCCGGCCGCCAGGGCGGCGCGCAGATAGGTGATATGGGTGTTGTGCGGGGTGGTGATGTAGACGGCGTCGATGTCAGGATCGGCGTAGAGATCCTCAACCGTGTCATAGACCTTCTCGACGCCGTACTGGTCGGCAAAAGTCTGAGCCTTGGTGAGCGTGCGGTTGGCAACGCCCGTAAGCTTGCGGCCGGCCAGGGCAAGGGACTGAGCCATCTGGTTGGCAATAACGCCGCAACCGATCACAGCCCAACGGAGCTCGGGAGCCGTAAAGATGTCGTTAGGGAACGGCTTGTCCTGGACCGAAGCAAATGCTGCTTTGGCGGCTGCCGCGGCGTCGAGTGGAGCCTGCTTGGAATCTGCCATTATGTGTCTCCTGTGTCATAGAACGTCTTACATTTCTGACAGCTCTATATTCGCACAAACACGCGCGTCTGTGCGCATTTTTGCGTATCTCACCGCTAAACGGTCATTATTGCCCCGTAAACGGCGCATATATACGCATAGGTGCGTAATTAAACGCAATCTAACGCGCATAAACGCGCACACAAGCAATTTATACAGCACGACCCGCTCATTTATGCTTACCCAGTTAGGGTACTCATTTAAGCCTGTCCCCAATGAGTAGAGATAGAAAAAGGCCCGGGTGCCGTGGCATCCGGGCCTTTGCTAGCAACTTGATGTTGCGGGCAGCTTAGAACTTGTGGCCGCACTTCTTGCAGACGCGCAGCTTGTTCTTGCCGTCCTTCTCGTGACCGACGCGGGTAACCTTACCGCACTCGGGGCAAACGAGATTGACGTTGGAGGCATCGATGGGAGCCTCCTGCGAAACGATGCCGCCCTGCTGGTTGGCAGCGTTGGGCTTGACGGCCTTCTTGACGACCGAAACGCCCTCGACAACGACCTTGTTCTCTGCAGGGAGAGCACGCAGGACAACGCCCTGCTTGCCGCGATCCTTACCAGAGAGAACCTGGACCTTATCGCCCTTCTTGATATACATATATCTCCCCTAACTACAGGGTCTCGGGAGCGAGCGAGACGATCTTCATGTACTTCTTGTCACGAAGCTCGCGAGCGACGGGCCCGAAGATACGGGTGCCGACGGGCGAACCATCGTTGTTGATGACAACGCAGGCGTTCTCATCAAAGCGAATGTAGGAGCCATCCTTGCGGCGGATCTCCTTAACGGTGCGAACGACGACGCAACGGACAACGTCCTTCTTCTTGACGTTGGCGCCAGGGGTAGCCTCCTGGACAGCACCGATGAACACATCGCCGATGCCTGCATAACGACGCTTGGAACCGCCAAGCACCTTGATGCAGCGAATCTTGCGAGCGCCGGAGTTGTCGGCGACGTTCAGCATGGTTTGCATCTGAATCATGGTAGATGTTCCTCCGAACTAAGAACCGAAGAGAGGTGCGCAGCCTTTATACGGCCCGTGGTATGCAAGCCAGGTATACGCACATCTTCGGAAACGTACAAGTCGTAAGAGCGACTGCTTATTTAGCGCGCTCGACGACCTCGATGAGGCGCCAACGCTTCATCTTGGACATAGGACGGGTCTCCATAACGCGGACGGTATCGCCCACGCCAGCCGTGCACTCCTCGTCGTGAGCGTGCAGCTTCTTGGAGCTGGTCATCATCTTGCCGTACTTGGGGTGACGCTTGCGCTCGGTGATGGTGACAACAATGGTCTTGGCACCGGAGACGGAGGTAACGACACCCGTACGGACCTTACGCGAGTTACGCGAATCAGTCATGTTCTCTCCTTAGGTCCTACTCGGCGACAGCGGACTTCTCCGCTGCGATCTCGCGGGCGCGCTGCTCCGTGAGGACGCGAGCGATGTCCTTCTTCACGGTGTTGACGCGAGCGGTGTTGTCCAGCTGGCTGGTGGCCATCTGGAAACGAAGGTTAAAGAGCTCGGCGCGCATTTCCTTCAGCTTCTCAACGAGCTGAGCGTCCGAGAGCTCACGAATCTCTGCGGGCTTCATTAGTTCTCCTCCTTGGCGGCGGCGGCGTCCTCAGCAGCCCACTTGGCCTCGAGAGCGGCCTCCTCAGCCATCTCCTTCTCGATGCGCTGCTCGGCGTTCTTGGCAGCAACAATCTTGGTCTTGATGGGAAGCTTGTGCTGTGCAAGACGCAGAGCCTCGCGAGCGACCTCCTCGGGCACGCCCTTGACCTCGAACATGATGCGGCCGGGCTTGACGACGGCCACCCACTCCTCGGGGTTACCCTTACCAGAACCCATGCGAGTCTCAGCAGGCTTCTTGGTGATGGGCTTATCGGGGAAGATAGTGATGTAGACACGACCGCCACGCTTCATGTAGCGGGTCATAGCAATACGAGCGGCCTCGATCTGACGGTTGGTGATCCAATGGGCCTCGAGAGCCTGGATACCAAACTCGCCGAAATGCAGCTCGGTATTACCCTTGGCCTGGCCCTTCATGGAGCCACGCTGCACCTTGCGGTGAAGAATACGCTTAGGGGCAAGCACTACTGACCCCTCCTCTCGGAGTTACGACGACGAGGACGGGAAGAGCCCTCGAGTGCAGGGTTGGGAACAGGCTGGCCCGGGAGCTTCTCGCCCAGGTAAATCCAGACCTTCACGCCGCAAGCGCCCATAGTGGTGCTGGCGACAGCTGTGCCGTAGTCGATCTTGGCACGGAGGGTGTGCAGAGGCACGCGACCCTCGCGGTACCACTCACGACGGCCCATCTCGGCACCGCCGAGACGACCGGAGCACTGGATACGGATGCCCTTAGCGCCGGCCTTGCGGGCGGACTGGACAGCCTTGCGCATAGCGCGACGGAAGGCAACGCGGCCCTCGAGCTGCTCGGCGATAGACTGAGCAACGAGGTTGGCGTCGAGCTCGGGGCGCTTGATCTCGACAACGTCGACGGAGAGCTGGCCCTTGGAGACGCCAGCGACCTTCTCGAGCTCGGTGCGGAGGGTATCGATCTCGGCACCCTTCTTACCGATGACAACGCCGGGGCGAGCAGTGAGGATGATGACCTTCACCTTGTCGCCAGCGCGCTCGATCTCGACGCGGGAGACAGCTGCGCGGGAAAGACGCTTCTCGAGGTACTTGCGGATCTCGAGATCGTTACCGAGGGTCTTAGCGTAATCCTTCTCTGCGAACCAGCGGGAGCGCCAGTTCTCGGTGATGCCAAGACGGAAGCCGGTGGGGTAGACTTTCTGACCCATACAGCTTTACGCCTCCTTTCGAGGAGCAACGACGACGGTGATGTGGGAAGTACGCTTCAGAATGCGAGAAGCGGAACCCTTGGCGCGGGGACGGATGCGCTTAAGCGTCGGACCCTCGTCAACATAGGCAGCGGCGACAACCAGGTTGTCGGCACGCAGACCGTTGTTGTTCTCGGCGTTCGCAACGGCGGAACGGAGAACCTTCTCGACATCCACGGCGACGGCGCGGTCGCAGAAGTGGAGGATGTCGAAGGCCTGAGCAACAGGCTTGCGGCGGATCAGATCGACCACCAGGCGGGCCTTGCTGGGGGAAACACGCACGTACTTAGCGACGGCGCGAACCTCGGTGGCCTCAGTTTCAATAGACTTAGTTGCCATTTACGGTTAACCCCCTATTTGGCCTTGTGGCCACGGAACGTACGAGTCGGCGCGAACTCGCCGAGCTTGTGACCAACCATGGACTCGGTAACATACACGGGCACATGCTTGCGGCCGTCGTGGACGGCGATGGTGTGACCAACCATCTCGGGGAAGATGGTGGACGCGCGGGACCAGGTCTTCACGACGTCCTTCTTGCCAGCCTCGTTCATCGCGGTGATACGCGAGAGAAGGCGAGTCTCCACGAACGGGCCCTTTTTGAGACTTCTGCTCATAAGTGCTTTCTCCTAAAACTCGGTATCCGAAATTACTTCTTACGGCGACGAATGATGTGCTGGTTCGAGACCTTCTTCTTCTTGCGCGTACGAAGGCCCTTCGTCGGCTTACCCCAGGGGGTAACGGAGGGACGACCAGAGGTGTGGTTCTTGCCCTCGCCACCGCCGTGCGGGTGGTCGACAGGGTTCATGACGGTACCGCGGACGGTCGGGCGCACGTTCATGTGACGCTTACGGCCGGCCTTGCCGATGACGATGTTGGAGTGATCGGCGTTGCCGACCTCACCGACGGTGGCGCGGCAGGTAACGAGGATGCGGCGCATCTCGGAGGAAGGCATACGGACGATAGCGTACTTGCCCTCCTTACCCATCAGCTGGCAGGAGTTACCGGCGGAACGGGCGATAGCAGCGCCCTTGCCCGGCTGGAACTCGACGGCGTGGATGAGCGTACCGACGGGGATGTCGGCGAGGGGCAGAGCGTTGCCCGGCTTGATGTCGGCGTCAGAACCGGACATGATGGTCTGACCGACCTCGAGACCCTTGGGGGCCAGGATGTAGCGCTTCTCACCGTCAGCGTAGTGCAGCAGAGCGATGCGAGCGGAACGGTTCGGATCGTACTCGATCGTGGCAACCTTGGCGGGCACGCCGTCCTTGTTGCGCTTGAAGTCGATCACGCGATAACGACGCTTCACGCCGCCGCCCTGGTGGCGGGTGGTGATGCGGCCGTTGTTGTTACGACCGGCCTTCTTGGGCAGGGGCTCGAGAAGAGACTTCTCGGGCTTGGTGCAGGTGATCTCGGAGAAGTCGGAGATCGTCTGCCAACGCCTACCAGCGGAGGTCGGCTTAAGGTGCTTTACAGCCATTACAATCCCTTTCAATAGGAATCCGTTAGCCATCGCAGACAGGGATTCGAGGTTCTGCCTCGGGTGCGATGACACCGGACATATACACGGTTCCGGGCGTGTCCATTTTATACGCCCAAAACCTTGAGCTCCCGCCTCCCCTATTTGGGAGGCATGAGCTCACTCAACAGCAGCGAGTCTTAGGCCTGGTTGCCAAAGACCTCGATGGTGTCGCCCTCGGCCAGCGTGACGATGGCCTTCTTCCAAGAACGGGTCTTGCCGGCGACATAGCGCACGCGCTTGGTCTTGGGCTTGACCGTCAGGGTGTTCACGCGAACGACCTTGACGCCGAAGATCTCCTCGACAGCGTCCTTGATCTGATACTTGTTAGCATCCTTGGCGACCTCGAACGTGTACTTGTTCAGCTCCATGCCGGAGAAGGAACGCTCGGACACGATCGGACGGATGATGATCTCGTGGGCGGTCATTTATGCAAGCACCTCCCCGAAGTGAGCGGCGATGTCGGCGGGCATCAGCACAGCGTTGTTGTTGACGAGATCGTAGGTGTTGGCCTCGTCAGCGGTGATGATGAACGTCTTGGGAATGTTGCGGAACGACAGGTAGGCGTTGACGTCCTCATCGCGAACGATGATGGTCAGACGCTTGCCCTCAAGGCCGAGAGCCTTGAGCATGGCGACGGCAGCCTTGGTGGAAGGCTTCTCGAAGCCGTAGTCGTCGACGAGTACGAGCTCGCCATCGGCCAGCTTGGCGGACAGCGCGGAGCGCATAGCCAGCTTGACCTCCTTGTTGTTCATACGCTTAGCGTAGGAACGGGGCTTGGGGGCGAAGACAACGCCACCGTGACGCCACTGGGCAGCACGGATGGAACCCTGGCGGGCACGGCCGGTGCCCTTCTGACGCCAAGGCTTCTTGCCGCCACCGGAAACCTCAGAGCGGCCCTTAGCGGACTGGGTGCCCTGACGCCAAGAGGCCATCTGGCACTTGACGATGTGGTGCATAACGTGGATGTTCGGCTCGATGCCGTACACCTCAGCGGCGAGCTCGGCCTCGGCGACCTTCTTGCCCTCGCTGTTCTTTACTTCAAACTTTGCCATTTAAGTGTTCTCCTTGGTATGACGCTGGGCTAAATGGGCTGGGCCCTTAGGCCATACGGATGGCGACGAGACCATTCTTGGCACCCGGGACAGCGCCCTTGACCAAGATGAGGTTCTGCTCGGCATCGATGCGGACAACGGAAAGGTTCTTGACGGTAACGCGCTCGTTACCCATGTGACCGGCCATCTTGACGCCCTTGAGGACGCGCGCAGGATAGGCGCACTGACCGATAGAACCGGGGTGACGCTGGAAGTGAGAACCATGCGTCATAGGACCGCGGCGCTGACCCCAGCGCTTGATGCGACCCTGGAAGCCCTTACCCTTGGAGGTACCGATGACGTCGACCTTCTCGACATCAGCGAAATCAGCGACGGTGACGACCTCGCCGACCTTGTGCTCCTCGCCGTTCTCGACGCGGACCTCACGAAGGAAACGGACAGGCTCGACGCCAGCCTTGGCGAAGTGACCAGCCATGGGCTTGTTCACGTTCTTGGCCTTGATGTCGCCGAAACCGATCTGGACGGCGTCATAGCCGTCGGTTGCCTGAGTTTTAACCTGCGAGACAGCGCAGGGGCCAGCCTGGATGACCGTGACGGGAACGACGTTGTCGTCCTCGTCCCAAACCTGGGTCATGCCAATCTTGCGGCCGAGAATCATGCTGATCAAGATATGATCCCAACTCTCGCGTGGTCTTGGGACAATGCGTACACCACCGAGCGTACGCCCCTAGAGGACCACTACTTACACGACGTGCTCCCCAGCCTTGTATTTCGCCCGGACTACCTGACAACCCTATTAAGCAGGCATTTTATCCAGCCAGAATACTCCCCTGGTTTCACACAGCTGTTTAGTATACACGGCTGCGGGCGTATCCATCGAGATTCATATTTCACTCACATTGTTTACGCAGGTAAAGTGCGTGGAGTCGCCTGGGCTTGGCAGAGGGGCGGCGAAATATATTAAGTTTGCTGCTCTACAGTCCTGCGCAAGACGGAAAGCACATTAAGTGCTTTCCTTTGCGTGCGGAACTCGCGACAAACTTAATATATTTCGCCGCCCCTCTGCCAAGCTCGGGAGACGACACGTTGATGTCTGCTTAACTCTGCTCGCTCAGCTAATTACTTTGTTGGGGGTCCACTATTTGCTGGAGGGTGAACTTACATTGATGAGGCTCGCCTTCTGCTTGTGGCTTTTCCTCGTCGAAATCGAAGATCATGATGGCGCAGTTAGGGAGTTTTGTTGGGAGCTCGAAGCCCTCTGGGGCTGCAGCCTTGATGAATTGGCGGCTGGCACTGCCGTGGCTTACTGCTAAGAGGGTTTCGATACCATCGGCGCCCATGAGATTGGTGAGGGTGCCTACCATGCGTTCTTGCAGCGCGCGGCTTCCTTCTCCTCCAAAGGGGACCAGGTCCTCGCCCGGATCCCAGACGTCGGTGGGTAGCGCGTCGTGCGGGCCTTCTTCGAAGGTGCCGTAGCAGCGCTCGATAATGCCTTCGCAGGGCTCGGCTGCTGCGTCCGGGCCGAGGAGCTCGCATGCGACGAGCTGAGCTGTGTCCATGGCTCGGCCTAAGGGCGAAGAGACCACTTTGTCGGGGACAACGTCGTGGCCCTTGAGCCATGCGGCTGCCATTCCCGCTTGTTTGCGGCCCAGGTCGGTCAGCGGTGAATCGCAGCGGCCCTGGACCAGCTTTTTGACGTTGAACTCCGTCTGACCGTGGCGGAGTAGATACAGCTTCTTCATGCTCTCCCCTTCTGCATAACCTGCTTTGCCGGCATAGCCTTACTCGTGGGTATGCCCTACGTAGTCTTCGTCGATCGTAATCTTGGCAATCGACTTGGGATATTCCGATTCGACCCGTTGTGCCAGCGCGTGCTTTACGTCTTCGGCACTCATCTGCAGATCCGAGGGACGCACGCAGTCAAAGATCACGTTGGTGTGCGTAGGACCCGGCACACAGCGTAGATCATGAATCGAGAGGCGGTTATCGATCTCCTGAGCCATTGCGTTGATACGCAGGCGCATGCTCGCCAGCTTGGGGTCATCGGTCACGATGGGGTCGTAGTGAAGTGTGACAATCATGCCGTCTTCGTTCCTAAACGACTGCTCGATGTTATCGAGCGTGTCGTGACTTTCCAGCGGGCTGGCCTCGGCCGCCATCTCGGCGTGCGCACTTGCAAACTTCCTGCCCGGGCCGTAGTCGTGAACCATCAAATCGTGAACGCCCAAAACGCCGGGATAGCTCATGATCTTGTCTCGAATGTGCTTGACCAGCTTAGGATCGGGTGACTGGCCCAAAAGCGGGCTTACCGTATCTTGAATAAGTTCAAGGCCGCTCCAGCCAATATAGGCGCCAACGGCAAGGCCAACCCATGCGTCAAGATTGATGTGCGTCACCTGCGAAACAATCGCACATGCCAGCACGGCGCCTGTGGCAAGGACATCGTTCTTGGAATCCTGCGCGGTCGCATGCAGCGTCTCGGACTCAATGCGATCGCCGAGCTTTTGGTTGAGGGCCGCCATCCACAGCTTTACAACCATCGAAAGTGCCAGGACTGCCACCAGGGCAAGCGAGAACTCGACAGGCTCCGGGTTGACAATACGCTCCACCGAGGACTTCACCAGTTCGATGCCAATAAGCAGCACGAGCGCCGCCACGACCAAACCCGAGAGATACTCGTAGCGACCGTGGCCGTAAGGATGCTCGGGGTCGGCCGGCTTGCTCGCCAGCTTAAAGCCCAGCACGCTCACGATATTCGAGCTGGCATCGGACAGGTTGTTCATGGCATCCGCCACAATCGAAACCGATCCCGACAGCACACCAATTGCGCCCTTCGCAGCACAAAGCGCAACATTAGCGAGAATACACACCATGCCCGTCAACGTGCCCACGCGCGCACGGTCGCCCTGCGCACGACGAACGATCCACTCGACCATCTTCATCAGCCCCCACGGTACTGCCTATATATATCTATTGCTCAAACGGATTGTAGTGTAGCCACTTTGTCCTTCAGATACAAAAAAGGCCACAACCCACACGGGCCACGGCCTTGGAATATGGCAAAGGAATCGTCCTTGTGTCGCACAGGTTTACGCGCTTACTTCGGCCACGCTCTTCGAGGTTTCGGGTGAATCGGCTCCGTCCCCCGTCGTCTGTCCCTTCGCCGGCACCACGCCAAAGCAGTAGCTCAGCGCCGCAGACACCGCAAATGCCACACCGCCGGCAGCGCAGCACCACAGCAGGTTCGAGATGCCGCCCGTGGCAAAGCCAATGACCATAAGGACATTCGTCATGCCGATGGTATAGGCCGTAACGTGGCCCACGGCCGCAACAAGGCCTCCGACGGCGCCGCCAATGGCCATGCACGTCAGGCACCTGCCATATTTAAAGCCGCAACCGTACAGCGCCGGCTCGCTTACGCCGCCAAGAACACCCGAGATTGAATAGCCCAGCATGAGCGCCTTCTCGTCCTTATCCGCAACGCGAAGCGACGCGCCAAAGGGCATGCCCCAAACGGCGAACGTTGCCATCGTCGCGGCGATCAGGATGCACGAATCCGTTCCCACACTCATAAACTGCGCATAGGCGAGCGATAGGACAACGTTGCTGACGCCGGCGATCTTTAGGAACTCCCAGCCCGCGGCAAGCCCCATGAGCGTGAGCAGCGACACGATGCCACCGGAATTGCCAAGCATAAACATAAGCTGGCCCAACAGCATGCCCAGATAGCTGCCCGCCGGCGCCGTAATGCACAGCGAAACCGGAACCATGACAAGCATGGTTGCAAACGGAACGAACGAAAACGCCACGGCCTTAGGGATAACGCGCTTAAAGAAACACTCCACTCGCCATAGCACGGGCACCGAGATGAGAACCGGAATAACAGTCGTCGTGTAATCGTTGACCGGCGCGGGAAGCAGACCATACACGGAAGTCATCGATGCCCCCGTCGTCGATGCGGCATCGACGAGCTTGAGCAGATCGGGCGCAATCAATACGCCGCCCAGCATCATACCCAGCTGCTCCGAGCAACCGAGCTGGCGGGCGGCCGCCCAACCAAGATAGATGGGCAAAAAGTAGTAGCCGGCGTTATAGAGCCAACTGTAGAACAGGCGATAGATTTCGGAATCGGCAGACCACAGGCCCAGCATGCCTTCGCCCATAATGACGGCGACGGTGCGGAACAACGCCGCGCAGACAATAAACGGCAACGCCGACATCATGCTTTTGGACAGATAGTCCACCACGGCCATGGCGTTTGATGAAACCGTCGTTGCAAACGTGGTGTTAGAAACTTGTGACATGGAACGCCTTTCCCAATGTGACATGCGGGCTGCCCCTTTGTCACATCGTGCGGTACTGACCGATTGCGCGGTACTTTTCGTAGCGGAGGTTTGTGAGGGTCGCGTCGTCGAGCTGCCCAAGCGCATCGAAGGCATCAAATGCCGAGGACATGACGGCACCGGCGATCTCCTCATGCGACAGGCCCTTATCGTCAACAATGCCGTCAATGATGGCGAGCGCCAGCAGATCGGGGGCCGTGAGCTTAAGCGCCTCGGCGGCCTCATTCGCGCGCTCGGTATCCTTCCACAGGATCGACGCACAGGCCTCGGGGCTCACGACCGAATAGGCCGAGCTCGAGAGCATCAGGATGCGGTCGGCCACGGACAGCGCCAGCGCGCCACCAGAGCCGCCCTCGCCTGTCACCACCGAGACAATCGGCGTCTTAAGGCCGCTCATCTCCATGAGGTTCTGGGCAATCGCCTCACCCTGGCCGCGTTCCTCGGCACCGATGCCGCAAAACGCGCCCGAAGTATCGACCAGGCACAGAACCGGTCGACCAAACTTTTCGGCCTGGCGCATCAGGCGACGCGCTTTGCGGTAGCCCTCGGGATGTGCCATACCAAAGTTGCGACGCATGCGCTCTTTGGTCGTGGTGCCGCGCTCGATGGCGATGACCGTTACGGGGCGTCCGTCTTTCCAGCCAATGCCAGCCACCACAGCAGCGTCGTCGCCAAAGTAGCGGTCGCCGTGCAGCTCCACAAATCCATCCAGGCCCAGCGAGATCATCTCGCCTGCCGTGGCGCGATCTGCCGAGCGGGTCTGCTTGACAATCTCGAGCGCGGTTTTTGGTGCGGCCGAGCGCTTGAACAAGTGTCCCAGCTTTTTGCCGCGGCGACCCGTATGCACGATCTCATGCGGTGCCCCCAGGCCGGGCGCGTGCCCTTCGTGCAGCGCCAGCAGCTCGCCTACCGTGAGCGCAATCTCGCCACGCGGAACAACGGCATCGCAAAAGCCGTGCTCCAGCAAAAACTCGGAGCGCTGGAATCCCTTGGGCAGGCGCTTGTGCATGTTCTGCTCGATCACGCGCGGGCCGGCAAATGCCGTCAGGGCATCGGGCTCGGCCAGGATAATGTCGCCCTCCATGGCAAAGCTCGCGGTTACGCCTCCGGTCGTGGGGTCAGTGAGCACCGTGATATACAGGCCGCCCGCCTCGCTATGGCGCCTAACCGCCGCAGAGATTTTGGCCATCTGCATGAGCGAGGTCACGCCCTCCTGCATGCGGGCGCCACCCGATACGGTAAAGCCAACGACCGGCAGTCCCAGCTCGGTCGCACGCTCAAATGTGCGGCAGATCTTCTCGCCCACCACGGAACCCATCGAGCCCATCATAAAGTTGGCGTCCATAAAGAAGAGCGCCGTATCGCAACCGCAGATTTTGCCCTTGCCGCACACAACGGCATCGCGCTCGCCCGAACGTTCGCTCACGCTCTTGAGCTTGTCGGCATAGCCGGGAAACGAAAGGAAGTCCTCCGGCGCCAGACTGGCATCCCATTCCTCAAACGTGCCCTCGTCAATCGTCATGCGCATGCGGTCGCGCCCGCTCACGCGAAAGTGTTTGCCGCAACGAGGGCAGACCTCGAGGTTGTCGTGCAGGCGCGCCTCATCGATCACGCGGCGGCACTCCGGGCACTTGATAAACACGTGGCGCGCGGGAAACTCGGCGCACGATTCGGTCATCGGTCCCTCGAGGACGTTGACCGTCTTCGCTTTTCTATTCATCAGCATAGAGATGCCCCATTAGATCGGTGTGATACATGCCCGACAAGAACTCGTCGTTTGCCAGCACGTCGAGCTGAAGCTCGCTGTTTTCGCTCACGCCCTCAATCACGAGCTCGCCCAGGGCCGAGCGCATCTTGCGAATGGCGCCGTCACGCGTGGGCGCACACACGATGAGCTTGCCGAGCATGGAGTCGTAGTACGGCGGAACTTTCGCACCGGCAAACATGGCGGAATCCCAGCGCACGCGCGGACCACCCGGCACACGCAACGCGGTGACCGTTCCGCATGACGGCAGAAAGTCCGGCGTTTCGGCATTGATGCGGCACTCCATAGCATGGTTGCGGACCGGCATGTCCTCCTGCTCAA